>JAAWCO010000060.1 GCA_022793315.1 Clostridiales bacterium | reverse complement strand
GGCTCCGACTGAAGCTGCATAATCGCCACCGATACCGCGTTATCCGCTTCAAAGGGCAAGCGGCCGGTCAGCATCTCGTACAGCATCACGCCCACCGAATAGATGTCTGCCTTCTCATCAGTGATTTCACCGCGCGCCTGTTCGGGACTGATGTAATGCACCGAACCAATGGCCTTGTCAGGGGCTGATGTGGCGCGGATATCAACACGGGAAAAACGGGCGATCCCAAAATCGGTCATTTTGATGGTGCCGTCCGGCAGCAGCATAATATTTTGAGGCTTGATATCCCGATGGACGATCCCTTTATCGTGGGCATGCTGGAGGGCCCGAAGAATCTGAACAGTGAAATGCACAGCTTCCTTCCATTTGATATCCTTTTGCTGTTCAATGTATTCTTTTAAGGTAATTCCGTCGATATACTCCATCACAATGTATTGGAGACGCTCGCCAAAACTCACATCGTACACCTTGACGATGTTTGGATGAGACAGGATGGCAATTGCCTTGGATTCATTTTTAAAGCGGCGGGTGAATTCCTCATTGGCAAGAAATTCATCCTTCAGAATCTTCACGGCGACGGTTCGATCATCAATGCTGTCATAAGCCTTATAGACGTAAGCCATTCCGCCGACACCGATTAATTCCTTAATTTCATACCGTCCATC
The DNA here is from genome assembly GCA_022793315.1 of Clostridiales bacterium. Taxonomy (GTDB): domain Bacteria; phylum Bacillota; class Clostridia; order Oscillospirales; family Acutalibacteraceae; genus Avimonas_A. Next base: position 15,455 of record JAAWCO010000060.1, on the reverse strand, counting down.
CAGACGTTTCCCCATATACTTATCCACGAAACCATCACTCCTGATTCAGATTCTGGCCGCACCGCCTGCTATCGTATACTGGTGCGTCAGGGGGCCACCACAACAACGGTAATATTATCGCTGCCACCGGCCCTGTTGGCGGCACTGATCAATTGATCGGGGATGTCGTCTACCTCCGACGACCGGACAATCTGATCTATATCATCGGTCTCCACCATATTGGTGAGTCCGTCAGTACACAGGAGCAACCGCCCTTCCGGCGGAAAGGAAAAGGCATTATATTCGCATTCCACCGCCTCTTCCACACCAAGAGCCCGCGTGATAAAATGCTTGCGCGGATGGTTGCGCGCCTCCTCCGGCGTCAGCTGTCCCTTTTCCACCATAGATTGTACAATAGAATGATCCCGCGTGATCTGCCTGAGTCCATCCTGCTCCGCCAGATAAGCCCGGCTGTCCCCTACATGGGCGATATGGGCCTGACCGCCGGTCACCAGCAACGATACCACTGTGGTTCCCATTCCCCGCAGATCGGTGTCGGCCATGGCGGCGTCAAAAATTTCGACATTGGCAGCGGAAACCGCGCTTTCCAGCATATGGCGAAGAGAAGTTTCTCCCATTCCTTCCCGGTAAACTTCCAAAATACGGTCAGAAATCACCCGGATTGCTATGGAACTGGCCACATTGCCCCCATTGGCGCCGCCCATGCCGTCGCTGACAACGGCAAACATCGCATCACCCGGCAGGTTTCCACAGATGAAGGCATCCTGGTTGCTGGTGCGCACACGACCAGTATCGGATCGTCCAAAAGCTCTCAACGCTGTTTCCTCCTTCCGCATTTCCGGCGCAGGAAAGCCGTCACTCACTCCCCCGCCGAAGCTGTCCGCAGGAGGCCTGAATATCCGCCCCCAGCGTTCTTCTTACTGTCACATTGATTCCCTGCCGGGACAGCTCCTCCTGGAAATCCCGCAGGCGCCGGACGCTGCTGCGGTTCAGGCCGGACTCCGCGACCCGGTTGACCGGAATCAGATTGACATGACAGTTTTTATGTTTCAGCAGGCCGGCCAGCTGCGACGCACAGGCCGGCGTGTCGTTCACCCCATCGATCATGGCATATTCATACGAAATGCGCCGTCCGGTGGCAGCGAAATAATCGTCACAGGCCTTCATCAGCTCTGACAAAGGCCAGCGCCGATTTATCGGCATCAGGCGGGAACGCAGCTCGTCATTCGGCGCATGAAGCGACACGGAAAGGGTCAGCTGAAGCCGGTGCTCCATCAGCTGATACATCCGGTCCACAAGCCCGCAGGTGGAGAGCGAAATGTGCCGCATACCGATTTGTATTCCCCCCGGCGCAGCCAGTTCAGTGACAAAATGGAGAACGTTTTCAAAGTTCTCGAGAGGTTCTCCCATTCCCATCAAAACCACCGATGACACGCGGATTCCTGCATCCTGCTGAGCGGCCTCAATTTGAGCAAGCATTTCGGACGAGGTCAGATTGCGTACAAAGCCTCCCAGACCGGTAGCGCAGAAAACACATCCCATTTTGCATCCCACCTGCGTGGAAAGACATTGAGACCAGCCGTGACGATAATGCATCAGAACCGACTCCACCGTTTCATTATCCGGCAGTATATATAAATATTTTACCGTATCGTCCACACAGGATACAAGCTTTTTTTCAATATTCACTCCGAAAACCCGGAAACTTTTTTTCAGCTGCTCTCTCAGCGAAAGTGGAAGGTTGGTCATCTGATCGAAATTCCGCGCTCCCCCATCCAGCCAGTGCCGGATCTGCGCGGCGCGAAAGAGGGGAAGCCCCTGCGAGTGAACATAAGCCTCCAGCTGCTCCCCCGTCAGGGAACGAATGTCGGGCAGCAGGTCAGCACTTATGGGTTCTGTGTTCATGATACAACCAGACCTTTCAGCAGAAAAAACGTCAGTCTCCTTATTCTCTGGGGAGACGAACAAAGGAAGCCATATAAAAGCCATCACAATGATGACGGTGCGGCATCAGCGTCATTTGATACGAAGGCGCCTCTCCGTTCGCCTCAAACAGACGACGGGGATCACAGGCTGTCGAATCGGTCAGCAGCCGCGGTACAAAATCCGTATTCTGCTTCAGAAATCGCCGGACCAGCTCTTCATTTTCCGCTGGGTTGAGGGTACAGGTAGAATAGTGAAGAACACCACCTTGCCTCACCATTTTGGAGGCCTCACTGAGAATCGCGTACTGAAGCGGCGGCAGCGCCTGAAAAGTATCCAGCGGCTTATATCGGATTTCCGGCTTGCGGCGAATCACCCCCAGACCGGAGCAGGGAACATCGCACAGCACCCGGTCGAATGATTCCTGCCATTCCGGCGGACAGGGCTGAGAGGCATCCCGGCATACCGTCTCCAGAAGAGACGCCCCGAATTCTGCGGCCCGGCGGTGGATCACCTCACCTTTGTGCTCATAGATATCCCCCGCCAGCAGGTACCCGCGGTTCTCCATCCACTGAGAACAGGTCAATGCCTTTCCACCTGGAGCAGCGCAGACATCGGCGATCCGCTCCCCTGGCTGAGGGTCCAGCAGTGCACAGCACCACTGCGACGCCGCGTCCTGTGAATACCAGAAAGCCGAAAGCTCTTTTTCCTCTTTCAGCCGCCGCGGCTCCTCTATCCGCAGACAACCGGGCAGTCCCGGTTCGTCTGCAAAGGCAATCCCCTGTTCAGTGATTCTTTCTCGAAAATGTGCATAAGAAATGCGATTCGTGTTCACACGGATACAGGTATCAGGTGAATCGTTGATATGGGAGACCAGCTGTTGAGCCTCCGCCTCTCCATACGCCTCTTTCCAGAGGTTGATCAGCTCCCGCGGGCAGGAATAGCGGATCTCATCCCCTGCGCTCCCTGCCGGCAGCTGCTCCAGCTGCAAACGCCCCTCCCGGGCAATCCCGCGGAGCACGGCATTGACATAGCCGGCAGCGTGTCCCTGACGCATAGCGCGGGTCAGCTTAACCGCCTCATTCACCGCCGCAGAAGGGGGAATGCGGTCCAGAAAAACCAGCTGGTAGGCCCCTGTCCGCAAAATTTCTCTCACTGCCGGATGCAGCCGATTCAGAGGTGTCCGCGACCGGCTTCCAATCAGGAAGTCCAGTGTCAGCCGCCGTTCAATCACACCATAAAACAGGCGGGAGGCAAAGGTTCGGTCCTCTCCCGACAGACCGCTGGGATTCATCGCCTCTTCCCACACGATATGGGAATAGCCGCCGTCTCGATGAACCCGCAGCAGGGCCTCTACCGCCGTCTGTCTGGCACCCGTACCCATCAATCGTTCCGCCGGCCGCGGCCCATGACGAGGATCAGCAGACGCAGCAGACTCATCAGAGACATAAACAGAGCGGCGACATAGGTCATGGCCGCGGCAGTCAAAACCTTCCTCACTCCCTTCAGCTCCTCCTCTGTCAGAATGCCGCCTTCCCGTAGCGCCTTCATGGCGCGAGCACTGGCATTAAATTCCACCGGCAGTGTCAGCAGCTGGAAAATGGTGGACAGCGCAAAAAAGGCTACACCTGCGTAAGCGAGAATCGGAAAAGAGAACAGCAGTCCCGCCAGCACAAGGTAAGGAGAAAAGGTGGCCGCAAATCTGGTGGCAGGATAAATCAGCGTGCGAATCTTTACCGGGCCATATTCCTCCGCATACTGGAGGGCGTGTCCGGTTTCATGGGCCGCTACGCCAATGGCGGCAATAGAGCGCACCTCTCCGACCGTTTCCGAAAGCCGGATCACATTGGACTTCGGGTCATAATGATCGGTCATGGAACCGCTTACCTGTTCCAGCGGAACACGAATGCCGTTGCGGCGCTGTATCTCCTCTGATGCCTGCCGGCCGGTCATCCCGCTACCAGTCCCCAGCTTGCTGTACTTACTGAAGGTGGACTGTACCCGGACCTGCGCCACCAGTGAAAGCAGGACTGCCGGGAGCACTAAAATCAGATACCAGTAATCCATAAAATAAAACGGCATACTATCACTCCTTATCGGATTCCAGGCGGGAACCCACCGGAAGAGGATGCCCGCACAGATATTCCTCCGCCGTCATCCGGCGTGTTCCCTCTGCCTGTATCTCCTGCAAAAGGAGGGTAGTGCCTCCACCGCAGGCAATCGTCAGGGGATTCTCCTTTACAATTGTGCCCGGCGCCACGTCGGTATACTCTTCTCCCACAGCTGTCCGGTGCAGTTTCAATGGTTTTCCCTGACAAAAAACGGTAACCGACGGCCAGGGACTGAGCCCCCGTACCCGGTTATGGAGTACAGACGCTGGCAGCGTCCAGTCGATCCGGCCCAGCGACTTATCCAGCATAGGCGCATAGCTGGAGGCCGCTTCTTCCTGTTTCTGAGGCCGAAGGGCTCCTGCCTCCAGTGCCTTCAGCGTATCAGAAAGCACCTGAGCACCTTCCTGCGCCAGCCGGTCGTGAAGCTCACCGGCTGTCATATCTGGAAAGATAGGGCAGGTGCGCTTCAACAGCATATCCCCTGTATCCAGCCCCGTGTTCATCTGCATGGTGGTTACGCCGCTTTCACTCTCCCCATTGATCACCGCCCACTGAATCGGCGCTGCCCCCCGATATTTCGGCAGCAGGGAAGCGTGTACATTGATACAGCCGCAACGGGGAATTTCAAGTATCCTTTGAGGCAAAATCCTGCCATAAGCGGTCACCACAATCAGGTCAGGGTTTTCCCCTTCAATCCGGCGATATGCCTCATCGCCCCGCAGTCCCTCCGGCTGGAAAACCTCCACGCCATGCGCCTCTGCACAGGCCTTGACCGGTGTAGGCTGAAGCCGATGTCCACGTCCCTTCGGCTTATCCGCCTGTGTAACCACCAGCGTCACCTGATGGCCGTCATTCAGCAAGCGTTCGAGGCAGGGGACTGCAAATTCCGGCGTGCCCATAAATACGATACGCATACATGCGCCTCCCGTCGGTTGAGATGAATTCAAATTTCGTCGGGTTCCAGCATACGGATCACATGCTTTTTGAACAAAATACCGTCAAGATGATCATTTTCATGACAGATACAGCGTGCCAGTAATTCCGTGCCCGTCAAGGTGAATTCCTTGCCATTCCTGTCCTGAGCCTTCAGAGTAACTGTCATTGGACGGCGGGTGATTCCCCACTCTCCCGGGCAGGAAAGACAGCCCTCTGTTCCCTCCTGAACCCCCTGAGGGTCAATCAGCTCCGGATTGATGGCCTCAATCACACCATCGCCCAAATCCATAATAAACAGCCGGCGGAGCACCCCCACCTGCGGGGCCGCCAGCCCAACGCCGTCCGCCTTATGCAGGGTATCCGCCATATCGTCCAGCAGCTGCCACAGCCGCTCATTAAAGTCTGTCACCGGGCGGCATACAGTCTGCAGCGATGAGTCCTTTTCATTTAATATTTTACGAATCGCCATCAATAACCGCAACCTTTCGAGATAAAATAAAAGTGTTAAGTAAAGATACTTGTCAATTTTTTGACTCAGACAACTCCATATCCCTGTTTAGAGAATCACGGCGGGATTAACATCCACAAACAGGGAAACCGAACGATTTTCCGGCATTCGGCCAAAAGCGGTGACCAGTTCCGTTACCAGCTGACGCAAGCGGGCGTTATTGACTGTTTTAATCAATAGCTTATACCGGTATTTTCCGGAAACACGCGCTACAGTGGCCGGCGAAGGGTCCAACGCGATCACAGGAATATCCCGATAGGACTGGGTCGCTGCATGTTGCAGACTGTTCAAAAATTGATGCGCCCCCTGACGAACCGCTTCTTCCTCTGCGCCTACAAAGCCAAAGAGGCAAAGATCGGTATAAGGAGGGTATTTCATCATTCGGCGGGACGCAATCTCCAGCTCATAAAAGCTGGTATAATCCTGTCTTGCCGCCAGCTCAATCACATAGCTTTCGGGCGTATAGGTCTGGATCAGTGCCTTTCCTTCCTGTTCCCGGCGGCCGGCGCGCCCCACCACTTGGGTCAGCAGGGAGAACGTGTTTTCAAAACTGCGGAAATCTCCGCTATACAGAGACTGATCCGCGGACAGCACCCCTACCAGGCCCACCTGTGGAAAATCCAGTCCTTTAGCCACCATCTGCGTTCCCACCATAATGCGGTACCGGCCCTGCGCAAACTCACGAAAGCGGTTCTCGTAAGAAAAACGCGACATAGTCGTATCGGTATCCATCCGCAGGACGGGCACACCGGGAAACAGCAGCTCCAGCTCCTGCTCTACCCGCTGCGTGCCCAAACCGGCATAACGCAGCTTGTCGGAACGGCAGGCGGGGCAAACAGCGGAGGGCGCTTGTGTATGCCCGCAGTAGTGGCACATCAGCCGTCCATTGGCCCGATGATAGGTCAGCGATATGCTGCAGGAAGGGCAGGAGATCACATGCCCGCAGGAGCGGCAGGAAACAAAGGTGTTAAAGCCGCGCCGGTTCAGCAGCAAAATCACCTGGCGCTCCGATGCCAGGCAGCTGTCCATCTCCCGCTTCAAGCGTTCGCTGATCACGCCGCCCTCCAGCGGAATCCCCTCCTGACGCATATCCACCACCTCCACCCGAGGCAGGGCTGCGCCTCCATAACGGGAGGACAATACCTGAAGGGAATATCGACCGCTTTTCGCCGCATGATAGCTTTCCACCGACGGAGTAGCCGAGGTAAGCAGCAGAAGCGCTCCCTGATGGGCACACCGGAATTTCGCCACATCCCGTGCATGATAGCGGGGGGACGCTTCCGATTTATAGGTATGCTCCTGCTCTTCATCCATAACAATCAGTCCCAGCTGGGAGCAGGGGGCAAATATAGCAGAACGGGTTCCCACCACAATACAGGCCTCTCCCCGGCGGATGCGCTTCCATTCATCCAGCCGTTCGCCAATCGCCAGCGCGCTGTGCATGACGGCCACTCGATTCCCATAACGGGATAAAAACAGCTCCATCATCTGTGGGGTCAGGGAGATTTCCGGAACCAGGACGATAACCTGCCGCCCATCAGCAATGACCTGGTCGATCAGATTCATATACACCTGGGTTTTTCCGCTGCCGGTCACACCATACAGCAGAGAAGCCGCCGCCTTTCCCGACCGGTACAGCGCCAGAAGAGCATCATAAGCCGCCTGCTGCTCAGGATTCAGCTGTGAGGAAACGACAGGCGGACAGCCTGCCTCCCGACAGGGCGATCGAAGTACCTCTGCCTGATAAAATTCCGCCAGTCCCTTTTTTTGCAGGGCCGCCGCTACCGCCGGAGTTACCGAACAAAAATAACACAGCTCTTTCACCGAAGCGCTGCCTGCCTCCTCCAGCAACCGGAGAACCGTTCTCTGTTTCGATGTACAACCGCGTGCCTTTGCTGCTTCCTCCAGCTCTGCACCGGTAAAAAGAGGACGCATCATCTGCAAACTGGCATCTCCTACCAGTCTGGAGGCCGCATCCAGTCTGACCAGCAGACCCGCCTGAACCAGCCGTTCGGGAAGATCACTGTCAGCGGAAAGTCCCAGCTCTCCCAGCATTTTCTCCCGGTCAATCCCCTTTCGGGAGCGCGATGCCAGCAGCGCAGCCTGCCGTTCCTCCGGCAGAAGCAATGCGGTCTGTTCGGGGGTCACCCCCTCCGCCAGACAGTAGGCGGTCCGTATCTTCAGGGAAAGACCAGTGGGAAGCATGGCCTTCACCGCATCAAACAGAGGGCAGAAGGTGCGTTCTCTCAGCCATCTGGCCAGCGCCAGCAGCTCCTCATTCAGAAACGGCTCGTGATCCAGTACCGCTATCACCGGCTTGAGCCGCCTGGTTTGCCCCTTGCCGTTCAGCTCAGGAGAAAGGTGTTCCGTGATTTCCATCAGAATCCCCTGGCGGCGGCGATTACCTCCGCCAAACGGTACCAATACCCGACAGCCGGGAGACACCGGACCCATTCCGTCCGGCAGAAGATAGTCATACAGCTTGTCAAAGTGAAACGACGCCTGTTCCACCGCAATTCTGGCTATTTTGGGCAGCAGCACCGCCTCACCCCGCTTTTGCTCTGAAAAAAGGTTATTCCCCGTCTCGATGGACGATCAGCTTGACATCATTGCTTTTAAAGTCATTGATCGCCAGGCTCACCGGCTTTTCAATGAGAATCTCTCCTCCCGCCTCAGCCGCATCAGCGATTTCGCGGGCACGTTTGGCAACTCCCACCACCACAGCGTAGCGGCTCTCTTTGCCGCGAATGGTTTCAATGTCTGTCGGTTTCAGCATCTTCCATTACCTCCAAAATCAGGTTCTTCATACGGGGGTACCGCATCCTCTCCGCATCCAAAATAGCCTGGACCCGGTTGACCGCTGTTTCCACCTCGTCATTAAGAACCACATAATCATAGCGAAAAGCACGGGACAGTTCCTGCCGGGCGGCCTTCAGCCGTCCGGCTACCGCTTCCTCTGTCTCTGTTCCTCGCCCGCGCAGGCGGCCCTCCAGCTCCTCTATGGAAGGGGGAGCGATAAAAATCGAGATGAGGTCGGGGCGGCGGTCCATCACCTGTTCTGCCCCCTGCACCTCAATCTCCAGCAAAACATTTTTTCCCTGCTCCAGCCAGTGAAGAATGGGTTGTTCCGGCGTGCCATAATAATGACCGTTATATTCCGCATATTCGAGCAGAGCGCCTCTGGCGATCATCTCCTCCGCCTCTTCACGGGAACGGAAAAAATAATGGACGCCCTCCTCCTCGCCGGGACGGGGAGAACGGGTGGTCATCGACACCGATAAAACCGTGTCATCCCGCCGGGACAGCAGGCTTTTTACCAGCGTTCCCTTGCCCGAACCGGACGGCCCGGACAGAACGATCAGCATTCCCCGTTCAGTCCTCATCCTCCAGCTCCTCCTCTTCCCCGTCGCGGTCACTCATCCGGTTGGCCACCGTTTCCGGCTGCACAGCGGACAGAATCACATGATCGCTGTCGGTGATCAGTACGGCGCGGGTACGACGACCATAGGTGGCGTCTATCAGGGAACCGCGGTCCTTGGCGTCCAAAATAACCCGCTTGATTGGAGCGGACTCCGGACTGACAATCGCTACCAGACGGTTGGCGGACACCATATTGCCGAAACCAATGTTGATTAGCTTCATCTGTATTCCTCTTTTCCCCTTTTTATCGAAAAATACGTTCGACAAAAAGCATTCCCGGGTGGAAATCCCCTTCTTAGCCAAAGGCACCTTTTCAGCAGAAAATCTTTGTTCAGTGGAAAGTATTCTCTTTTTCTTTTGAAAATCCACCGCTCTGTTTGAAAGTATAGCCAAACAGCCAGCGATTAGGCCGGGTTTACACGCCCGGGCAGCGAGTCTTTTCCACCATACCAGGATGCCTGAGAAAATTTGCCTTGCCTGGCGAAAAATCCTTTCGCCTCTGGGCATTTTGCTGTTGATTAAACAAAAGGCCTATTCGATATTCTGTATTTGCTCACGGATTTTCTCAATTTCTGCTTTGATATCCACCACGACACGGGCCAGCTCAATATCCTGCGATTTGGAGCCGATGGTATTGGCCTCACGGTTGATTTCCTGTACCAGAAAGTCCAGCTTGCGTCCCACCGGTTCATCCCCATCTATTAACAGCTGAAGCTGGTCCAGATGGCTGCGCAGGCGCACCGTTTCCTCCGCCACAGCAATTTTATCCGCGAACAGGGCCGCCTCCGAAAGCAGACGCTGTTCATCCACCGTTACACTGCTGAGCAGCTCCCGCATCCGGGCCTCCACCTTGTCCATATGCTCCTGAACTGTCCGTGGAGATCGCTCCTCCACAAAAGCAACGGCCTGTAAAATGGTCTCACATCGGGAGAGGATATCCTCACGCAATCGAGCTCCTTCCCTTTCCCTCATCGCGATAAAACGGGAAAGCGCCTCATCGGCTACCCCACGCACCGCCTCCCAAAGAACCTCTTCATCGGTCTCCGCCCGGCGGACCGTCAGAATATCGGGCACACGCGCCAGCGTTGCTGCCGTTAAATCGTCAGGCAGGTTGTAAAGCTGACTGAGCTCACGACAGGCCTGTACATAGCCCTCAGCCAGCGAACGGTTCACCGCCACCTCACTGACAGGAGCCTCCAGCGTTTCAATCCAGACAGAAGCCTCTACCTTTCCGCGGGAAATGGAACGCTGCATATGAGACTTGAGCTTTTCGTCCAAAAAGGCATAGGCCCGCGGTACGCGGGAAGAAAACTCATAATACCGATGATTGACCGATTTCACCTCTACGGTGATATCCATACCGGATACCGCCGCCTCATACCGGCCATAGCCGGTCATGCTTTTCGTCATGACGGTTTTACCCTCCTTGCTCCGTCAGCTTTTGGGTGTGCACAAGGACCGGCGGGGAGACAGCCCGACCACCGGTTCCTTATTTCCTCTATTTTACAGGCTGAAAGGAGGGCTGTCAACCAACACTCTATGAACAAGGAATGACAGTTCTGATACTATTTTCCCTCAAAGCAAAGAGCCTCGCTCCCTGAACCGCAGCAGCTCCAACATACAGGAAAGCCCCATTGATAATGGGGCTTTCCTGTATGTTTTTCTCCGTTTTTTAAACCGGATGAACCTGCTCATCGGCATTCAAATGCTTGCCGTCGATTCCGTATTTGGCATTACGGCGCTTTTCAAAAAATTTGACAGCAACCTGACCAAATTGAGCATAGGTAAGCACATCTTCCTCCTGCTCATACCATTCGGCCATTTCTTTCCGAGTTTTTTCCAGCTCTGGTTCCAGCAGATCAGCGGGACGGCAGGTGATCTGCTCCTCCGCTCCAATGATCTTTTTCACAAATTCCGGATCCAGCGGCACCGGTGTGCGGCCGTATTCTCCGCGGACCAGACCCTTGAATTCCTTAGTGACCATCTTATAGCGTTCCCCGCCGATAACATTGAACACCGCCTGGGTCCCCACAATTTGAGAGGAGGGGGTGACCAGCGGAGGATAACCGGCATCTTTACGGACGCGCGGCACCTCCTGAAGCACCTCTTCCAGCTGATCCTCCTTGCCTGCCTGTTTGAGCTGGCTGACCAGGTTAGAGAGCATGCCGCCTGGTACCTGATAAATCAAAGCGTTGGTATCCACTTCCAGCATTTTCGGATTGAGCTGGCCGCTTTCAAGATACTTACGGCGTAAATCGGCAAAAATCGGGCTGATTTCCTTCAGCTTCTTTAAATCGAGGCCGGTGTCATAAGGGGTGCCAGCCAGCGCCGCAACCATCGACTCTGTTGCTGGATGGGAGGTTCCCAGCGCAAGCGGTGACAAAGCGGTATCAATCACATCTGCCCCCGCCTCAATCGCCTTCATCATCACCATATCGGCAATGCCCGCCGTAAAATGGGAATGAATCTGGATCGGGATTTTCACCGTCTCCTTGAGCGCCTTGACCAGTTCATAGGTATTATACGGCACCAAAAGCCCGGCCATGTCCTTCAGGCAAATGGAATCAGCGCCCACCTCTTCAATTTTCTTGGCATACTGAACATAATAGTCGATGTCATAGGTGGGACCAGTGGTATACGAAATCGCCACCTGTGCATGAGCTCCCTTTTCCTTTTTTGCCGCACGGATCGAGGTCTCCAGGTTGCGGATATCGTTGAGAGCATCAAAAATACGGATCACATCGATCCCATTGGCCACCGATTTCTGAACAAAATATTCCACCACATCATCGGCATAATGCCGGTAACCCAGCATATTTTGGCCGCGGTAAAGCATCTGCAATTTGGTTTTGGGCATATGCTTGCGCAGGGTGCGCAGTCGCTCCCAGGGATCCTCATTCAGAAAACGCAGGCAGGCGTCAAAGGTGGCGCCGCCCCAGCATTCCAACGAATGATACCCTATACCATCCAGCAGCTCAAGAGCGGGAAGCATCTCTTCGGTGGTCATCCGTGTGGCGATCAGAGACTGATGTGCGTCACGCAGTATCGTTTCAGTAATACCGACCTTAGCCAATTTTCATCCTTCCTTTCTGGCGGAAAGATCCCGCCGTCAGATCAATGGGAGTTACTGAAGGGAAATCAGCAGCTTGCCGGAATCAACGCTGTCGCCCTTATTTACATGAACACCCGCAATGACACCGTCGCGGGGAGACATGATTTCATTTTCCATCTTCATGGCTTCCAGGATCAAAAGCACCTGCCCCTTGGTTACCTGATCGCCGGCCTTGACATTGACACTCAAAATATTGCCGGGCATAGGGGCGTTAACCGTCTCCGCGCCAGCGGGAGCAGCCGCCGGGGCTGCCGGTGCAGCGGCAGGAGCGGGAGCAGCCGGCGCGGCAGGCGCCGTTGCCGGAGCCGAAACAGCGACCGGAGTCGAAGTACCGGCGCCAACCTCTTCAACTTCCACGTCGTACGCATTACCATTCACCTTGATATGAAAGCGTTTCATCGTCTATCCATCCTTTTTATAAGTTACTTAAAAATAGCGGTTTACCGCTTTATGGACATCATTAAGAGCTCTTACAGCGGCATATTGGAATGCTTTTTCGGCAGACGGGAAACCCGTTTTCCGGCCAGCATATCCAGCAGCGCGATCAGTCGGGAGCGGGTCGCATCAGGCGCAATCACATCGGTGACGGCTCCGTCCGCTGCCGCGCGAAGGGCCGAGCATTCCTTCTCTGCATATTCCTCCGCCAGCTTCTGACGGCCGGTAACAGGATCAGAAAGACCGGCGAGACGGTCCTTCCAGAAGAGATGAATAGCAGCCTCCGGATTCAGCGGAGAAATCGCCGCAACAGGCCATGCCAGCACCGCATCGGCTCCCGCCGATTTTCCGGCAGCAGCAATATAGACGGAACCATACGCCCGTCCTGTGATCACCGTCACCTTGGCCGTGGTGGCCTCGGCATAGGCATGAGACAGCTTGGCTGCCCCCTTCAGGCAGGCAAAGCCAGCAGCATCCACAAAGCTGACCACCGGAATGGAAAAGCCGTCGCACAAACGAATGAAACGGGCCAGGCGGGAGCAGGCACAGCCTTCCACCTTATCGCCGGTCAGCGCCAGCAGACCGCAGGACAGACCTCCAATGCGGGCCAGCGCCGTTTTACAATCGGAATCGGCATCAAACAGGAACAGCGAGCCGGCATCTGCCGCCGCCTCCATCGCAGAAACGGCGTCCTGCCCCTCTGCGGCTGCACCGTCGAATTCAAAAGCGGGAGCTGCCGCCAGATTATTCGCGGGCAGAAGAGAAATCAGCTGGCGAACCTTATCCAGAGCAGACGCCTCATCTTCTGCACATACCGAAGCAGCAGCGGACTCATCACCCGGGTTCAGATAATAATCCGCATCCTTCACTTTCACCGTCACATCGGCATTTGCCGCGATCAGAGCGGCAGAGCCGACACAGGGACCGGCAATCAGCGCAATCTGCGGCACCACGCCGGAAAGATTATTGGCAGCAAGCAGAATATCCGCGATAGCATCCATCGCGTCAATCCCTTCGCCCAGCTTGGCGCCGTCGCTGTCAAACATGGCAACAACCGGAGCGCCGTTCTGTGCGGCCAGAGCATAAATTTTCTGAATTTTGGCGGCCTGTGCACGGCCTACAGCGCCGCAGCAGACCTCGTGGTCCTGCGCAAAGGCATAGACCGGGCAGCCATCGACGCTGCCATACCCGGCCACCACTTCAGCGGGACGGTCGCCATCCTTCGCCAGACGGTCGATCTCCACAAAGGTATCGGCGTCAAAGAAGCGAAGCAACCGCTGGCGGGCGGCAGATTTCTCCCCCGCCGCCACGACCTCGTTCAGTTTTTCCAGCTGGGAACGCATGTCCATTTTCTTAACCACGCCTTTCAAAAGTGCCGAAGCACTCCAATGATATGCCGGAAGTCATTCCGCAGGCGATTTGCCCGCACAATGTCTGCGGCTCAAATTGCCCAAATCCTGTATATTATATCGTATCTTTTTCCGATTGACAAGGCGTTTTCTCAAGGTTGACGACATTTCCTGTTAAAAAATTCGCGAAGCGGAACACACCAGCCGTCCGGTGTGTCTTTAAACCCCAGACACCGAACGGCCTCTTCCAGTGTCGGAGTTCGGCACAGACCCAGCTCTGCACCTTCCAGATAAGCCGTATTCAGCGCTGCTCTTATCAGACTATCCTTCAGCGTCAAATCCGGCGCCGAAGCCAGAAGCAGCTCTACCTTTTTCCCGCAAACTGTATAAAGGCAATAGCCCTGGCGTTCCTTCCGTTCCCACAAAACGACGCCGCGGAGAAGTCCCTCTCTCCCGATATCTCCTCTGTCCAGCTGAGCGAGTTCTTCCGGATCAGCGGGAAGGATTTCGATCATGGTCCGGCCCCCCTCTGCTCCGAGAATATTTGAGCGCGTCTTTGGATTTGATGTTGCCCAGTATCATCAGCTGCCGGACCTCCTTGGGCGACAAAGCCCGCCATTTGCCGGGCGGAAGCATTCCCAGCTTAACGCCTCCCATTGACACACGGCGCAGACGGATCACCTCCAGACCCAAAAGCTCGCACATCCGGCGGATCTGACGGTTACGGCCCTCGTAAAGGACCACCTCCGCTACAGTGCGCTCCGGCTCCCGAAGAAGCACCTGAAATTCTGCCGGCGCCGTCTTTTTCCCGTCCAGCACCAGTCCCTCCCGGAACCGGAGTGTCTGTTCATCGGAGACGCTCTGCCGAAGGGTAACCCGATACACCTTGGGCACATGCGCTGCAGGATGGGTCAGCGCGTTGGTAAACTCCCCATCGTTGGTCAGCAGCAGCAGTCCCTCAGAGTCCCGGTCCAATCTCCCCACCGGAAAAACACGAACTCCGGCGCCTGTCACCAGGTCCGCCACGCATTTACGTCCCTTTTCATCGCTCAGGGTGGTGACAAAGCCCCGCGGCTTATGCAGCATCAGATAAACCTTTTTCTCCGGCACAGTCAATCGGCGGCCCTCCACTGTGACAGTATCTCGACGAAGGTCGGCCTTGTCCCCCAGTCCCGCCCGGCGGCCATTCACACGAACCTTTCCCTGACGGATCAGCTCCTCCGCTTTGCGTCGGGAAGCCACCCCGCATTCGGAAAGCAGCTTTTGCAGCCGTTCCTCACTCATTTTGACATCTCGCCTTTCTCCACATGGGAAATACCGCCGTTTTCAGGCGGGTGGACCGGCAAACCCGGCCACCAGTTCTTTTAAAAAGCGCCGAAAACGCTCACTGTAAGTAGCCACCGGCCGCGCCTCGACCGCTGCCGCCGTCAGCAGCGGCAGACGGCACAGCTCCCGGTCGTCCAGTAAATAACGGACCGTTCCCACTGTCCGGTCTGACTCCACCGGGGCCAGCAGAAACGCCGGTGCATCAATCACCATCCGAATACGGCTTTCCATACCGGAGGACAGGGGAAAAGAGGGCGGCGCTTCTGCTTTTACCGCCACCTCATCCACGGTTCCTCCTGCCACTGGAAGCTGGGGAAGCGCGGCCTCAGGCAGCG
>JAAWCO010000059.1 GCA_022793315.1 Clostridiales bacterium | reverse complement strand
GAGACTAGGGCGGGGGAAGAGAAGGAGAAAGGAAGGGAAAATCCAGGATGGATTTTCAGGAACGCCGCCATAAAACGTAGAAAAAGAAGAGGCTAGGGCGGCGTTTTGTGATAAAACGCCTCTTTTTATTTAAAATTTTTTATCATTTTCTGTTGCTATACTCATTTTTTTAGTATATACTAAATTTGTGCTTTAAATATTTTTTGTTCTATTTTTATGTAAAACAGACGGGAATGGCACACAGGAGAGGAGGCGCACCGACGCAATCTGTAAAATTTCAGCACAGGAGGAAGGAAACAAACATGAAAAAAATAGGGAATTTCAAAAAATGGTGCAGTGCTGTTTTAACGGCTTCGGTTTTAGCAGTTTCTGTGACAGCGACTGGTTTTTCCGTGAGTGCTGCTGCGCCGTGGGCCGCCGATTTGATGCCTCTCCATGCAGAAGCTGTTACCGGCGGCGACGCGGCGATGGAAAACGGCACCCTAATATTGAAGGCGGGTGCGACGGATACCCATTTTACTTGGGAACCAAACTGCGATGTCTATCTCAACGAAATGCCCAATCTTTATTTCGATCTGCAGCAGACGGGAGGATTTAATATTCAAATTAAAACCACCTCTGCCAACGCGGATACCGCGCCCACTCTGTCCTCGGATTTTGGCAATTTAGAGATTTTAGGCGCGAAAGGCGGCGGTCCCGATGTGCCCAATGGTTTGGGTACTCTGATTACTACCGAATCTATTAAAGCCATCAATTTAGTGGGGGATAATGAGATTCCGTGGATCGGCGCTTATACCTGGTCTGGCTGTCCGAATCCTCTTCCCGTCGACGGAAGGATCACGGTCAAATCGGTGACGGTAACCGTTGGTGCCAATGGTACGATGAATCTGGACCGGCTGTATCTGGGACAGGAGCCATTTCTTAAGGAAGAGGAAAAAACCTATTACAATCCTTATACCGCGGCAGTGGATGTTGACCTGCTTTCCAGGGATCTTTCCCAATGGCAGACCATGGAGCTTGGTGCGGTGGGTGACAATGACTATGGGGACAATCTTTCTCACCCGGCACTTCTCATGCAGGCGAGCGGCACCGGCCTGAAAATGACAATGTCTGCCGAACTGGGACGGGATGATCTGCGTTTTTGGTATCCCGCTCGTGCCGCCATGGAGCAAAAGGGGGTCTCTATCAGCGGCAGGTACCTTTATTACAGCATCAAAAGCACCTATGAATGGAGTTTGCATCTGGTTCTGGGCGATGACTTAAATAATTTGGATAACACCATCAGGCTGACATCCTATATAGCGAGAGAGAAGAATCCTGGCCTCAAGGTGATTTATGAGGGGTCTGGGGACAGGTCAAAAACCTTTGCTTACGATCAGGACGCAGTTGCCGGCGCCTATATTGGCCGTCTTGATTTGGAAAAGGTGATTGGGGAAGCTGTTCGGGGAAATGGTCAGGAGAACGGCGGAAAATTGCCTGATGATCTGCTGAAGGATGGGAAAATTGACGTTTCCGGCGCTATTGTTTGGGTGGTCGGCCCTGCCGGAGCGGCTGTCTCAGTGGACAAGCTGTTCATCGGAACCGGTGGTGAGCAGAGCACGGCGCCGGTTTTCGGCAACGGAGTGCTTCCTCCCACCGATCCCACCACGCCGCCTTCTATCGATGAGGAAACGGTTAACCTGCTTCCGACCGATATCTCCCAATGGCAGACTATGGAGATTGACGCCCCTAATGACTATGCTTATGGCGACAATCTGTCCAACCCGGCCTTGGTGATGGAGGCGGGAAGCAATGGTCTGAAGATAACGATGTCGGATAAGATAGATTCCTCCACGGCCCGTACCTGGTATCCTGCTCGTGCGCTGGTGAATCAAAAGGGCGTCTCCATCCACGGCAAGTATCTCTATTATAACATCAAAGCGACCGGCAACTGGAATCTGAATCTGGTTCTTGGCGATGATCCGACAAATAAAAATGGCCTTCTTAAACTGGCGGCGTATATTGCCCGTGAGCAGAATCCGGAGCTGAAGGTGATCTATAACAGTACCGGCAAAAAGGGAGAGACTTTTGGGTATGATGAAGATGGTACTCCCGGAACATATATCGGCCGCCTTGATCTGGAACAGGTGATAGGAGAAGCGATTCAGAGCCTGAAAATCCATGACAGCCTGGTAGAGAAGGGAAAGGTCGATATCTGTGCAACAGTTGTTTGGGCGGTCGGCAGAGGAGCCAGCACCTCCGTGGAAAAGCTTTTGATTGCCTCCGAAAATGCCCCAACAGTTCCTTCGACCAATCCATCGACCGACCCGACGGTAACAGATCCCTCAAACAATCCGTCTACCGACACCACGACCGTCCCTGGCAGCACCGGCTCCACTTCGACACCGTCGACCAGTCAGGCGACTAACACTGTTCAGGCGGAGAATCCCAAAACAGGCGACAGCCTGGCGATGGCAGCCAGTTGTACAGTTCTGGCCCTGGCTGCTGCCGGTGCAGTGGCCCTGACCCGAAAAAGCAGAAGGAACCATTCTGCTTAACTTTACCCGAATAGAGAAACGACCGCCCTTTTCATGAGGGCGGTCGTTTTATTGTATAGGAAAAACCACTCGCAAGGCGAGTGGTTCAGGAGAGACTGGTGCGATTAAGGTAGACAGAAAAACTCCTTTTGCTAAACTGCCAACTGCATTAAAAAGAATCGGATGTTTTTTTTGATGCCCATATGGGCCGAGATGGAAGAGTGGCCGTTACCCTTTATAGGATACTATCCCCCATGGGAGTGTCTGATTGATGACTGATTTTTTAGGGGGATGTTTTTTGTTATCCTTTCACAGTGATTTTCAAGCCCGAACCCAGGGAGATTCACTTTCATGCCGGCGGGGACGCGCCATCAATTCCAGAATAGCGGTCTGAGGAGACTGCCCCTCGTAACAGATGCGGTAGCATTGAGCCGTGATGGGCATTTCTACCCCCATTCGCTGCGAAAGCTCCCAGCCGGCGCGTGAGGCATAATACCCCTCAACTGTCCCTACCGAATGTACAGCCTCCTTTGGCGAAACTCCCTGCCCGATCAGCATGCCAGCCCTCCGGTTGCGGGAATGGAGGCTGCTGCAGGTGACAATGAGGTCTCCCATTCCAGAAAGTCCGGCAAAGGTTTCGGAGGAAGCCCCCATGGCAACACCCAGACGGGCAATTTCTGCGAGACCGCGCGTCATTAAAGCCGCTTTAGCATTGTCGCCGATATTCAGACCGTCACACACACCGGCAGCCAGAGCAATCACGTTTTTCAAAGCACCGCCCAGCTCTACCCCGATTTCATCGGTGTTGGCATAAATACGGAACCGTTCGTTCATCAGCAGCTCCTGTACCCGTTCTGCGGCTTTCTGATCAGAAGAGGCGCTGACGATGGTGGTGGGAACACCTCGCCCCACCTCTTCCGCATGGGAGGGGCCGGAAAGGGCCACCACATGTGCATGGGGTAACTCTTCGCGGATGACCTGTGTAAAGCGCTGATAGGTGTTTTCCTCCAGACCTTTTCCAGCGTTGGCTACCAGAACGCCAGGGGAGAGGATGTTTTTTAACTGGGCAGCGGACTTTCTTATGGCGAAAGAGGGGACCGCCATTACCACAATTTCTGCCTTTTTGGCAGCGTCAAGGTCGCAGGTCAGATGGATGGAGGGGGGAACTGGTACGCCGGGGAGGAGGCGTTTATGCTCACCATAGCGGCGGATTTCCTCAAGCTCCTCCTCAAACGGGGACCAGAGGGTGACCATGTGGCCATATCGGTCAAACATAACAGAGAGGGCAGTTCCCCAGCCCGCACCCATAACAAAAATCGTCGCCATTCTTTTCTCCTTCTGAAAAAGGACCGGCACGCCTGGCGCCGCCTTTCCCATCTCAGTCTTTTTTTGCTCCAAAGGATAAACGGTTTTCCGTACCGGCCGCAATACGCCGGATGTTGGTCCCGTGCTTGACAATCACAATCACAGCGATTAAAAGGGTCATGATGGTGCAAAAACAGGCCGCTGTCCGGTCGATATGGCGATACAGGGTGAGATAAAAGAGACAGGTGACAATCGGAAGAACCGCTGCTGCACAGCAGGAGCCGAGCGAAACCATCCGGCTGCACAGGACGGCCAGGACAAACACCCCCAGACAAATCAGCGCGACCCGCCAATCGAGAATCAACAGCATACCGAAGGCGGTCAGAATTCCCTTTCCTCCCCGAAAACCGAAATAAATTGGGAAGATATGACCAACAATACAAAACAGTCCGGCGAGATACCGGCCGAAGAGAACATACAGTGTCCCCTGCTCTGCGGACAGGCTCTGTTCTGCGGGCAGAGAACCCACCGCCAGCTGAACCAGCAGGCCGCCCAAAAGAACGGCAGCGCAGCCTTTCAGTAAATCACCGATGGTGGTCAGCAGGGCCGGGAGCTTTCCCTGAGAGCGCAGGACATTAGTAGCACCTGCGTTTCCGCTGCCATAGGTGCGGATATCGGTTTTTTCCAGAAGTCGGGTGACGATAATGGCAAAGTTCAGACTGCCCAGCAGATACGCCTCCGCCGCTGTCGCAAGAAGGGCGGGCCAGCAGGTAATCCAAAATTCCTCCAGAGTTTGCAGCATGGGAGGTTCGTCCTTTCGTGATGACGTTTTTCAAAATCACAGGGTATCCCCGTGCAGTTTATCAGTATAGCATATTTTTTTCACGATAACAATCGAACCAGGTGTCAGATCATTTACTTATTGTATAATTCGATAAAAACATTACAATAAATCCCCTGTTTTTTCCGAATGTCAGGACGTATGTCCTTCCCTCACCGCTTCTTCTGGTTATGATTTCCCATTTCCAGACGTTTGGCAGGCAGGAATGGAGTGATGTTTAACTGGCCCACGTTTTGATAGCTTCAGAACGGTTTTCTCTGATCATCGGTTTCGTGTGAATTTGTTCAGGGGACCTGCATACAAAACGAGAAAGCTGTGTAGGGCGTCTTTTCTAAAATTGATATATCTCCTCCAGCACGCCGCTCACCTCTTGCTCCAGGCTGTCAAGCTCCCGGATGTGAAGGATGGGGATTTCCGCCTGGCAGTAGACGCTGTCGAGAAAATCATCTCGTTCCTGGCGACTGACGGTGTCGTGGGTGCTGTCGTCCACCTCGATCAACAGTACCGGCTCCAGTGTGTCTGGATCGGAGAGGATAAAATCCACATGCTTTGCCTGAATTTTGCTGAAAAAGCGTCGGTAGTCCGCTTTTTCCAGACCGGCACAGACGCCGATAAAGTCCGCCACCCGGACCTTGGAGAGGAGATGTAGGGTATAGCGGGCGGCGACAGGGCGAAGAGCCTGATAAAACTGTGCTTCCCGTTCGGTTAGCAGAGCCCGCGGCTCGTAAGGATACTCCCCGTCAAAAGAGGAGAATCCGGAGTCCTGAGACAGATGCCGGCCGCGGAGAAGCCAGAGCAAAAATAAGGCCAGAAGAAAGAGGGAAAGGATCACGGCCGCCGTCAGGGTGGCGGCTGTGATAGTCGCTAATTGGGGATATCTGATCACTGTTTTTCTCCTTTTTCACGAACAATAAAGCGAACTGGCGTACCCTCCAGTCCGAAGGTCTCACGGATTTGATTTTCCAGATAACGCTGATAGGAAAAGTGAAACAGATCAGCTCGGTTGACAAAGAAGACAAAGGTGGGGGGCTTGGTGGAAGGCTGGGTCGCATAATAAATTTTTAGCCGGCGTCCCTTGTCGGTGGGAGGCTGTACCCGTGCAGTGGCAGAGGACAGCACGTCGTTCAGCATGCCGGTGGAGATACGCATGGCGTTTTGTCCCGCTACATACTGAATCAGCTCAAAGAGACGCTCCACCCGCTGTCCGGTTTGGGCTGAGATAAAGATAAACGGGACATAGGACATGAAAGAAAAATCGTTTTCCAGCTTTTTCCGCATCTGGTCCATGGTCCGGCCGTCTTTGTCCACAGCGTCCCACTTATTGACCGCGATAATGCAGCCCTTACCCTTCTCATGGGCGAGACCGGCCACCTTGCTGTCCTGTTCGGTAAAACCCTCAGTGGCGTCGATCATGATGACACAGACATCCGACCGTTCCACCGCCATCTGCGCCCGCAGGACGCTGTATTTTTCAATGGCGTCTTCTACCTTGCTTTTACGGCGGAGTCCAGCGGTATCAATAAAGACGAAATCCCCATGGGTGTTGTGAATTTCGGTATCGGTGGCATCCCGCGTGGTCCCCGCGATATTCGAGACAATGGCACGTTCCGCGCCGGCAATCCGGTTGACCAGCGAGGATTTCCCCACATTGGGCTTGCCGATAATGGCAACGCGGATCATACCGTCGTCCTCTTCTGCTGGATCAGAAGAGGGGAGAAGCTCCAGCACGGCATCCAGCAAATCGCCGGTGCCGTGACCATGGACCGAGGAAATCGCAAAGGGATCCCCCAGCCCCAGATTATAAAATTCATAGTATTCGGGGGGCAGAGCGCCCACCCGATCGCATTTGTTGACGCAGAGAAGAACCGGTTTCCCGCTTTTTTGCAGCAGGGTGGCGACCTCCTGATCGTTGGCGGTCACCCCTGCCAGCAGGTCGGTGACCAGCAGAAGCACATCGGCCTGATCTATGGCGAGCTGGGCCTGACGGCGCATTTGAGAGAGGATGATATCATCCGAGTAGGGCTCGATGCCGCCGGTATCGGCCAGAAGAAAGGAACGTCCCCGCCATTCACAGGGTGCCAGAATCCGATCACGGGTAACCCCCGGCGTGTCCTCCACAATAGAGAGCCGCCGGCCGATGAGCTTATTGAAGAGGGTGGATTTGCCCACGTTGGGCCGTCCGACCACCGCGACGACAGGTTTGGCCATGAAACGTTCATCCTTTCACATACAACTGAAGGGAATGGGGAAAGAGACACTGATGCTATTGCAGCAGAGCCTGAAGAAGCGCCTGCCCGTCGGAGGCGGGCACCGGCTGGAGAGGAACGCCCAGCTCCCTCTCTGCCTCATCCAGAGTGATGTCGTCGAGAAAACGATCCCCCTCATGCCGCAGCATGGCATCGGGGAACAGGATACGGTCACAGAATCGGCCCCGAAGCTGGCTAATGAGATCGCCGCCGGTAACCAGTCCTGCTACGTCAATCGTCTCGCCAAAAAAGCGGTTGCGGACCGGTACCACCTCTGCCTGAAGCTGCGGCCATTTTTTCCTGGCCATGCCGACCAGCTCTCGAAGCAGAGGGGCTGCTGCCACGCCGGTGGCGATCAGAAGCCGGGAACCGGCAGGAGAAACGGGCTCCTGCTCCAGCGCTTCCACAAACTCTGTGCGCAGCAGCGCACACAGGCCCACGCCGTTTTCCAGTTGAGAGAACTCCCCATAGAAAGCCGCCGCAGGAATCGGGCGTCCGGCCTTGATATAGAATTCGTCGGCGGGGTAGACCAGGCGATTCCCCGTGTCAGCGGCCAGCCGGTCGCCAAAGAACTCACAAACCTCAATAACGGCAGCCGCTTCCTCTCCAGTAAACATCCTCAGCGGCGTGAGCCCTTCCCGATAGCGGGTCAGTCCCACCGGTACGCAGGCCACGCTTTCCATCGCGGGCATGAGCTTTTCCAGATCGGACAGGCTGCGGCGGAGCTCCTCACCGTCATTGTAGCCGGGGCAGAGTACCAGCTGGCACTCCATACGGATTCCGGCTGCGGCGAAGCGGTGCAGAATATCAAGGCAGTCCCCAGCAAAGCGGTTGCCCATCATCTGACAGCGCAGAGCGGGGTTGGTGGTGTGAACCGAAATATGGATCGGGCTGATATGCATCTCGATGATGCGGGAGATTTCCCGTTCGGTCAGATTGGTCAGGGTGATATAGTTGCCGAATAAAAAGGAGAGACGGCTGTCGTCATCCTTGAAATACAGTGATTCCCGCATACCGGGGGGAAGCTGGTCGATAAAGCAGAAGACGCACTTGTTGCGGCAGGCGCGTTGCCTGTCCATCAGATAGGTATCAAACTGAAGGCCGATGTCTTCATATTCCCGTTTGCGAATTTTTATGGTGCGGGTTCCTGTATCGCTTTCCAGTGACAGCATCAGCCGGGATTCTGTCAGATAAAAGCGATAGTCTAGCACATCCTCAACAGGATGCCCATTGATGGAGAGCAGACGTTCCCCCGGCTGAATGCCGCGGCGCTGGGCCGGACTTCCAGCCTCCACCCCCGATATGATAACCGGCATACGCACCGCCTCCCTTTTCCTTTCACGGCAAAAGCGCCGCCCATGTTTCCGATGACAGACTGGACCGGCCGGCGCCGGAAACAAAAATAGAGAAGGATCGCTCCCTCTCTACTTTCCGGACATTCCTCGCCGACACACGGCTCAGGCTTCCTTTTTGATGATCTGTTTGCCGTTGTAGTAGCCGCAATTGCCGCAGAGACGGTGCGCGCGCTTATACTCGCCGCACTGCGGGCACTTCATGAGCGCCGGTGCGTCCATTTTCCAAACGTTGGAACGCCGCTTGTCGCGTCTGGCCTTGGAATGTTTTCTCTTGGGTACCGCCATCGGTCAGCACCTCCTTAATCCAGAAAATCCTGATATCAGTTCAGCAGCTCCTGAAGTGCCGCCAAACGGGGATCAACCTCTTTTGTACTGCAGCCGCACAAACCCTCGTTGAGATTTTTTCCGCACTGATGGCAAAGACCCCGGCAATCCTCACGACACAAAAGCTTAGATGGAAAATCCAGCAGAATGTCTGCTACAGCCAGCTCATCGAGAGAGAGGCGGTAATTCTCCACCAGCAGAAGCTCGTCGTTGTCCTCATGATTGAGAGAAGTAACCAGGATATGATCCATTGCGGTCTCCATCTCCCGGCTGATGGGTGTGGCACAACGGTCACAGGGACCGTCATACCGATAAAACGCCGTAGCATGAAGAGCAATCACGCCGGAGAACAGTCCCGCTTCTCCCTGCACCCGAACCGGGCGCTGAAAAGGACAGATGCCGGCCACCTCAACAGAGGAGAGATCAATTTCGCCCTGGATGGGCATGTGTTCGATCTCGCCCATAAAGAGCGGCTTGAGCTGTAAAATCATAGAGCACCTCATGGTGCGGTCCGCCCGACCGAAGATGCCGGAAAGAGCGAATCCGCAAGATATTATACCTTCCTCTCCGATATTTGTCAACTACAACATTTCGGAAAGACAGCGGTAAGGGAGAGAAAGGGGCTGTCCCAGCGTTATTTATATTCGGCGGGGCCTTCAATGGCTTCTACTGGTACATAAGGCATCGCCTCGCGGTCTCCGATGTCCCGCACGATCACAAAGGGAGTCAGCTCATCATCCTGCCCGGCGGGATTGTCCCGGATCAGCTCGCTGAGTGATTGGTCACTGCATTCGGCAAGAGAAGGGGCACGGCCCAGAATTTCGACATCAATGTCGTTGGCATCCACCAGCACACAGGCGATGCCGGTTTCTTTTTCAATCTCAGCGCACACCTTGTCCGGTTCCCGGGGATTCAATACGGCGAGAGTGTGATAGGTCTCAAAGGCCGAATGGCTGTAAAAGCCATCGATGCCTGCCACATCCTGCCCGACAATCTCATAAAATACGCCGCGTTTGCCGAAGAGACGACATACCGCACCGCAGAAGCTGGCCCACAGGATGAGAGGAAGCCCACGCATATTGATGGCCAGCTGCAGCTTGTAAGGCTCGTCCATGCCGATACCATTGTGGTTGTGGGTGGCGAAACGAGACAGAAACCGGGCCCAGAAGCCCACTCGGATATCCTTCATTTCTACCGTATTGTTCTGGCACATGGAAATGACCTTTTCACTGATCGTGACCACGTCTCCTGGCTGACAGAGCGGGGAAAGATAACGGCGGACGATTCCTACATAATCCTCGCCCCGCTCGATGAAATGGGTTTTGACCGCATATCGCTCATAACGGACACCGCCCACCGCTCGAACGCCGCGGATAAAATAGGTAATCCCCTTTTCTTCATGCCGGTTTTCCTCTTTATTCAGGTTTCCTTCATACCAGATGCCCATACCTTTTTTGTCCTTTCCAGGCGATGAGGGAACAGGGAACCCCCGTCCGGCACAGGCTTCCCTGCCGGACGGGGGACGGAAAGACCGTTTTTCCCATTTTCCATCATGAACCGTAGCTTACAGTACCTTGGCCAGCTCCAGCACTCTGGAGGGGATTTCACTCTTATCCGCCGAGACCGAGAGGACAATACTGGTTTCGGTTTTGTTGGACAGAACACTTAAATTTTCGACAAAGGCGGCGAGCTGCTCAAGATCGCTGCCGCCGATCTTGAGGGTGGAATCCACAAAAATATCCGTCAGGTCATAATTGCCCGCACACATGCCGGCGATAAAGCCGAAGAAAGCGCCGAAACCCCTGACACCGTAATCATCCGCCACAACCAGGCGGGCCTTGTGACTGACATCGTAGAGGGAAACGCCGTTCTTTTCAATAAAGACCACATTGCCCTTGGATTGTTCGGTTGCCTGGTTACACAGCTCAATCAGGCGTTTGGTTTTGCCGGAGCCTTTCTTTCCGAGGATCAGGGTCACCATTTTTAACTCCTCCTAAATCATAGTATAACCGCCAGGGACGGTTTTAGGCATTTTTACAGACCGAGGCGTTTTTCCAGCGCCGCTTTTTCGCTCTCATAGCCGGGCTTGCCCAGCAGCGCGAACATGTTGCGCTTGTAGCTTTCCACGCCGGGCTGATCAAAGGGATTGACCCCCAGCAGATAGCCGGAAACGGCGCAGGCCTTTTCAAAGAAATAAATCAGGTAGCCCAGTGAGCGTTCATCTGCTGCGGGGATTTGCAGTACCAGGCTGGGCGTGCCGCCGTCGGAATGCGCCAGCACGGTGCCCTCAAAGGCCTTGCGGTTGATTTCGCTCATGGAACGGCCGGCCAGGAAATTGAGACCGTCCACATTTTCCTTATCCTCCCGGATGATGAGCTCGCCGGGGCTGCGCTCAAACTGCAGCACGGTTTCAAACAGGATGGAGGAACCGTCCTGCACGAATTGACCAAGGGAATGCAGATCGGTGGAAAAGGTGACCGAGGCAGGGAAAAGTCCCTTCCCGTCTTTGCCCTCGCTCTCACCGTACAGCTGTTTCCACCATTCGCCCATCATGGTGCAGCAGGGCTCATAG
>JAAWCO010000058.1 GCA_022793315.1 Clostridiales bacterium | reverse complement strand
TCTCATATTCCAGCCAGGCGCCCCGGTTGGGGATCACCGTGGTGGTAAACAGCTTCTTGCCGGTGGTGTCGTAACTCATCCCATAATACACTCCGGGGGAGCGCACCAGCTGAGAGACGATCACGCGCTCAGCGCCGTTGATGATGAAGGTGCCGCTCTCGGTCATCAGGGGGAAATCGCCCATGAAAACCTCTGACTCCTTGATCTCGCCGGTCTCCTTATTCAGCAGACGGGCCCTGACGCGCAGGGGCGCGGCATAGGTCACATCCCGTTCCTTGCACTGTTCCACCGTATACTTCGGCGTCTCATCCAGGCGATAGTCTACGAACTCAAGCACCAGGTTGCCGGTATAATCCGAGATGGAGGCCACGTCCTGAAACACTTCATGCAGGCCATGGTCCAGAAACCATTGATAGGAATTCTTCTGCACCTCGATCAGGTTGGGCATATCCAGAACCTCATTGATTTTGGAAAAGCTCATGCGGGTCGTTCTGCCCAGCTGAACCGGTTTGACATTCGCCATAGGCTCGATCACTCCTGTATTCAAATTCGGAACACCTGTCTTCCTTTTCCGCCATGCGGATACGCCGTTTTTCCAGACCGGCAGCGGCTCGGCTTCCCGTTCCGCCCCTCCCGCGGCCGGCGTCCGCAGGAATTTTCGCCCATCCTCTTGCCAATTCCGTCCGGTTATGCTATACTAGGTTACGGTATTGGATTCTTCTTCGATGATGATACAGGATACCATGATACAATAAAGCCTTTGGCTTGTCAATTGCAATTTGCAATTTGGCGGCTTTTTTTATATTCTTTTTTGATTTTGTGAATACAGAGGCACAAATTGGGCTTGACGGATAAGCCCTTTTGATTCAACGCTTGCCCGAATCGCCCGGATGCGTTGGCCTTTGTTTTTTTAAAACTTTTGAAAAAATCAGCTCGTCAAATTCTTTCTTTTCTGTTATACTGGACAGCAGAGAAAGAACGTCCCCCAGCTTCAGCCACAGGACCACGCCGTTCCCCTTATACCGCTTCCCCGTTTCTCCAACAGGATTGGCGAAACCGCCTTCTGGCAGTCGGATGCTCAAATAGAAAATGACTGCACCGCCGGGAAGGACCTGCGTCTGAATCAATCACCTGGAAAAGAGGGATGCCCATGTCCCCGCGATTTACCCGCCGCTCCGCGATTTACCGCCTGTGCTGCGCCGTTCTGGTCTGTGTGATGATCTCGCTGCTGTCCTCCTGCTCCGATCTGCGGACGCTGGAGGATATCGCTGCTCAGGAGGAGGCGCTGGCCGTTTATCTGGAAACCAACTGTGCTGAATATTTTCTGAAGGATTACCGGATTGACAGCGACCGGGAAAACGCGGCCCTGCCCTTTGCCTCTGCGGCGATTCTCCGAACAGTCCGGCAGCGGGACGGCGTACTTGCCTTTTATATCAGCTATTATATAGGGCTTTGTGAGCCGCGCGGAACCGATATCCGGGAATACGATCGAATCGCCGGACCGGCGGTGGTTTTGGCGCGGCCGGAGGGGGACGGCTTATATATCCTTTCTATAGAACGGTGTATCGACGAGACCTATGAGGCTTTTACCGCCAAATTTGCTGAGGAAAGCGGCGTCGATGTGGATTTTCTGATGCATGAAACCAATTTTCTGGCCGCGTTGAAGGACCGTACCCGCCAAAAGGTTCGGGAATTTTATCATCTGCCCGTCAACGGACAAATTTATTCGCCCGGCACCCCTCTTGTGTGACAGACGCGCATCTGCTTCCGAATAAAAACGTTGAGCCGCCGCTGGGAAACATCCCGAACAGCGGCTCTTCTGTTTTATCCAGTCCGGTTTACCCGGCGACCGGCCGTTTTTCTTCCAAAGGCCGGGCGCTCCCTTGCCAGCCAAAAAGCAATAATCAGACCGTGCCGATTTCTGCCGCCTCGATTACACGGCGGCAGAAATCGCGCAGCTCGTCCAGCGTGCTCACCTGTCCTGCGGCGGCGCGCAGAGCGGCGGCGCCGCGCAGCCCCTTCACATACCAGGCGGCATGCTTGCGCATTTCCCGGAGGGCGACCCGCTCCCCCTTAAAAGCTACCGCCAGCTCCGCCTGACGGAGCAGCAGGGACATCCGCCGGGAAAAGGGCGGATCGGGGAGAACGACGCCATGGGTCAGATACGCTTCAATCTGAGAAAAAATCCATGGAGCTCCCAACGCTCCCCGGCCCACCATCACCAAATCACAGCCGCTTTGCTCATATAAAGCGGCTGCCGCGCGGGCACTGTCCACATCGCCGTTGCCAATGACGGGGATACGCACCGCCTGCTTGACCTGCCGTATGATCTCCCAGTCCACCGGCGGCGCATACATCTGATCCCGCGTCCGTCCATGAACGGTAATCGCCGCCGCACCGCCTGCCTCGCAGGCCAGCGCGACCTCCACAGCATTTGTCTCTTCATGGGAATAGCCCTTGCGAATTTTGGCAGTGACCGGCACCGGCACCGCTGCGCATACAGCCGCTACCAGCTGCCGGCACAGCTCCGGGCGGCGCATCAGAGCGCTGCCGCACCCATTTCCTGCAATCTTGGGTGCGGGGCACCCCATATTGATATCTATCACGTCCGGCCGGCTGTCCATTGCCAGCTCTGCCGCCCGCGCCATCCTGTCGGGGTCGTCGCCAAACAGCTGGACAGCCGCCGGATGCTCCCGCTCATCCAGGAACAGCAGTTCCCGGCTTTTCTCATCCTCAAAGCACAGGCCTTTGCAGCTCACCATTTCGCTCGTCACATAGGCAGCGCCGTTCTCCACACAGATTCGGCGGAAGGCACGGTCCGCCACTCCGGCCATGGGGGCCAGCGCCGCCTTTCCCTGAATATCCAGCTGTCCAATTTTCATGTGATACTCCCGTTCTTCCCGTGGTCTTGGTTCCCAGGGATAGCCAGTGTCCGACGGACCATTTTGTGAATCGCCTGACCGAAACCGGACCACGGTTCTGCGGCGGCAGGCCAGCGGACACCTTTTTTCAGTATCATAGTCCTATCCCGGCCGAATGGCAAGTCCCCTGCCGTCTTCTTTCCCCTTTAAACGCTCAAATTGTTGAAAATTATTCAAATTTCTCGGTATGTCACCACAAGTCGTTAAGTAAGTGACCAGTTGTTTATGGATGGAACCGTGAAAATGTTCTAGTTTAAAACCAGGAGGGATCAACATGAATCGTTCCGACTGGTTTTTCAGACATAACACACATTTCTTACGGAAAAAGAAGGGGCTGACACAGGAGAAGCTTGCCGAAATGGCCAATGTCAGCGTCAATGAGGTCAGCAAGGTGGAGCGCGGACTCGTCATCCCCCGTCTCAATGTATTGGACAGCTTTGCCAACGCCTTTGGTGTGTCGGCGGGCGTGCTGCTGGACCCTCATCTCGACCAGCGAGCCGAAGTTCCCTGCACCGGTGGCTATATTGAGCTGGTGACTCTGGAGATGGACGGGCTGCCGGAAGAAGAGCAGGAGATGATTTACCGCCTGGTCCGCGTCGCCGCCCAGTATGTGCACGATGCCGGCCGCGACGGCAAACCGCCCGACAAATGGATTATCAAATAGCCTTGCCTCTCCCGCCTGCTGTTTTATTGTAGATATTAAAAAACTGCCGCAGAATTCGCTCATGAATTCTGCGGCTTGTTTTTAACCATCCGGCGTTTGATTTCTACCGGAAATCACCCGTTGTTTTCGAGAAAAGACGGGAAATGTAGAATATAATTGATGCGCCTGAAAAGGCGGAAAACTATCCAATTGTATGGGGCATTCCAGCTTTTCCGTATCGACCCCCTTTTCAGGCAGGCAATCGAGGGAGGCGAGACAGATCGAAAACACAGTCTATGGCTATGTCCGGGTCAGCACAAGGGAGCAGCATGAGGATCGTCAGCTGATCGCCATGCGGGAGCTGGCAGTTCCCGAAAAAAATATTTACCTGGACAAGCAGTCAGGCAAGGACTTCCAGCGACCCCAATACCGGCGGCTGGTAAAAAAACTGAAGGCGGATGATGTACTCTATATTAAAAGTATTGATCGTCTGGGACGCAATTACACCGAGATACTGGAGCAGTGGCGTATCCTGACCCGTGAAAAACGGGTGGATATTGTGGTTTTGGATATGCCCCTGCTGGATACCCGCCGCGGCAAGGATTTGATGGGCGCTTTTCTCAGCGACATCGTCCTGCAGGTGCTGTCCTTTGTCGCGGAGAACGAGCGCAGCAGCATCCGCCTGCGGCAGGCGGAGGGAATTGCCGCGGCAAAGGCCCGCGGTGTGAAATTCGGCCGGCCGCCAAAGCCACTGCCCGACAACTTCCATCGGATACATAAAGCATGGAGAGAGAAACAGCTAACCCTTCAGCAGGCGGCAAATGCCTGCGGCATGCCGAAGGGAACCTTTTACTCCAAAGCCCTCCGCCTGGAGCCCTTGCCATGACAAAATCGCCGGTTTGAAAAGGCTTACCTTTATAAACAGGAAAAATGGACTGAAAAATTTATGAGAAGCCCTTATTTTTCACAGCGGGCCGCCGATGTTTAACAATGTAAACGCAGCAAATCGCCGGTTTGAAAAGGTAAACCTTTTCAAATTATCACACAGAAAGGAGGGGCGCCATGCTCTCGCTTCAGCTCAAATCCGGAGAGTACTTCACCATCGGCGACGATATCGTCGTACAGGTGTTCCATGACAGCTCCTCCTTCCGCGTGCAGGTAAAGGCCCCGCGGGAACTCTCGATTCTGCGTGGCAGCGTACTCGAGCGCGACGGCGAACAGCGTCCCGACAGCGTGCTCAAAAAGCGCCCGGTCGGCCGCTATGAGAAGCAGCGCAACGCCCGGCGGCTCGAGGAACAGACTGAGAAAAACGCCCGCCGGGAGGCGGAGCGCCAGCTCGCTCAGGAGCGGGAGACCGCTGTCCGCGATACCATGGAGGAGCTGCTCGGCCTTCTCGACCAGGTGGAGAATTCCTCCGCCGGCCGTCGGGTTCGGGAGCTGCGTTCCCGGCTGGACCGGCTCGCGCAGACAGAGACTGCGGAACCATCCGCCGGAGGCTGACACCATTTTTTGATTTTAACCGGCTCCGGCCGGGCCGGTTGAAATAAAGAGCACAGCGCTAAAGGCCCTGGCAGGGCTGGCCAGTAATGCCGGGGGCAGCGGCGCGAAAACCCAACGAAGCGAACGCAGGGAGCGCGTCCGTAAATTGTGAAGGAGTAAAG
>JAAWCO010000057.1 GCA_022793315.1 Clostridiales bacterium | reverse complement strand
CGCATCACCTCTATTGACGAGCGCGTTACCGCTATGGACGAGCGCATCACCTCTATTGATGAGCGCGTTACCGCTATGGATCAACGTATTGCCAGCATTGATCAACGTGTGACGAAAATTGAAATCACGCAGGAGCAGGTAATCAACAAAAACATACAGCTGCTTATAGAAAGCCAGCAGGGCATGAGCGAAAAGTTCAAAATGCTGGATAATTTGGCCGCCACAGTAGCCGATATCCAGATCACGGTCAACGCTATGGAGGCCGTTACCAGGCAGAATTGCGCCGATATCAAACAACTGCGCATAGCCAAATAGCCGTGCCAGAATCCCTCCCCGTTTTTTGGCGCTTTATTCCCTTTCATGTTCCTTTTTCATTCGCCAGATCATGGTTGTAAATCGAAAAAATTGTCCGGTATCCTCTCCTCAAAATTCCCTCTTTGAAAAAATACCCCTGCCTGTCCGTCCCCGGACAGGCTATGCTAAAAAGGCGAAGTGATGGCGAGGTGATGAAGATGGATAACGAAATGCTGGAGCAGTTCCAGATCATCATTCAGGGTATAGCCGGCATGGAAAACCGCCTAGCAGGGCAAATACAGACAGAAATTCGGGAGTCCGAAACCCGCACCCGCATTTTCATCGAAAATCAGGTACCCAGACAGATTGACTCTCTGTTTGACGGATACAAGCTGGTACATGAAAAGCAATGGGAGCTGGAACAACAGACAGAAGCGCTAAAAGCACAGGTGTATGAACTGGCCGCCCGCCTGTCCGCGTTAGAAAGTACAACAGTCTGAATATACCAGCCGGGCGGGAAAATTCCCGCCCGGTTTTTGTCCCCTGATTTCCTCTCTGCACAGGGAATGGGCCGCCGCGCCATCCAGAAGCGTCTTGGTCTCTTAAAAAATGGCGGCTCTTTATTCTTAACTGAAATACTGACGGGAGGTCATAATAGATACATCTTGAAATGAAAAACGGCCCACTGATTTCCTGTACAATATATGCCGTCTATATAATTCCAAAATAATGTTGAATTCACACTATCGTGTGTGGAATTGCCTCTAATTTACTTTTATACTGTGTTTGGGCTTCTCTCCGTGTGGGAATCCATACCATCAGGAGGTGTTTGCTTTGACACAGAAAAAGGAAATCACACCGACCGCCGCTTTTTACCGGCGTATACTGGCTGTCAACGTGAGATTCACCCGGAAAAAGCAGGAATTGACACAGGAACAACTGGCAGAACAGTGCGGAATCAGCCCAAACCAGGTCAGCAATATCGAAAGAAAGAGGGTAAACGTTGGACTGGATATCCTCGCCGCTTTGGCTGACGGATTTGGCATCACCGCCAGTGAGCTGCTCGACCCGAAATGGCCGAAGGAAGCCGCTCTACGCTTTTCCGCAGAGGAGAAGAAAAAGTAGGCAGGAAACCCTGTTCTCTGTTTTGGCGGCAAGCCTTCTTAAGCACCTGCTTCTCTGTCCCTGCCCGTCAAGTTTTATGTGGAATATCCCTTTTCGTCCCGCGTATAACCGAAAACAGGCGTTATCTTTTTATGACCAGGTGCGATAACCGCGCATTTTGGATGCTATACTCGTCTCAGATGCCTCTCCTTATGACAAAACATAAGGAGAGGAGGGAAATCCCCTGGACGAGAAGGAAATGGAACAGGCCGCTTCATCCCTTCGGCATATTCTGGCCGTTAACCTGCGGCGGACGCGAAAGGCTCAGGGCTTGACGCAGGAAAAGCTGGCGGAACTGAGTCACATGAGCGCCAATCAGATCAGCCATGTGGAAAACGGGGAGGTCAGTCTCGGTCTAAACAAGCTGGCCGCGCTGGCCCTGGCGCTCGGCAAAGAACCGGGTCAATTGCTGACCTCCGAAAAATGACCGTCGTTCTTTTCTCCCTGAAAAAGGAGCCAGAGCACCGGCGGAAGGAACCGGCAGCTCCCCCCGCCGCCAGTCTTCTGCCTTCCAAAACACGGCCAGACCGGCCAGACGCTCAGCGTCTGGCCGGTCTGGCTCTCTTTCCACCCGGCGGCATTTGTCAAAAGCCCGCTACCGGCAGATCCGTCCATTGTTTACATGTTTTCTTCAATATAGACAACCAGTTCATTCACGGTGCGGATGTGTTCTGCCTCCTCGTCGGGAATCTCTACGTCAAATTCATCCTCCAGCGACATCAGCAAATCCACCACATCCAGCGAATCCGCCCCAAGATCGTCGGCAATATTGGTTTCCAGGGTAATGGCGCCCTCCTCTACATCAAACTGGTTGCTGAGAATCGTCCTTACCTTTTCAAATACCATCCCGCTCATCCTTCCCTTCATATTTTCATGGCAATTCCCATTCGTTGGCGTGCTCTCTTTACCTCCGAAGCCGTTTATGTTACAATGCAGGAAATCTTTTCACTTTGCTGCCTGGGGCCAGCCATAACAAGAATATTATATTATAAGGTATTCCCCCGTTTGTCAATGACCTGCCACGATTATTTTGCCGGCGGCGGTTTTCCCTGTGCGGCCTTTCCTGCCGCCCGCATTCTGTCTCAACATTTTGACCAAAAGGAGCGTTTCCATGACCACCCGTTACGGCCTGATCGGCCACCCGCTCGGCCACAGTATGTCACCCTATCTTCATCGCCGTCTTTTCACTCTGCAGGGGCGAACGGAGGATTATACCCTGTATGAGATTCCACCGGGGGAACTGGGTGTCGCTCTTCCGCCTCTGCTGGCGCAGGCGGAGGGCCTGAACGTTACCATTCCCTACAAACAGACCGTTATCCCCTTCCTCCACCGGCTGGAGGGCCGGGCTGCCCTCTACCGGTCGGTCAACACCATCGCAGTGCGGCGGGAAGAGGGGGAAACCATCTGCGTGGGCTACAATACCGACGCCGACGGCTTCCGTCTCTCGCTGGAGGCCGCGGGCATTCCCCTGAAGGGGCGGGTGCTGCTGATCGGATGCGGCGGTGTGGGCCGCACCATCGCCTGCGAAGCGGCACTGGCCGGCTGCCCGGTTTCCATTGCCGCTCGCCCCTCCTCTCGGGAAAAGGCCGCGGCCCTGTGCCGGGATGTACAGGCGCTTGCGCCCGGCGCCGTCTGTGAGTCCCTGGACATCGCCGGCGATGTATTGGACACAGACAGCCTTTCCGGCGAATACGACCTGCTGATCAATGCCACCCCGGCAGGCATGACCCCTCATACCGGGGAATGCCCGGTCACGCCCGCTGTTCTCAGCCGTACCGCCGCCGTATTTGACGCAATTTACAACCCCGCCCGCACCCTCCTGCTGCGGCGGGCGGAGGCGGCGGGGGCCCGGACGCTGGGAGGCATGCCCATGCTGGTGTGGCAGGCCGCCCAGGCTCAGACCCATTGGTACGGGGCGCACTTCCGCCCGCAGGACATCGCCGCTCTGTGCGCTGACACGGAGGAGGAGATGAACCGCCTTTTTTCCCCCGGCGTCCGCTCCTGACCATTGTCAGAAAGGAGGCGGCTCCATGCCGTCAAAGGAATATCAAAATCTGGTGCTGTGCGGCTTTATGGGCTGTGGAAAAACGACGGTGGGGCGCTCTCTGGCAGCCCTGACCGGCCGACCTCTGATTGATATGGACGAATATATTGTCCAGCAGGCGGGCCAGTCGGTGGCCGCCATTTTTGAGGCGGAGGGTGAGGAGGGCTTCCGTCGTCGGGAGCGCCAGGCCTGCCAGGAGCTGGCCGCCCTTTCCGGCCGGATCATCGCAGCGGGAGGAGGCGCTCTCACCTTTGAGGAAAACGTTCAAGTCCTCGCCGCTACGGGCGTTATTGTGCTGCTCGATATCCCGCTGGAGGTTTCACTCCGTCGGCTGAAGCAGGATACCTCCCGCCCCCTTCTGGCCGGCCCCGGCCGGGAACAGCGAGCACGGGAGCTGTATGCCATCCGTCTGCCTCTGTACCGGGCGGCCGCCGGACTAACGGTGGAGGCGGACGCCGCTCCCGATGAGGTGGCCCGGCGAATTCTTCTTCTGGAGGAGACAGCCGTTCGCGGCAAAGCAGGAAAAAGCGGTTGACAAATCGGACGGACGGGGCTATGATAAGGGACAGTAAGGATAGCGGAGGTTTTTTCATGATCTGCCTGGCAGCCCACAATCGATTTAGCGGCTTGACCAGCTTCGGCTATTATTTTAGCCGGGGCTCTGTTTGCTGTGCCGCTGTAAGGGAACCGTAAGCAGTCGGAAAAGCCGACGTTCGGATGGGCTCCCGGTATCAGGCGCACAGCGCGCCCGATACCGGGAGCTCTTTTTGATCCGTCCCGTCGCCCTCCCTCATAAGGAAAGGATGAAGCATCTATGATTATCGTATTGAAGCCGGGGATCACCCGCGAGCAGGTGGATCAGTTCTCTGCTGATCTGGAAAGCCGCAATGGCGTCAAGGTCAATGCCTGGTACGGCGAGCATTCCACTGTTCTCGGCCTGCTGGGCGACACCGCCGCGGTGGATATGGAATCCCTTCAGGCGCAGGACATGGTGGAAAGTGTCAAGCGTGTGCAGGAGCCATATAAAAAGACCAACCGGAAATTCCATCCCGACGACACAGTGATTGATCTGGGCGGTGGTTCGGTCATCGGCGGCGGCCATCTGGCGATTATTGCGGGCCCCTGCTCAGTGGAAAATGAGGAGCAGATCGCCGGTATCGCGGCGGATGTGAAGGAGGCAGGCGCGGTATTCCTTCGCGGCGGCGCCTTCAAGCCCCGCACCTCCCCTTACGCGTTTCAGGGACTGCGGGCCTCCGGGCTGGAGCTGCTGCGCCATGCCCGGCAGAAGACCGGTCTGCCCATCGTCACCGAAATCATGTCCCCCGCCCATCTGGTGCTGTTTGAGGATGTGGATGTGATTCAGGTCGGCGCGCGGAACATGCAGAACTTCGAGCTTCT
>JAAWCO010000002.1 GCA_022793315.1 Clostridiales bacterium | reverse complement strand
TTGAAATCACAAAATGACTGTGTTATTCTGAGAGTTGTGGCAGAGAAGAAGCATTTTACAAAAAAGTACACGTTTTTGTTTACATACCTCATGAATATCTATTGATTGCCCGGTAGCGAAAGGTGGATAGCGGCATTCCGCACTCCTTGGCCGCCGCGGCGCCGGTGATGATCCCCGCTTTCCACCGCTGATAGACGCTGTGATAGTTTTCGGGGAGCGGTTCCGGCGGCCGGCCGAATCGAACCCCCCGGGCTTTGGCCGCTGCGATGCCCTGTGCCTGGCGTCTGCGGATGTTTTCCCGCTCGTTTTGAGCCACAAACGACAGAATTTGCAGCACCAGATCAGCGATAAAGGTGCCCATCAGGTCCTTGCCCTGTCGGGTATCCAGCAGCGGCATATCAATGACACAGATATGGATGCCGATATCCTTGGTCAGCACACGCCACTGCTGCTGGATTTCCTCATAGCTGCGTCCCAGCCGGTCGATGCTCAATATGTAGAGTAAATCACCTGGTCTCAGCTTTTTGATCAGCTTCTGGTATTGTGTTCTGTGGAAGTCCTTTCCCGACTGCTTATCAATATAGATGTTTTGGGCGGGAACCGATTTTCCGCTCAAGGCGACCATCTGCCGGTCCTCATTTTGGTCAGCGCTGGATACACGCACGTATCCATAGGTTTGTTCTGGCATGGATATCCCCCTTTATGTCAAACAGGCGGCACAGGAGCTGGGCAGGCTTCGGCGGTTTTACATTTGTCAGGGCAAAACCACAGGGATAAGGATGAGACCCATTATATACAATATGAAAGCTGGCGGCTAACCGGGAGGATTCTGAAATTTACGGAAACATATGAATATTTCCTATATTGACATAGCCATCTGGAGACAGGAATTCGGCATAGTCTGAAAAATAGCAGACTTTTTGCAGAGTGGAAATCGCATACTCAAACCAGTGAATTTTAGACACGATTCTCTTCCGGCTGTTGTTATCCTGGGAATCCACTATTTTTCGCATGATGAATATTTTGAGAATCGGTGGAATATGGTGTACAGATACCCGGATTTTGAGAAGGGATCTTCGGCATACCAGGTCAATCCTGCTGCCTTTCCTGCTTCTGAGCCGGAATACCGGCAGCACATTTTGGAAGTCAGGGGCGGTCGTGATGTCCCTGGTGCGGCCAATAGGGAATGGCGGGGGCTTTTACCAGAACCTGCTGGGGCCATGTACCCAACCGGCGGGTTTCCTGCCGCCACAGGCGGCTGTCCGTTTGAATGTTTTGATAAAGAAGTCAGAAGTCCCGGCAGAAAGGTGCGGCTTTCAAAGAGGAATTTACTTTTGTGCCGGGATATGTTATTATGAGCAGAAAAGGCGGGGCGTGTCCGCCGAATGGTTCCGCTTCCCAGACGGGAGAACCAAAGAAGCGGGGCAGGGAAAAAGGCAGGATCGGGGATGGGGAAATCTCCTGCCCGATCAGAAGGGATGGAATGCATTGATGAAACGACTCACCGCCATCATATTGTGTCTGACCTGGATGAGCTTTCTGATTCCCCTCGGCGTTTTGGCAGAGGGCGATTTCCGTGCGGTGGTGACGGCGGAATATCAGGCAAAGGACGGAGAGCTGATTCTTTCCTGGGAAACCGAAGCCGCCGCTGGATACCGGCTCAGTGAAGTGACCGTCAATCAGGAGGAATGCGACGATTTTCGTACCAATACCAGCGGCAGAAATTCGACCGCGGTGGTCCGGAGGACATTTGATCAGGAGCAGACCCTGTCCATTGAGTGTGTCTTTCTTCCGGAGAAGGCCGGTGGGGAGAAGCAGACAGCCGTCTGTACACTGAAGCTCACCTATAAGGAACTGCTGGGCTTTTCCTTTTCCGATCCCCGGCCGGTTTATCAGGCCTCTGCCGAGCAGTTTTCCCTCAGCTATTCGCCGGGGAACTCGGGAACTCAATTAAAAAAGATTCAGATCAACGAAAAGCAGACCCTCAGTGTCGATGACAACAACGGCCGTGTTACCGGCAGCATTGGCCGCCTGAGCTACGGCAGTCACCGGCTGGCCTACTATTTTCAGACAGCCGCCGGTGCGGAGATCCTCTATCCCTCTGCGCAAACCATTGATATTTCCGGTACCCTTGCTCTCCGGCTGACCGTGGGGGTAGAGGGCGGTGTGATCGTGGCCTCTCTGAAGGACGAAAACAACAATCCGGTAGCTGATTATGCGGTGGACCTGTACATATCCGGACAGAAGCTGCGTTCCAACAAGACGGATTCGGATGGCCGCGTGATTTTTCAGGTGGCGGCTCCTGCCGACCGCACGACGGTTCGATGCGTGGTGACCGGCGGGCGGCAGGGCGTGATCACCTACACCGGCACCGAAGCCTGGCTGCAAACACCGACCTCTTCCCAGCCAACAGACGCGACGACTACCGGCGGACCGGTGACAACAACGACTACCAGGGACGACCCCACCACAACCACCAAAGAGGAGGAGGACCTGACCACCACGGCGTCCTCCACTACCGGTACTCGATATCCGGTGGTAACAGGTGCAGGGACCACGGCCCGCCAGGGTGATATGGTGGCGGTGGATGTGACCTTTGACACGGGAATATCGGGCGCCTTCGGTTTGTCCGAGCAGGCTTTTGGCAGCCAGGCGCGGCTGCTGATGCCGGTGGATTTTTACGATTCTCTGATTAACGGGTCCCAGGCGGCGATTGTGCTGTCGATGCGTTCCTCTGAGAAAGCAGCTAGCGCGCCGGAGATTGCGGCGGCCGCTGCCGGTCTTTCCCGGTTTGAAAAGCTCCGGGCGGAGGATGCCAAAAGCATCACGATGGAGCTTTCCGCCCTGTTCATCAGTCTGCTGGATCATTCTGAGGCGGATCTGTCCATGCCCGCCGCAGAGATGAAGCTGGTGCTGCCGGTCCCCGCCGGCATGAAGGATCGTGCGCTGGGCATAGCCGTCAACACGGATAATGGTCTTTCCCAGATGATCGAGGTGACGCCAGAGGACGGTATGATCACCGTTGCACTCAACCGGCTGGCGACGATTACGCTGGTTGGCTTTGTTGACAATGGCGTGGAGGAGAAGCCGCAGGGCGGTGTGCCCTGGATGGTGATTATACTGATTGCGGCGGGAGTTCTGCTGTTGGGCGGCGCTGGAGTGCTGGTCTATATTTTCCTGATTCGTGGATCAGGAGATGGTCCGGAGGACGGCGGTCCTGATGGGAATGAGCCGCCTGCGCCGGGAGACCGCGGAGATGAGGCGGCGGAGCCTTCACCGCCCGAATCCGGAACGTTCAATGCAGAAAGCAGGACGGAAACGTTTCCCCGGCCGCTGCAGGCCGGCGTAACAGGTGATACCATGGTTCTGGATATGGATGCTGATGAAAAGATGGGCAAGGCTTCCGCTGAGGCCGCGCCGGCGGAAGACGGCGTGTCGCTGGGCGTTTTTGCCGGGGCCGCTCCGTCGGATACCGGACGCGGTGACGGACAGCCATCCTGAACAGACAAAGGCGCTGCAAAACAATCCGGTTTTGCAGCGCCTTTTTAAAAGCAGAGAGGAGAGAAACAGATGAAGATATTGAATTTCGGCTCGCTCAATCTGGACCGGGTATACGCTGTTGAGCATTTTGTCCAGGAGGGGGAAACGCTCTCCGCCGGACGGATGGAGACGCATTGCGGGGGCAAGGGACTGAACCAGTCGGTCGCCCTGGCACGTGCGGGGGCGTCGGTTTTACATGCGGGCTGTGTAGGAGAGGACGGAGGCCAGCTGATTGATTGCCTGAGGGAGAGCGGTGTGGATGTGCGCCATGTGCAAACAGTGGATCAGCCGACTGGTCATGCCGTGATTCAGGTGCTCCCCGGCGGCCAGAATGGGATCCTTCTGTTTTCGGGGGCCAACCGCTGTCTGACCGAACAGGGGATGGAGGCCGCGCTGGCGGAGTGCGGCGCAGGGGATTGGCTGCTGCTGCAGAATGAGACCAATCTGACCGGACGGCTGGCGGAGAGGGGCGCTGCGCAGGGGCTGAAGGTGGTCTTTAATCCCTCCCCGGCGGACAGCCGATTGAATGAGGTGGATTTTCATCATCTGTCCTGCTGCCTTTTCAATGAGATTGAGGCGGCTTCCCTGACCGGAGAGACGGAACCGCAGGCGATCCTGGATGCTTTCCGCCGGCAGTATCCCTCCTGTGCCACCGTGCTGACGCTGGGGGCGGGGGGCGCCTGGTACGACGATGGAGAGCAACGGCTCCACCAGCCCGCTTTCCCGGCAAAAGCGGTGGATACGACCGGAGCGGGTGATACCTTTACCGGCTATTTTCTGGCGGCGATGATGGCGGGCGACGCCCCTGGCCGCGCCATGAGGTTAGCTTCTGCCGCCGCCGCGCTGGCCGTGACGCGCAAGGGAGCCGCCAATGCTATCCCCTGGCGGGAGGAAGTGGAGAAGCTCCTCGTCTGACAGAGAGGAGCAGAGGCCGAAAAGGGAATGCGGCTCCCCTTTACTGTGCAGGAGGGGTTACAGCGGCGTTTTCCTGAAGGAACAGCTCCTCCGCCCGCGCCAAAAGGACGGGACGGTCGTTATCATAGCGCTCCTCGATTACGTCATCCAGCAGACGACGCAGGATTTTTCCCAACAGAGGCCCGGCGGGGATACCCCTTGACAGCAGATCCCGGCCATTGACCGCCAGATCCTTCAATGTGAAGCACTGGCGTTCGGCAAGTACCCAGTTCAGGACCTCGTCGAGCCGCCGGATCTCCTGCTGCCGTCCGTGAAAAGCGGGATGCTGAGCCAGATTGTCGGCTTTTTTGATTTCGAGAAGCTGCCGGACGCCCTCCTCGCCAAGGCGATGGAGCCAGCGGCGCAGGCAGGCGGAGGTGGGGAGCATTTCGGCGTCGTGATATCGGATCAGGGTCACGATGCGCGCGGCGGAAGCCTTGTCAAATCGTAGACGGGTCAACGCCTGTTCCGCCAGCTGGACACTGACGGCGGCATGGCCGCGGAAGTGCCCGATTCCGTCAGCGTCCTCGGTATAAACGGCAGGCTTGCCGCTGTCGTGAAACAGAAGGGCCATCCGTATGGTCGGATCGGGCGGCGCCGCTTCAATGCTGTGGAGAATATGCTCGTACACATCGTAGAGATGATGCGGATTGTTTTGAGAAAAGCCCACCGTGGGAAGCAGCTCGGGGAGCACGGTTCCCACAACCGCCGGATACTGTCTCAGGGGCTGTGCCGGGGCGATTCCACTCAGCAGGCGGGTTAGTTCTTCCCGGATTCGCTCGGCGGACAGATGGCGCAGAAAGCCGCGCTGGCGGTACAGGGCGGCCCCGGTTGCCTCTTCAATGGCAAAGCCGAGAGTGGAGGCAAAGCGCAGGGCGCGAAGAATGCGAAGTGCATCCTCCTCAAACCGGCGGTCAGGATCGCCCACACAGCGCAGAAGGCCCCGTTTCAGGTCTTCCCGTCCGCCAAAGCAGTCGACAAGGCCGGTTTCCTCGCTGTAGGCCATGGCGTTGATGGTGAAGTCCCGGCGGGACAGATCGTCGGTCAGACGGGAGGCGAACCTTACCCGGTCGGGGCGCCGGTGGCTGTGGCTGCCGATATCCGCCCGATAGGTGGTAATTTCCAGGGGGCGTTTATCCAATAGAACCGTAACAGTTCCGTGTTGAAGGCCGGTTTCGATCAGAGGATAGCCGGACAACAGCTCTCCGACACGCTCCGGCGGCGCGGAGGTGGTGATGTCCCAGTCGGAGGGGACACGGCCCAGAAGGCTGTCCCGTACACAGCCCCCCACCACATATGCCTCCGCTCCGCCGCCGCGCAGCAGGGAGAGGGCGCGGCGGACCTCTTCCGGCAACAGGATTTTCATGTGGGGACGCCTCCTTTCATTTGGGGAAACAACAGGGGAAGAACAGGCTCAGCGGATAGGCCATGAATCAGAGGATCTCTGTAAGGGATGGCCAGACCGCATGATATCCAGGCTGAAACAGCAGCTTCGGCAGGAATTTAAGAAAAAGTCAGGGAAATTTTCAGATTCTCTTGATTTTTGAAAATGGATTCAGTATAATAATTAAGTTCCTTGTCCCTTTGAAAAAACAGGGAGAGTTGTCCGAGTGGCCGAAGGAGCATGATTGGAAATCATGTGTACGGTTTCCGCCGTACCCGGGGTTCAAATCCCCGACTCTCCGCCAAACCTGTGGTGTATGACTGAGCACACCACAGGTTTTTCTTTTGTCTATGCCGCCTGCACGGGAGGATTCTTTACAAAATATCGGCGAGGCGTGCTCCTGCACATCGCCGATATTTTTATCGTTCTTCGCTTGTATTCTTTCACGGAGGGGCCGGAAGCAACGGGGTCACTGGAGACAGAAAGGATTTTTAATGGGGGGAGGGGCCTGAATCCGCTTTTAAGAGGCTCTGCTGCGCCGAATGAAGCGGCTGGCCGCTTTCCCTGTTTCCCTTTTCGCGAAATTCCCCGGGAAGCCAAAAGGATATGCTATCAAAATGATAGCATATCCTTTTGGGGTTTACAACAAGAGGCGATTAACCAAAATAACGATGGAGCAGTCCCTGGAAGGCAGCCCCATGGCGGGCCTCGTCCTTGCACATTTCATGAACGGTGTCGTGAACGGCATCATAGCCCAGTTCCTTGGCCTTCTTCGCCAGCATCAGCTTGCCCTCAGTGGCGCCGGCTTCGGCATCCACACGGGCCTGCAGATTTGCCCGCGTATCGGCGACGACTACTTCACCCAGCAGCTCGGCAAATTTCGCGGCGTGCTCTGCCTCTTCAAACGCGATGCGCTTGTAAGCCTCAGCCACTTCCGGATAACCCTCCCGGTCAGCCTGACGGCTCATCGCCAGATACATGCCCACTTCGCTGCATTCACCGGTAAAATTGGCGCGCAGACCCTCTACCACTTCGGGATCGAGGCCCTGA
This sequence comes from Clostridiales bacterium, assembly GCA_022793315.1. Lineage (GTDB taxonomy): Bacteria > Bacillota > Clostridia > Oscillospirales > Acutalibacteraceae > Avimonas_A. The sequence goes on along the minus strand of JAAWCO010000002.1, from coordinate 13,633 downwards.
GCCAGTCCCACACGATGCTCGTCGGCCCACTGGATGGCGCCGGTCGATTTGGCAACGGCAGGGGCAGCAGCAGGAGCGGCGGCTCCCATTTCCTTAAATTTGTCGGCGGCAGCACCACAGACAGGGCAGACAGCCGGGGGCTCGTCTCCGTTATGGACGTACCCGCAGATCAGGCAGACATACTTTTTCATGTGAATTCCTCCTAAATAAAAATAATAAACAGCAACCCCTGATACACAGGTAAACAGACCCCTTCAGTGGCTTTCAGGGCTCTGGTCCCTGTCCATCAACGGGAAAGGGAAACAAGAAATCACGCCCCTGCACACAGGTCCTCTTTTTCCAGGCAGGAAGCGCAGAGGCCGGTACAGCAGATATCGCGCCGTTCCGCCTGAAACCCTTCAGGACACAACGAATGCAGCAGCGACTCATCCAGCTCAAAGTCAAAAATATGGCCGCAGCGGCGGCATTTGAAATGCCCATGATCAAGAGGATTGCCATCAAAGCGCTGTTCGTCGGCATCGATCAAAAGCGGCCGCGCCAGTCCTGCCTTTATCAGCACATGCAGGGAATTATATATGGTGGTACGGGAAAAGGAGGGGTACTCTTTTGTCAGTTCCCGATACAGGAGGTCCGCGCTGGGATGAACCGGATGGTCGGCCAGATAGCGATACACAGCAATCCGTTGCTGAGTGGGCCTGACACCGTGCGCATTCAGCATGGACACGATTTCATGGCTGGTCATGTCCGCCTCCGTTCTTTTAATCAACACATCTTTGTAATGATTACAAATTTATTATAACTAATATCCTGAATTTGTCAAGCCCTTCTCTGAAAATTTTTCCAGCTGTGTGCCCATCCACACAGCCTGACTCATCGGCGGGAGAAAAGGGCAGGGGTCAATGCAGGATGAACAAAAAAGTTTATGCAGCGTGGTACGCGGCATTTCCGCTATAAAACGTCCCACTGGGTGTTTCAGGTCCTCCCTGCGTGCTTTTTTGAGAGGTATTTCGTTCTCTCGGAGGATACCTCATCACCTTCTGAAAAAGACGGGCAGAAACTTTTTATACTATATTTTCTGCACATCCGGTTTTTACAGCACGAAAAACACTCCGCTGCTGATCCGGCAGCGGAGTGTTTTTCTCCATCGGAGAGCTATTTTATCACGGTTCCCAGGGTGCCCGGGGCAACGCAGGCCGCGTTGGATTCATCAGTGTCGATATGCATGGCCAGCGCATAGCTTGGGCTGACCCGTACCACGACATCGCCGAAGGTCAGAGAACGGGAACCGTTCTCTACCTGAACGCTGACCACCTGACCGTTTTCCACGCCAAAAGTCTCCGCATCAGCCGGTGTCATATGGATATGGCGTTTGGCGGCGATCACGCCCTCCTTCAACTCAATCTGGCCTTTAGGCCCCACCAGCCGGCAGGATCCTGTTCCGGCGATGTCACCCGATTCACGTATCGGCGCCTCCACACCGATGGAGCGCGCATCGGTCAGGGACAGCTCCACCTGGGTCGCCGGGCGTACCGGACCCAGAATTGTCACACCGGAAAGCGTCTTTTTGGGACCGACCACATCCAGCCGCTCCGTACAGGCAAACTGGCCCGGCTGGGACAGGTCCTTTTTGTTTGTCAGCTGATAGCCTGCACCAAAAAGAGTTTCCAGATCGGCAGGCGACAGATGAATATGACGGGCGGAGGTTTCCACGAGTACTTTGTGATCCATAATATCTACCCTTCCTGACTGTTCAATGATTCTCTGCTTATGATACTCCTGACACCGTATTTTTTCAAGGGAAACCGTGGATTCTTTCTTTCCCTTCCGTTATCTTTATGCTAAAATAAGCATAGGGAAAATTCCGAAGGAATTTTCGGGAGCGCCGCCGGGAAGCGCTGGCAGGGCGACCGACCCCGGGCCTTGCCGTTGTCAATTACGTTACCTTTTGCGACCCGGGGCCTGAAGATTTTCCTTTGGAGAATCTTCCCTTCCACCTTCTTTTCCCTGCCGGACCACTACCTGTCAGCAAGGCTTGACGTGAGATGTCCCGGAGCTGCCTCTGTAACAATGCCGCAGCGGGCATTTTTCCGGGGGCGGGTGCTCATCAAAGGCACAGGCCTGTTCGTTTTGAGCGACTTTATGAAGGATCAGGGCCATTATTATTCAAACCATGCCGGACCTCTCGACTTGGGGAGAGAGACAGGGAGGTTTCCGGTCCATTCCTCCCCATACGCTCTGGGCTTTTCTGCCCCGGAATCACAGGAGCTTCTGATGCTTCTGTGAGAAAAAGAAAGGATGATGACAAATGCCGGATTTTTCCGCCGAATGGGAACAGCTGCAATCCCGATGCCAGGACTGTACGGCCTGCGGCCTGGCGTCCACCCGACACCATGTGGTTTTTGGTACAGGGAACCCTGAGGCCGAGATTCTGTTCGTAGGGGAGGGCCCCGGTGAGAACGAGGACCTGAAGGGGGAACCCTTTGTTGGGCGCGGCGGCCAGCTGCTGGATAAGATGCTCGCTGCCGTAGGGCTCACCCGCGAACGCAATATTTATATCGCTAATATCGTCAAATGCCGCCCGCCGCAGAACCGGGACCCTCTCCCCGACGAGCAGGAGGCCTGTATTGGCTGGCTGCGGTCTCAGGTTTCGCTGATCCGCCCTAAAATTATTGTTTGCCTTGGAAGGATCGCCGCCTGCCGGCTGATCCGCGGGGACTTTAAGGTGACCCGGCAGCACGGCGAGTTTGTAGAAAAAAATGGGATATGGATGATGGGAACCTTCCATCCTGCTGCTCTGCTGCGAAATCCTGCGCAAAAGCCGGACGGCTTTGACGATTTTCGCCGGCTGCGGGAAAAGATTGAGGAAATTGGCGAACGTACCGAGCTGGTATATCCCGACTGAATTTTTTCTTTAAAATAGCCGGGGCATACACCCCGGCCATTCTATTCCGGTCAAAAGCGAACGGCTCTGCCATCCGGCCCCGCCTCAGCGCCTTCTCTGGGGCTCTTCGCTGTGAACCGGTACGATTTCCTGAAAAACGGCCCGATGCCGGTTGCTGATCGTCTTATCAAGATGCAGGCAGCCAAAATACCAGCGTTTGCAGGTGACTGATTCCTCCAGCCGGTCCAGATAGATTCTGACGCCGTTCAGCGGAGCCTTTCCAGAGCCGAGATAGCCGCTGGCTTTTCCTGACGGTTCATGAGTCAGTACGTAATCTACCTGAAACCCCCGTGCCTTCAAATGGGCAACGCCGTCGGTCATCTCACCGACAGAGGGCATCTCCTCCTCCCACCAGCCGACGCCTTCGGTACGAAATTCGTGGTCGGCGCTCTCGCCGCCGCCAAAGGTGAAGAAGCTTTCGCCCTCTATCTCATAGATTTCTCCCCGCATCAGATGGAGAAGAGAACCGGCAATGACCTGTACATGGCCGCCGTTCCATTCGGATACCGGGTAGGTTGCCAGCAGAGAATAATTTTCATGCCGGCCGTCCAGAAAGGCAATCGTATAGGGACGGGTGCCCAGCTTTTTCAGTAGCTGCTGTTCCTTATGTCCGCCGTTCCAGAGAAAACCGAAGTCTCCGCAGACGAGAAGGGTATCTCCCTTTTTCAGCCTGCGCACACCGGAAGAGGAAAAACGGGAATAATCGCCGTGGATGTCTCCGGTAACATATACCATGAATCCTTTCGCGCTCCTTCTGGATGGTTCCGCCTTTCCCTGACGATAGGAAAGCGCAGAATCTGTGTGGAATCCCGGTGCTGAAACCAGGCACCGCCCGGTTCTGACACGGGGCTGTGAATCTCTGACAGGGGCATCCGGGGTCCTCTGCTGAAAATGCCGGCGGCTGCCGCCACATTTTTCAGGCAGAATCTAAACGCTATTATATCAGAACCTGGAGGATTGTCTATGAAAAAAATGCGTATCCCTGTCTTTTTTTGCGCAGCCGCTTTGCTGGCGGTCCTGTGCGCGGCGCCGTTCAGCGCGGCGGCCTTGTACGAGCTGCCGGAGGACAAAACCATTTATTCCTCCTCCGCCATTCTGGTGGGGCTGGGCGCCACTGCCGCAGAGGATACGGTGCTGTTTGAGAGAAAGGCGGATCAGCTGCTGTCTCCCGCCGCGATGGTGCGGGTGATGGTGGGGGCTCTGGCACTGAAAACCATTGAGGAAAACAGGATGGACATCGATACCATGACCGGCACCTATACCCTTCAGTGTGACAATCTGGTCACCGGTACCGGACTCCGGGTCGCCAATATGAAAATCGGCGACACCTGGACGGTCCGGGATCTGCTGAATATGTCCATGCTTCAGACTGCCGCCGACGCCTGCGTTACACTGGCCGTTACTCTCGGCGGCAGCGAAACCCAGTTTGTCGCGGATATGAACGCACTGGCAAAGGAGATTGGCTGTGAAAACACCTCCTTTGCCAACGTCACCGGGCTGGACAACGCCAACCAGTATACCACCGCACGGGACATGGCGCGGATGCTCCGCTATGCGATGGGGTTTCCGGAATATGAGGGAATCATGAAACAGACCGAATATACTGCCCATCCGGTCGGCGGCCAGCCGCTGACTCTGCCCAACAACAACAACCTGATCCGCTCCAGCAGCCCGCAGAGCTACTATTCCCGCGCCGTATTCGGCAAAACCGGTCTCACCGATGGAGCCGGCTACTGTCTGGCCGCTGTTGCGCGGGACGGCGGCTATGAGTATCTGGCCGTGGTGATGAAAGCCCCGGAAAAGGACGACGCGGGCAATCTTCAGGGGCTGCTGCATTATAAGGACGTTCAGACTCTGTTCAGCTGGGCCTTTGACAGCTTTGCCTACAAAACCCTGCTGAGCAAAAATGAACCGACGGGGCGGCTGGCGGTCCATCTGGCATGGAGCCGGGATTCCGTGATTCTGGTGCCGGAAAGGGATTTCGCCGCGGTGGTGGATAAGAACCTGCCGGTGGATACCATCATCCGCAAGGTGGTGCTCCGGCAGGAGGCGGTGGATGCGCCGGTGACAAAGGGTGAGGTCTACGGCCGGGTGGAGCTGTATATCAATGTGGACCAGAAGCTGGGCGAGGTTAATCTGGTCGCTTCCGAGTCGCTGGACCGCAGCGAGGTTCTGGCGGCCTGGGAGGAAATCCGTCTTTTTTTACAATCCCCCTGGTTTTTGGCGGGACTGGGCCTGCTCGCCGTTCTGCTGGTAGGGTATCTCATCCTCAATGTGACGCATAACCGGAAACGCCGCCGCAAACGGATGAAGCGGGTCAGAAAATATAAATAAGGGTCAATAGCCTCCTTCACCGGTGAGGGAGGAATCGTTGTCCACCCAATCCTGAACGCAGATGGACGTGAAGGTGTCCGGGGTGTTGCGGACCACCACGCGGGCAATCCCGGCGTTGATGATCATACGCTTGCACATGGAACAGGAATTGGCGTCGGGAACCAGCTCGCCGGTTTTGGCATCCTTGCCCACCAGATACAGGGTGGAGCCGATCATTTCGCTGCGGGGGGCGCTGATAATGGCGTTGGCCTCTGCGTGAACCGAGCGGCAGAGCTCATACCGTTCCCCGCGTGGGATGCTCATCTTTTCCCGCAGACAAAATCCCAGATCGGAGCAGTTTTTCCGGCCGCGGGGCGCGCCGACATAGCCGGTGGCCAGGATCTGGTCGTTCCCTACAATAATGGCGCCGAAATTACGGCGGAGACAGGTTCCTCGGCCGGCTACGGCCTCTGCAATATCCAGATAATAGTTTTCCTTGTCTCGTCTGCTCATGTGAGCTCCCTCCTCAATGCTGCACCCCTCGACACAGGGAACGCTTTTCTCTATTATATCGCCCTTTTACCTCAAACACAATGTACTTTCCCCACAAAGGAGGAAGATCCATGCCGTATGATGAAAAAGCCCTGATCCAGTTGGCCGTCTCCGCACGGGAAAACGCCTATTGCCCCTATTCACACTTTGCGGTGGGCGCGGCGCTGCTGGGGGAATCCGGCCGGACGTATGCGGGCGCGAATTGCGAAAATGCTGCATTTGGCGCGGGCGTCTGTGCGGAGCGGGCGGCTTTGGCTGCTGCTGTGACAGCAGGAGAGCGCCGCTTCTGCGCGCTGGTCGTCGTATCCGGCGGCGAAGAACCCGCCTCCCCCTGCGGGATCTGCCGTCAGATGCTGTCGGAATTTGGGGATATGGAGGTGATCTGTGCCTCGCCGGCGGGGGAGATTGCGCAGAGGGAGCGGCTGTCCGCTCTGCTTCCGCATGCTTTTCTTGCCTTTGAAGCCCATTGCCAGAGAGGGGGCCAATAAATGTCTGCGCTGACCGATATCGCCGCCGTAAAGGCGCTGCTTGCGCGCCACGGCTTCCATTTTTCCAAAGCAATGGGGCAGAATTTCCTCATCAACCCCTCGGTCTGCCCGCGGATGGCGGAGGCCTGCGGAGCGCGGGAGGACACAGGGGTACTGGAGATCGGGCCGGGCATCGGTGTGCTCACCGAACAGCTGGCCCTTCGTGCGGGGAGGGTGGTAGCGGTGGAGCTGGATCGGCGCCTGCTTCCGGTGCTGGCGGAGACCCTCGCCCCCTATCCGCAGGTGAACATTGTGTCGGGCGATGTGCTGAAGCTGGACCTTCGGCGCCTGATAGAGGAACAGTTTGGGGGTATGCCGGTTTCGGTCTGCGCCAACCTGCCCTATTATATCACTTCCCCCATCGTCATGAAGCTGCTGGAGGAGCGGCTGCCGGTGGACAGCCTGACTGTGATGGTTCAAAAGGAGGCTGCCCAGCGCCTGTGCGCCCGTCCGGGTACGCGGGAGGCCGGCGCTGTCACACTGGCGGTTCAGTATTACGCCGAAGCGCAGATTCTGTTCCCGGTCTCCCGCGGCAGCTTTCTGCCTGCCCCCCATGTGGACAGCGCCGTGATCCGTCTGACGGTCAGAAGAACGCCTCCCTGTACGGTGCGGGATGAGGCGCTGCTGTTTCGGCTGATCCGTGCCGGCTTTGAACAGCGGCGGAAAACGCTGCTCAACTCCCTTTCTTCCGTCGGTCGGGACAGAGAGCACATACGACAGGCCCTGCACGAGGCCGCTCTGCCGGAAAATGCGCGGGCGGAGGAGCTGACTCTCACTCAGTTTGCCGCGCTGGCGGATCGGCTGGGGGAGGGATAAAAGCAGAGAGGCTTTCCCGCTCTGCCCCTGAAAGGGACAGAGCGGGAAAGCCTCATTTTACTGCGGTAAAAAAGAAACGGCGGAAGCCCAGCAGAACCTCTCCGCCAGCCATTACCGGATAGGCCTGCCGCGCCCTCTCCACCATTTCATTTTCCAATGCTGCGCCGCGCGCGGCGTCGAGGCGGGCAAGATACGGTCGGAGTCTGGTTGCCCTGACCCACTCCACCAGCGCCCTGTGATGGGGAAGCGGGTGGTAATATCGGGTTTCCCACATGTCAAATGAGGAGGAGCAGCCTGACAAAATCGCAAAATATTCGGAGGGAGTCAGCGTCATATTGGTTTCGATAGGGGTATCGGAAAATCCCCACTGCGGTTCAGCTGTCACCGTCTCGATGATCCGATACAGCGGTTCACTGCCGTTCATGGGGAGCTGTACAGCCAAAACGCCGCCTCTGTTCAATTTTGTCATCAAAGCGGGAATGAGCCGGTGATGCTCCGGGACCCATTGCAGGCAGGCGTTGGAAAACAGCAGATCGTACGAGCCTTCCAGCTCCTCCGCGCCGCAGAGACGGAAAGAAAGATGGGGATACCGGCACACGGCTTTTTCAATCATATCAGGAGAGGAGTCGATGCCCTGTATCTCTGCCCGGGGAAAGACACGGGCAAGCACTTCGGTGCTGTTACCGGGGCCGCATCCGATATCCACAATGCTTTTGGGCTCATCTGTCCCAAACTGCGCCGCCCTCCTGGCCAGATCCTCTGCCGGTTGTGTCCTCTGTGCTTCAAACTGCAAATACTGGTTGGAGTCCCATTTCACCATTCTTCCTCTCACCTCTCTCGCGAAAAGGTACTGCTGATGGACAGGAGCAGCACATCCGCTGACGGTCAAAAGGGGGCGCATGCTGTCTCCGCCTGGACGACGTCCTCTGGCTAAAAAACGTTTGAGGAAACGGCTTTTTAGCCAATAGGGAAGCAAACGGAGCTATTTCTGCCCCCTGCCGTGCCTTCGGCCCATCCAAAACAGAAAGAGGGCGGCCGCTGTGGTCAGAAGGGCGCTTGCCAGGCTCCAGAGCATGCCCCTGTTGTTTTCCCCTGTCGCCGCGTCCACCGTGAGATCGACAGCGATATCGAGCACCGGGATCAGAAAAACCAGAATTCCCGCCGAGGTCCACCGGCTCAGCCGGGAATGCAGAAGGAAGCAGGCGGTCCAGGCATACAGCAGGGAAAAGAAGGATACCGGCACAGCCAATGGCCAGAGGTATTCCGCCGCACCGGCCAACATCAGCACCAGCCATAAATAGGGGACGAGCAGAAGGGTGAGCACCAGCAGGGAGAGATAAAAACGATGCCGGCGGAAAACGAGAAGCGGGACAGTGACACAGCAGGCCAGTACAAGGGAACCGATGGGATAGAGCGACCAGCTGACCCCGCCGGTCACCGCCGCATCACAGATCAGACAAACCGCCATGGCTGTCAGTGAAGCCAGCACCAGCAGCAGGGCGATTTTTTCCATCAATGCTTCTCTTTTGCAGGTGATAGCCCGGTCGGCATAAGAGAGGGTGCTGTTCACCAGCTGTTCGCTGTCCGATGGGGGGGACAGTTCCGCTTCTCCATCATCCGCGGGGCCGTTCAGCAGAACCTGGACCGGCACCCCCAGGGCCTTTGCCAGCGGCATCAGCAGGGAGATGTCGGGACAGCCAATTCCTCTTTCCCATTTGGAAACGGCTTTGTCGGTAACGCCCAGTTTTTCTGCCAGCTGTTTTTGGGTCATCCCGCCGGCCTTCCGCTTTTCCTGAATCAGCCGGGCCATACATTCATTGCTCATGAGGAGCACCGCCTTTCTTTCCACAGCATAGCAGAGCCTGGCGGAAAAAACAACCGCCTAAACGGCGAGAACAGTGGGGTAAACGGAGCGTCTACCAATAGGTTTCTTCCGGATTTTCCTGTCTGCCATAAGAAAAGCCGCCAGCCTTCCCCCTGATGCCCGGCCGACCGCTGTTTCGGGAGGATACCCTGCTGAAACAGCAGCTGTACGGAGGGCAGGCTGCTGCGGCGGCCCTACAGCTCTGCCTCCACCGCCCGTCCGGCGGAGACAGAGGCACGGGGGTCGATGGCTCGCTGGTTGCGCGAACCGCGGAAGCGGAGCATCAGTGACTTTTCCTTCTCGAGAAAGGGGCCATCGATGAGGATATCGGTCTCAGTGAGCAGAGCGCGCCAGGCGTCATGCTCCTCCAGATGAGCCAGCAGATATTCGATGGTATAGCCGGTATAGACGATCACATTTTTGCCGGTCTGCCGCACCTGCGCCGCCAGCTCGGCCAATGGCCGGGCCTGCAGAAAGGGTTCCCCCCCCGAGAGGGTGATGCCGGCCAGCAGGGGATTTTTCCGAAATTCGTCAAACAGGCGCTCGGTATCGCCGTCGTATCCGCCATTCGGGTCATGAGTGTCGGGATTGTGACAGCCAGGGCAGTGGTGAGGGCATCCCTGCGCAAAAACCACGAAGCGGAAACCGGGGCCGTCCACAATGGATTCACGGATAACGCCAGCCAGCCGGACAGAAGCCATGGAGATTTCCTTCTTTCTGATGGGAATTTTTGAGGGGAGAGGGAGACAGCGTGCTAAAACAGAGAAGAGGGAGGGAAACATCCCTCCCTCCTTTTTATTTGCTGCCGCAATCGGGTCCGATGGTCAGATGTGCTCCAGATGCCCCTGTCCGGTGCCGAGAGAATGCTTGACGCGGTCATTGACTTCAGCAAATTTGGCATTGTTAAAACGGTCCAGAGTCCCCACCAGATAACCCGTGATCCGGCGGATTCGCTCAAAATCAGGCTGGCCGTCCCCCTCGCTGCGGCCGCAGCAGGGACAGGTATCCCCGATCAGACCGGTGAAGCCACAGACCGGATCGCGGTCTACCGGATGGTTAATCGAGCCGTAGCCGATACCTGCGGCCTTCATGGCACGGATCACAGCCTCAAAGGCCTCCAGATTTTCAGTGGGATCGCCGTCCATCTCGATATAGGTGATATGGCCGCCGTTAGTGAGCTCGTGATAGGGGGCCTCGATGGCGATTTTCTCAAAAGCGTTGATATCGTAATACACCGGGACATGGAAGGAATTGGTGTAATATTCCCGGTCGGTGACGCCGGGGATCACGCCGAACTTTTTCTTGTCGATGCGGACAAAGCGGCCGGACAGGCCCTCGGCGGGGGTAGCGATCAGGGAGAAATTCAGGCCGTATTTCTGCGAAGCCTCATCCATCCGCTTGCGCATATAGCCGACAATCTCCAGCCCGAGATTCTGCGCCTCCCGGCTTTCGCCGTGGTGGCTGCCGATCAGGGCCTTCAGGCATTCGGCCAGACCGATAAAGCCCAGGGTCAGCGTGCCGTGCTTGAGCACCTCCCGAACCTCGTCGTCGGGTCCCAGCCGGTCGGAGCCGATCCATACCCCCTGCTCCATCAGGAAGGGATAGTTGCGGACCTTTTTCTTGCACTGGATTTCAAAACGCTCCAGCAGCTGATGGATAATCAGGTCGATCTTGCGGTCCAGGTCCTCAAAAAACCACTCCACGCTGCCATGGCTGCGGATGGCGATGCGGGGCAGATTGACTGAGGTGAAGGACAGATTGCCCCGGCCGAATACCACTTCCCTGGCAGGATCATAGGAATTAGCCATCACGCGGGTACGACAGCCCATATAGGCCACTTCGGTGTTGGGGTTGCCCTCACGGTAATATTTCAGATTAAAGGGGGCGTCGATAAAGGAGAAGTTGGGGAACAGGCGCTTGGCGCTGACCCGACAGGCCAGCTTGAACAGATCATAGTTTGGTTCCCCTTCATTGTAGTTGATGCCATCCTTCACCTTGAAGATATGAATGGGGAAGATGGGGGTCTCGCCGTTGCCCAGACCAGCTTCGGTAGCCAGCAGGACATTTTTGATGACCAGCCGTCCCTCAGGTGTGGTGTCCAGGCCGTAATTGATGGAGCTGAAGGGAATCTGTGCGCCGGCGCGGGAGTGCATGGTGTTGAGGTTGTGTACCAGCGCCTCCATTGCCTGATAGGTGGCGCGGTCGGTCTCCTCCTGCGCGCGCTTATAGACGAACCGCTGGATTTTGCCGGCCGCTTCCTGACCACACAGGTCGATCAGAACCTCGTATTCCGCTTCCCGATAGCCGTTATCGTCGGCGAGTACGGGCAGCGCGCCGCAGGCGGCCTGCACCTTCTCCATCACCTGACGGGCCTGCTCGGCGGGTTGCTCGCAGTCGGTGAGCAGCTCCAGCGCGCGGGAGAGATTCTGCCGGTATAGACGGCGATAGGTCTTGGTCACGCCTTTGGCCATGGCATAGTCAAAGTTGGGCACGCTCTGGCCGCCGTGCTGGTCGTTCTGATTGGACTGAATGGCGATGCAGGCCAGTGCGGAATAGCTGGCAATGTCGTTGGGCTCCCGCAGAAAACCGTGGCCGGTGGAAAAGCCCCCATCAAACAATCTGTCCAGATCAATCTGGCAGCAGGTGGTGGTCAGGGTGAGAAAATCCAGGTCGTGAATGTGGATATCGCCCTCCCGATGGGCCTGGGAGAAGGCGGGATTCAGGACAAACATCTCATAAAACGGTTTGGCGCTCTCGCTGCCGTATTTCAGCATGGTACCCATAGGACAATCGCCGTCAATGTTGGCGTTTTCCCGTTTGACATCGTTGTCCCGAGCGTCCTTGAAGGTCAGATCCTCCATCGTTTTCATCAGACGGGTGTTCATTTCCCGCACGCGGGTGCGCTCCGCGCGATACAGGATGTATTCTTTGGCGGTACGGGCGTGGCCCCGCTCGATCAGGACCTTCTCCACCATATCTTGTGTTTGCTCCACGGTGGGATTGAAGCCGTACTGCGCTTCCAGCGCCTGCGCCACCTCCTGAGCCAGGGCGAGAGAGGTGCTGTAATCGTGGCCGCCGATGGCCTGAGCCGCTTTATAAATCGCGTTGGCAATTTTATCAATATCGAAGGATGCGGTGCGTCCGTCACGCTTGACGATGGTTTGAATCATGGGCTTGTCCTCCTTTTGCTTGGCACCGGCGGCACGCCGCCCAACCTCTCTCCATTGTGGCGTTCTCGTCTGGTTGTACACAATATATTGTGTGAGGTCTGAGTGCAGATTCCATTATAGGCAACATATAGAGGCTTGTCAAGACGAGATACGGAAAATATTTCATAAAAATAGCCAGCGAAATTTGGCAGGTATTTGGCATAAAAGGGGCTTGACAAGCAGGCGGTCCTGCCCGTCTCCCCTTTGTGCCGCAGGAAAAAGGGAAAACCCGACGTTTTGTGGGGGTCGATGCGCCTTTCTGCCTGTACCCTATCTGAAGGGAGAGCGGAGGAACGTTTATAAAGAACACAAGATATAGTGTTTTTAGCGATGGGATAGCCGTGTCATATTGCGGCCATTGCCATCATACGTTTGGATAAACCGCCGCCTTTTCCCTCTGACGGACAGAAAAAAGCCGGTCGGCGCGGCTTTCCCACAAAAGCCGCACCGACCGTTTGCTCAGAGACCGGGGAGTCTGACTAGCAGCCGCAGCCGCAGCCGCCGCGGTCGTTGCCGCAGTCATCGTCGCAGAGCAGGAGAAGGATGATGATGAAGAGGATCCAGGAGCAATCACCATTGCCGAACAATCTGCTGATACACATCTCTTGTCGCCTCCTTTCGTTGCTTACATTCCATACTATGTGCACCCGCCCGGGAAGGTTCCTGTGTATATCCGGGGGCTTTAGGGAGCATGCTAGGGACAGAAGAACGGGCGCTTTACAGCTTATGTGGAGAGAGGAGATTTGGTGATGAGAAGCGGCTATCACGGCAGGGCACCTTATCGGGATGAGGAGCTGGAAGTGGCGGAGGAGCTGGTTCCCGATCCTTTTTCAGAGGAGCCGCACACCCGACCGCATATCCGGCGGCGTTTGGCAGGGACTTCCCGGGGAGTCGGAATGGCCCGAGCGGGTTCCTACGGCCCTGGACAGGAAACGCCGGCTCATGAACGCACGTCCGGGGGAGAAAACTCGTAAAAACCGGTGAAAACAGGAGATAAACCCGAAAAAACTGCCGTCATTTCCTGCGAATGAGGGAGAATGTTTTTTGACTTTCCCTGACCTTTGAGTATAATGGAACTCAAAAGGTCAGGGAAAGTCAAATTGATATCAGCAAAAAAGAAGGAATACCGATGCGCTTAACCGACGAAATCGCCGCTTATATTTATCGTATACTGGAGCAGGCGGAGGACGGCTATGCTGAGCTCCAGCGCAATGAGCTGGCGGAAAGGCTGGGCTGCGTCCCCAGCCAGATTAACTATGTGCTGACCTCCCGCTTTACGCCTGAGCAGGGCTATCTGGTGGAAAGCCGGCGGGGAGGCGGGGGGTATATCCGTGTCCGCCGTATTCAATTCGGCCGGGAGGCGGCGCTGCTGATGCATCTGGTCAATTCCATCGGGGAGGAGCTGTCCGCT
>JAAWCO010000056.1 GCA_022793315.1 Clostridiales bacterium | reverse complement strand
GAACGGTAGGCTGTACAGCGGCGCTGTCAGCGGCAGCGGGAAGGCAGAGTCCCCCGCCTGTACGGCTGTCGGCTTCACTCCCGTCAGGGTGGAGGGGTTATCCGGCCCCTTTTCGCCCTCCACCGTTTCGGTGAGCTTCCCGGTGAATCGGAGGGAGCGCAGCCGCGTCCCCGCCGCTGCATCGGTCAGATGCAGTGCCGTGCCGGAGGCTGTTCCCGTCAGCGCGGGGGCGACATCGGTTTTATCCGCCTTGTCCGCGCCCTGAATGCGCCAGCTTCTGCGCCCGCCGGAATAGATAAGGGAAAGCAGATAGGTCCCCGCCGGATAGATCCCGGCAGGCTCCAGCGGGACGAGGTCACCCCAGCACCACATCGGGACAGAGGCGTCCCACTCCTCCGCCAACACTGCCCGGATGGTCATCCCTATTACTGGTCCGCTGTTCGGAATATTGAGCTCCGGCGATACCTTCCAGCTGTCGGTCGGATCATCACTCCGTTCCATTGTGTGCAGCGGGATCAGTTGGGTGATGTCGTCCTTTGATACTTTATTGGTGATACTCCCCGCCGCCTGATTAGCGGCGTCGGCAGCATTTTCTGCCACGACCGCTGCACTGTTTGCCGATCGGGCCGCCTCGGATGCCTGAGACGCGGCCTGAGATGCCAGGACAGTTGCCGCCCCTGCGTTCTGCGCCTCGTTCTGAGCAAACGCTCCAGCAGCATTCGCTGCAACCCCCGCTCTCTCCGCATAATCTGCCGCCCGTTCTGCCTGCCCCGCCGCCTTGCTGGCCGCTTCTCCTGCTGCGTATGCACCGTCGATTGCCTCCGTTGCGTTGGACAGCACCTCATTTACAGAGTCTGCCGCTGTTTCCGCCCGTATCGCCGCCGCTTGTGCCCTTTCGCCTGCCTCCGACGCCATTTCCGCTTTCAGCTGTGCCTGTGCAGCGGATTTCTGTGCATCGGCGATCAGGGAGGACAAGCCATGCCTCAAATGACTCTGTACCTCATGAGATCCGGCCTCCCGCCGGCTGAAATACACCCGCCCTGTTAATGTATGAACAATCTGCTGCTCATTATTGAGCGAATCCAGCAAAGCAACCACCAGTCGGATCTCTCCTGCTCCGCCGCTTCTTGTCCAGGTATCCGGTAGCCAGTATTCCACCTGAACTCCCGCCTGCCCCTCCTGAGCGACAGGCTTCAGATAATCGGTGGTATCGTAGCCTCCCATACCGTCCACATATTCCAAGCGATAAGAATATTGGGCGGCATAGAGAGCTTCATCCAGTATAAAGACCACTCGTGTCGCCTGATGATCTCCCTGCACACCCGCATATTGAGGCCCTGCGGGCTCCACCTCAACCGGTCCAGCCGTAAAAAAAATGGTGGACACCGCCTTCATATCTCTTTCCTCCCTTCCCCTGCTTCTCTTTCTCTCCTGGTCAGCAGCAGTCTGCCCCCCTCCCTGTCTACATTTTTGTCGGCTTCTTCTTTCTTCCGTCTGTCCGCCAATTTTTTACCTCTCTTTTCCGCCCATATGCCGGTATTCCAGGCCGATTCCTTCTATCGCGATTTCTTCCGCGCTTTCTATTTGCAGGAAAAGGTTTCGAAAAGCCGCCAGCCGGGCCGGAATGCCGATGGTCAAAACACCCTCCTGTCCAGGACGTTGTTCGCCTGTATCTATCACCGTCTCATATCGTTCTCTCTCCGTCACGAGTTGGACGTTTGCTTTCCAGCGCCGGTTATTTGGTACATGCAAAACGATACGGCGAATGCGTTTGTACCGGTCGGACACCAGACCCATCCCACCAGTTTCCATTCGACCATGAACCATGTGCTCGGTAAAAATGAGAGAATAGTCTTCTCGTGATGGAACAATATCTGTTTTTCCTTTCAGATCATAATGGAACCGTACTTCCTCGTCTTTTGAGTGGGACATACAGCCAATCAAAATAAATCGTCCTGCGGGCGCCAGCAGGTTTTCCCATCGCATTCCCTCTGAGGGCAGCTCCCATTCATAGCAGGCCGCCTCTTCCTTTTTTGTCTGTATATCCAGTACAAACAGCCGTTCTCCCGCCAGCAGCCAATAGCGTCCCTTCAGCTCCACGGCCGAGGCCTCCCGGCGCTCCTCCTCACGGATTTGAAGCAGCCGTTCTCCGAAGTGACGAGACAGCTCCACCACCGATTCGCCGGCTGTCGAAGCGGACTTCAGCGCATAGATTTTCCCCCGATCCATCCAGGTCAGTCGATCGTTCCAGAGCGTCACCGTCCTCGGACAGTCGCACCCGATTGTGGTATGCAGCTGGGTGATAGGAAAATAGGCAAAGCTGGCGGCCACGGAGGCAGTCGTCCTTGCTGCATAGGTAACCGCATAAATTTCCCGTTCCTTCAAAATCACCAGAGACTTTCCCTGTCTGCCAAAGGCGGTAACCGCCTGTGAGGCATCTCCCACGTACGAGCTGTTCTCCTGCGGGAAATACAGCGGCTCTCCGCTGTCGCTCCAGTGGACCAGATTTGGATAAGCGGGATTTCCCGCCAAAAAAAGCCTCACACCGCCCTGATGGGAGCTGCGGTCCCCGCCATACCAGGAATAAAATCGCATGCCGGTAATTTTTTCCCGATTGCCCAGCCATGTCTTTTCCGCTGTAATCTCCAGATTATTCGGCATTCCCGATACCCCGGTCAGCGCCTCATAATCTCCGGAAACGCCGCTGTGATTGAAATACAGATAACCCCCCGCCCGGTTGACAAACGCATACAGCCCATCGCTGGTAAAGGTATAATCCCTGTCTGCCGAAATACCCATCAGAAAGGCGGCCCCATTCGGCTGTCTTAAACGGATCTTAACAGGGGCTCTGTCCAGTGTACGGCATGGCAGCCGGTACAGCCGCGCCTGGTCGTCTGTTGTAAACTGGACCCGAAAACGCGGATTGAGCATGTTGTAGCTCTCATATTCCTCTCCCGGAGAGATGGCGTGTCCAAAGCTCTCCACCCCTCTTCCGTTTCTCATCACCAGCGGTACATACAGTTCCTCGTCCAGTTCCTTCCATTCATCGGGCTGCTCGGCGGAATGGTGGAACAGCCGTCCGTCACTCAGAATCAGCAGCAGCTTTTTCTCACCATCCACTGTATAACACATGACCATCGCATGCGGCTTTTCCGAACCTGTTAGAAAAATGGGCTCCCCGCATCTGGCTGACCGACCGAACTGATCGGTAAAAATAACCTCCAGCCGATATCTTCCCACCTCCCCTCCCACACAGACGCCCAGACGCCCAAGACGTTCCTGACCCGCTCCGAAAGGGAGACGCCATTCCCCTGGCATATACTCCACCCGCTGTGCACAGGTAAACGCTCTGTCCCGGCTGGTCTCCAGGCCAGGCCGTCTCCTCAGTGCCCCTCTGTCCCACCAAAGATTGAGGCACTGCGCCAGCTGATGCTCCGGAATATGCCAGGGGGGCTGTTCCGTATTCACTCCGCCGGACAGGCGGGGAATCTCCTTGTGCATGATCTGCGTCACCATTTTTTCAGGATAGCGCATTTCTTGTTCCCTCCCTATATACGAATGGTGGGGATGGTATCCGCCCGCCGGATCACTGCGCCGGCCCGGCGCTTCTGGTTATATATGGCGGCAAACACCTCCTGATTTTCTATATCGTCTTCACTCTGGGCCAGCAGCATTGCCACACCGTAGACCATGCTGTCATTCTTCAGCCTGTCGGAAAGCCGCACCTCCTGCTCCAGCGTTCTCAGAGGAAAAAAGTCTTCTGCTTCCGGCTGCTCCAGATACCACAGGTCTGCATAAATCTGATTGACCACCGCCAGCCCCCGTTTGTAAAGTGCCGCTTCCAGCCCGCCATCCAGCTCCCCATATCCATTGGTATACCTCAGCAGACGCAGCGCCTGTTCCCAGATATCCCTTCCCGTCTTCATCTTTTCTTCCTCCCCCCGGCGCCTGTCCCCTGGCCAGCCTTAATAAAGGTAAGCAAAAATACTTTTCTCAAAGCTCGCACGGATCAGCAGATCGTAGTACAGCCGGTAATCAAACTTCCACGCATCCGCCGCCGGATTCTGATCCGGCTCAAACACACGGATTTTTTCGGTCTTTTTCACCAGCGAAGCCGCCCGGCGCGGCATAACCAGCATACCGATGCTTTTGGCTCCTTCCGCCGGAGCAAAACCCCCGGCCTCCTCTCCTGATGTCATGCCGTCCTGAAAGGTAAACGCGGTTTTCATCCGACTGTCCGGCACCGGCAGAATCGCCACCGAGTTGATGGAACGGACACTGACCGTCACCTCCCCCCGGCGAAAATCGCTGACCGCAATCTGACGGGTCAGCTCAGCGCTGGATTGAAACGCCGCCCACATTTTCCCATCGACAAAGGCTACCAGCTCCTCATCATAGCCAATGACATTCTGCACCTTTCCCACGGCGTCGATAAACATTTTAAAAGCCTGTGTGGCCGGCGTTCCTGTCACTGTCTGATTCTTCGTTTCAGCCAGAGACGCCAGCCTGGACAGATTATAGGCGTCAATTTCCGGCACTACCTGTGTGCGGACAAATTCGCCCAGAACCTGCCCTGCCAGACCGGCAATGCCTGCTTCGTCATGATCCTCACTGTCCAGCTGAAAGGACCGACCCCGGTCCATGGTCAGGGTGTAGGGTCTGCTTCCTACGGTGACAGCGCCCCGGACAAACCCGCTGTCACGATCATAATTCCCCAGCCCGGATACCTCCAGCTCCGGCACCAGCACGGTTTGAGCTCCGATAAATTTGCTGCGCAGAGCATTATCCGCCAGAAACCCGGTCACCGGCTTTTGTACGATGGCCTGATCCATCTCTGCGGTCATTTTCTCTGCAAACGATATGGTGTTGATTGCCATTGTATCTTCTCCTTTTCTATGATGACGGCCACCGTCCGACAGGCGTCTACACCGCTTTCACGGGTAAGAACCGTTATCAGCAGACTCCTCCTGTCCGTTCGATGGCATCATGTTTATCGTACCGACTGGCGAAAAGAACGGACAAATTCCTCCCCCTCCGGCTCAGGGGCAGGGCCCCCATCCCGCAGAGACCCGGCAGATTCTCCTGCCGCCCGCCGTCCGCGCTCCTGTTCCTTTTTTCGTCGGCGTTCTTCCTCAAATCGGAAACGAAGAAATGCATCAAAAAGAGAAATCCCCTTTTCCGCCGCCAGCTTTACCGCCTCCTTCGGCACCTGCCGAAATTCCTGTATGTCCTCCACCTGGCTGGCAAGCTCTTTCCACTCCCTGTCCAGCCGTTCAGCCATTTCGCGGTTTCCTTTCCCCTCCTCCCGCTCCCCCGCCAATCCTCCGGCATCACAGGAGATGCTGTCCCCTTCCTGTTCCGCCAGCTGTTGAAGTGTGTTATCAAGCAGATGAACGCTCTCCCCTGATTCTCTCATCTCTGCGTCAGTCGATGATATTTCCGCCGTATTTGTCGGTGCATCGTCCTTCTTCCTATCAACCACCTCCTGCCCCGGCTGCCCATTTGTCATGCTGTCTCTTTCCCCCACCATACTTTTCAACATCTCTCTTCCTCTTTTCCTATCCGATCCGGCACATGGCTGGACGGCTTTTTCGATTCCTGTAACCCCAGGGAACTTCCCCCGAGCTCCTGTATCAGTCCGGTGACATCCGGAACAACCCCTTTAGGCAGACGGCTCAGATACTGGGCAGCTCCAATGACTCCCCGATCAAACAGATTGTCCAGTGTCTGGATAGACTGGCTTTCACTCCACATAGTGGAAGCGCCCACATCCACCCGTACACTGATCAGCAGCTCACGGTAGCGCTCTCCCCGAAAAGGCAGATACCAGATGCCCTGCTCATCCTCCATCCGGAGAGCGCGATCGCCGTATTTCATCACCCAAAACTCCGCCCATATCCGCGCTACCTCCTCACACAGCGCGTAATACCGGTTCTGAATCAACTGCAACGGCAGGGTGGAGGCCTCTCTCGCCGCGATGATGGCCGATGTGTTGTCCGGCCGTACATCGCCCAACGCCACACTGTTGGCCCCCGCCTGTGTCAGCGTTCCGCTCACCAGCGAAGTAATCATCTCCTCAAAGACGGAGGAAACGGCGGGCGGATCTATGTACTGGATCGCCCGGCGGGGCTCTTCGGCTCCAAAAATCCGAATGATCTGCCCCGGGTCGTTGGTAATACGACCAGGAACGGCGTCCCCATCCACCACCATAATGGGCATGCCCGCGATCATGGCGGCCCAGACAGAGGCCGTCAGCATACGGTTTACTGCAATCTGATTCGGGATGAGATAGGTGATCTCGCTTTCGCCATAGGCACAGCCCTTTCGCTTTTCCCACGAAAAGGCGGCCAGCGGATACAGTCGGATTCCCAT
>JAAWCO010000055.1 GCA_022793315.1 Clostridiales bacterium | reverse complement strand
CCCCGCTGGCAACCATCCCCACCCTGGAGATGATCTGGCTGTACGGCACGGCGGTGGAGGACGTGTCCTGTCTGGCCGCCCTGCCACGGCTCCGCGACCTAAACCTGTACAAGACCCAGGTAGTGGACCTGTCCGCCTTCCAGGGTCGGGAGCACATCCTGGGCATCGAGCGGAAAAAGCTGGGGATCAAAAAGGCGGGTAAGTCCGCCGACGAGATCAAAACCGCTATTGCGGAGGTCAAGGAGCGGCTAGACCGGCTGGGAATCCCCCCCCGGCCGCCCCTAAAGCGGGCGGATATCACCGCCTTTCAAGAGAAAACCGGGGCGAAGCTGCCCAAAGAATATGTGGCCTTTCTCACCCAAATCGGGGACGGCTTCCAGGTGAAATTCCAGAACTTTCTCTACAAGCTCCCGCCCCTGGCGGAGGTGATTTACAACCCCGATGGCGTCAAAAAGCGCTTCTCCCACCGGGAGGCCTGGGTCTGGGAGGACGACGACAAGGCCACCGACCAGAAGATCGAAGCCGCCACCACAAACGGGCAGTTGGAGCTGGTAGACCGGGGCTGCGGACAGTCCTACCGGCTCATCATCTGCGGCGGGGCCAGGGGCGAGGTGTGGGATATGTCCGATGTGGGCGTCGCTCCCTACGGCAACGGTCTGGACTTTCTGGACTGGCTCAAGGACTTCCTGGACGGAAAAGCAATTTGAGGTCTATTGGCAAATAATTTACGAGTGATTGTGGGCTTTCATCTTTTGGGTGAAAGCCCCTTGACAAATCCCGTTTTGAGAGCTAATAAGAGCTAAAAGGAGTGCCATTTGATGATACAAGTTCCAGAGATGGACGAGAGGCTACGCTATGCCGTGCAGAGTGCGCTGAAGCGGGGGCCGGAGTCGTTGTATGATTTGAAGAAGGTCAAGGTGCTTAACGACTTTTGTTATTTTGGAGATCCCTACTACCAGGAGAATCGAGGTAACCAGGAGCCGGGGGATTTCTCTGCTATCGGGCAGATGGAGAATCTGCACACGCTTGTGTTCGGAACACCCCACAGTCTGCGTGTCCCGGCAGTGCTGGTGGCGGATTTCTCTTTTTTAGTCAAGTGTAAAAAACTGAAAAAGTTGGATTTGCGGTGGACCGATTTTACTGACTGTACCTTGCTGCTCCAGTTACCTGACTTGAAGCACGTCCATTTGCCTCCCAAGAAGCAGCTTGCAGGAACGGAGTCATTGAAGATATTGGTCGAGAGGGGCGTGTCAGTCGAGTTTCCTCCGGAATATGTGCCGCCAGTGGTACGACATCCCGCTCAAGGCAGTGAACCTGTGCGGGATGTTGTAGCGGAAATCAAAAGGCGTACTGCTCTGGACTGCTGGCAGCTCACGATCCAGCCCGATGTGACACCGGGGCTGTTTGACAGCAAGTTTGGCGGTCTGCCCTATTGGCCGCTTACCCTGCCCTATCCGGCTGACAGTGCGGGGGAGAAGCTGATTCTGCTGGCCCAGATTAACCTGGAACAGATAGGCGCAGATGCTCCCCTGCCCAAGACCGGACTGCTCCAGTTTTTTGTTGGGCGGGGCGACAGCTTCGGCGCGGACTGGGGCGGAGATTCCCCCATCGGCTTCCGGGTGGTCTGGCATGAAAATGTGGATTACTCTCTCACTCCAGAGCAGATACGAGCCATAGACATTCCCACTCACGCCGATTTGGACTACTGGCCAGTGCTTCGGGAGAGCTCTATCACCGTCCAGCGAACCGCTACCTGGATGGGGCCATCGGATGGAAGGTTCGACACACTTTTCGCTCAATTGTGGGAAGAGATCACTGGACAGCCACCCGCAGAGCCAGACTTCCGAGATTTCCTGGAGGAGCCTGACCGGGACTATGTGTATGACCAGCTATGGTCCTCCGGCCACCGCCTTCTGGGATGGCCCTGCTTTGAGCAGTTTGACCCTCGGGAGGAGGATAGCCCCTACAGCACGCTGCTGCTTCAGATGGACTCTGACTGGACTGAGACGGAAACTTATATTATGTGGGCCGATGGCGGAGTGGGCAATTTCTTCATCAACCTGGAAAATTTGAGGTGTCAGGATTTCTCTGATGTATTTTATACCTGGGACTGTGGATGACCCGGCACTTTCAACCATATTTGACCGCACCGCTTTCCAGTTTATCAGGGGACTTTCATCCAAAAGATGAAAGTCCCCTTGACAAATGCTCTCTTGGTCGCTTGATCCTTGTCCCTTTTGCGGCACAAACGGGTTCTGCATGTGGTTTCTGTTAAATCGTAACCACCTTGTTGAAACGGGAAACTGCGAATGTAAGCTTTCCCGGCTGGCAATTCCTTTCAGTGTTATCTCTTTGTTAGAGATGATTTCTTCTCTTTTCGTTCTGACTTTTCAATAGTACCCTCAATTGACAGGGGCAGACCCGGTAAAAACAAGGGTTGGCGGCGTTGTCCTCGTGCCGGGCGGTTATTCTTCCCCGTCTTTTCTCCCCAAAAAACTCTGAAAGAAAAAGGGGGCAACTCGCCCGCCAAATCTGAGAACGACGGTCGTGCCGCTTTTGTCCTCTGTCAAGCGGGTTTCCTTTTGTCAATCAATGGTATTCAAGCGCAAATAAAAATCAGACAGAAAAGCTGGCATATCTGTAAAATGGGATTTCTATGTACCATGAAGATGAGCACGCGTCCCAGAAGAATTTCCACGCAGGAGGGCGCTCCGCCCGACAGAGGATTCTTCGGCAGGAAATCTTCGATTTCCTGCATTATACCATGCAGTGAGGGAAAATGCCGGCGAGCATTTTCGAGACCACGGCCACCAGGCGTTATGTGACCAGAAGCGTGGGGCTGTGGTTATTGTACCCTAGCTTTGAACATAAAAACAGAGGATCCCTCCCCTGATATCGGATGGAATCCTCTGTCTGGGCATATCCCTGCTCTGTATTTGCGGTCAGTCTTCTGCCGCCGCCCTGCCGTTTGGCCTGCTGTTCTGTTCATGGCGGTAATGTTCGGCATGGAGCATCACAAGCCGCGCAATATGCCGCTGTTCCTTCTCAGGCAATCCCTTCATCGCCTCGCTCAGTTGCTCCATCACTTCTTTCTCCGGACGCAGAAAAACAGCCGCCGGATCCATCCCCGGGTCCAGCAGCCGTTTTACCTCCATCCCCAGCCCGGCGGCCAGTGTGGTGAGCGTATCCAGCCCCGCACTGGTCCGTTTGCTTTCAATCTTTCCAATTTCATTGGTACTGACGCCGGTTAACTCCTCTACCCGTTCCTGAGACAGCCCGCCCTCTTTCCGAATCCTCTGCAAATTTTCTGCCAGCACCTGTCTCATAAACACAATGTCTGCTTTTCTCAATTCTTTGATCAAGCTGATCCTCTCCTGTCGTATGTTTTTTCCTACAGGGAGATGCCTGATCACAGTATAGGCTTAATGATGAGAACACTCCACACATGATCGTGTGAATTTTCAAACATATGTAAGAATTTTTCGATTTTCTGTCATATTCGGTAGAATACACAGAGATTCTTTCGAGATGGCTTTCCTGTTTTAGGGGATAGATAACCGCTGTCGTTTGTCAGCCCTGCTTTTTGGCAAAGAAAGCATCAATTTCTTTTTTAATCTCCGCCGGCTTGGAATGCTTTAACAAATAACCGGCCGGCTTTAAGGGCATAACCTTTATCATGCTCTCTGAGTCTCTTCTGCCTGTCAGGAAAATAACCGGAATATCCTCAAACTCCTTTTCCGAACGGAGCATTTCCAGCGTTTGCCGGCCATCGCAAACCGGCATTTCGTAATCCAGCAGCACCAGATCCGGCCGGTTCAGGGTAATCGTGCGGATTGCAGCTACTCCGGATTCCGCCACCGCCACATCATAATCTTCGCCCAGCAGCTCCTTCATGCCCTGCCGTATCGTCATGGAATCGTCTACCACCAGCACCTTCTGCCGCTGGTCTGCCCCCTCCTGTTTTTCCCGTTTCATCAGATATTCTTCTACCTCGGTCATCGCGTTTTCTGCTTCAATCGGCGTTCCTACACCTTGCTGAAGCAAATGGGGTGCCAGGACACAATAGGCAAAATATCCCGCTCCTGTATCAAACAGCAGGCTGGCCTGCAGCTTTTCCCGTTCAAACACCTGCTGGAACTGTTCATAGGAGAGGAGGGTTTCCCCCTTCAGCTCATACGATGCCGCTGTGGGAAGCTGCTCCATGACGCGCCCCACGAACTGCCGGGCCGTATAGCGGGCGGCGTGGACCAGCATGCTGTCCAGCTTATTAGACTGAATCCCCATAATCTTCCCCACTGTGTTAATCAGCAGGCTCTCCTCAAAAACCATAAAAATTTCCTGCCGGTTTTCCTCCTGCTCTGTTCCATAGATCAGCCGATAATAGACCCCTTTTCCAAACTTTTCACCGCGGTAAGCCTCGCTGATCACATGCGATTCCAGGTGAAACATATCGAACACCAGCTGGATAATCACCTTTTTCATCGCCGCCAGCTCTTCGCTCGGAAGAAGGTTCTCCCACTTTCTCCCCTGTTTTCCGATGATGGCGAGATCCTCCGTCAGGGTGTGTCCGATCAGCCATCCAGCACAAACGCCCAGAAAATGATCGACGGCATCCGATGCATATTCCGTTTGTTCCAGCTCCTGTTCCAGCGCCGGAAGGGTAATTTCCCGGAAGCCTTTATGTATATTTCGGTGCTGTTCGAGCCCCTCATAGCCAATCGACGCCATATAGGCTTCTTCATCAGCAAAATGCTTAATCGTATGTCCCCGGAAAAATTTAATTCCCTCCTGACAGGCCCATTGGCTGCTCTTTTCTTCCTCCTTGGAAGCGAAAATCCTGTTGATGATCTTAAAGAGCCGCTGGTGCTCCTTATCAATCACATCGACTCCGATATTAAACTCATCCCGCCATACAAATTCAGTATCCATATAAGCTCCTCCTTTTACCGCTGGTCGGTTCCGCTCTGTCTCAGCGGTTTTGATACCCCCTCTGTTTGCTCATCGGGTGGGCAGGGCAGACATGCCTGAAGCAGTCCTCTCCCTTCTCCTTATCATACGCCATTCCTTCTCTTTTTTCAATCGTCATGGAAAAAGCCGCGGAAGTCCGCGGCCCAGCCTGTGAAATATTTCAAAAAATCCGGCGGGGTACTGCCGTTAAACCGGGGAATCAGGAGATCTCCTGTTCCCTGCCCCGATTCCCGAATTCCCGGATTTCACCGGACGCCCATTTCTCCAGCCGCTCCAGAACATCGGCCACTGCGCCGTCGTCGCAATGGCAGGCGACATAAACGGCATATTGCTTCACCTCATCGGGTGCGTTTGCCGCTACCGCCGGAAGCGGCACTGATTTCAGCATCTCCACATCGTTATAGTAATCCCCTACTGCCGCGACATGCCCGCTCGACACGCCGCAGTAGCCCGCCAGCACCTGGGCACCGCTCCCCTTATGGACGCCCTGCGGCAGCAGCTCAAAATACTGATCTTCCGTAAACAAACCGTACATGCTGTCCAGCCCATATGTCTCCAGCGCCGTCCGCAGCACCGTCAGCTCCTCATGCGACCCGCCGAACAGCAGCTTGTTGGCCTTTGGCGGAAGAGAGTGGGGTGAGGCTTCAATAAAGGGGATTTCTTCCACCGTCACCTGATATTCCACCACCGGATTATGTACCACCATGTAGATATCGGCATCAAGATACGCCTGAATCCCGATATGGGGAAAATCCGCTGCCACCCGGCGAATGATATCGGGGAAGCTGTCAGGCAGGAAGCGCTGCCGGACCACCTGTCCCTTTTCCATATCGTAGAGAATGGTGCCGTTGTTGGTCACCAGCGGACAGTTGACGCCCACCAGATTCGCTACCTGAGCGGCCGAGCGGGCCGAGCGTCCGGTCGCGATGGTAAAACGGCCGCCCAGCTCCTGAAAACGGCGAATCGCCTCCAAATTCCGCCGCGGAATCTTTTTTTGGGTATCCACCAACGTACCGTCGATATCGGAAATCAGTAAATAATCGTTCAGGGGTTTCTGCATGATTCGGTTCCTCCAAGCTGCTGTAAAAAATGAATAAAGTACTCCGGAAGCGGGCTGGAAAGCTCCAGATAGCGGTTGTCCATCGGGTGGCAAAAGCCGATCAGGCGCGCGTGCAGGCATTGTCCAGCCAGTCCTCTGAGTCCCCGTGGCGGTCCGTATACCGTATCCCCTGCCACAGGATGCCCCAGCCAGGCCATATGGACGCGTATCTGATGGGTGCGTCCGGTTTCCAGACGCAAACGGACATGCGTATAACCGGGGAAATAAGCAATTACTTCATAATGAGTCACCGCCGGCCGGGAGCCCTTCTCGGTCACCGCCATCTTTTTCCGCTGAATCGGATGCCGGCCGATGGGGGCCTCCACCGTTCCGGTCTCCGGCTTCAGATGACCACAGACCACCGCCTCATACTTCCGGGTGAAGCTGTGGTCCCGGATCTGCCGGGCAAGGTGTTGATGGGCATGATCATTTTTCGCCACGATCAGCAGACCGCTGGTATCCTTATCAATTCGATGGACAATGCCTGGTCTCATCACGCCATTGATCCCGGAAAGCGAATTCCCGCAATAAGCCAGCAGGGCGTTCACCAGCGTACCATCGGTGTGCCCGGCCGCCGGGTGTACCACCATCCCTTTCGGCTTGTTGACCACCAGAAGCTCGTCATCCTCATAAACAATATCCAGAGGAATGTTCTGAGGAACCGCTGCACAGGGGGCCGGTTCAGGCGGCGTCACCTCCAGCACATCTCCCGACTGCAGCAGCCGTTTTTTATCTGCTGCCGCACCGTTCAGGATAATCCGACCCTGCTCAAGCCAGGTCTGCACCGCTGAGCGGGTAATCCCCAGCATCCCGGCGGCGGCCTTATCCAGCCGGGTTCCCTCCTGAGCGGTTCCCACCGTCAGCACCTGTTTTTCCATTGTGTCCTTCCTCCCCTCCAACAGCATGGTCCAGGTCGGCTTTTTTATCTGCCGTCTCCCGATCAAGGAACAGAAAACAGAATAAAAACAGAACGGCGCCGCAGACCACCAGGGTGTCCGCCAGATTGAAGATCGGGAAATGAATCGCCCGGATATAGATAAAATCGACAACATATCCGCGGAACAGCCGGTCGATCAGATTGCCGATCCCCCCCGCCACAATCAGGACGCCACAGAGGTTGAGCAGCCGATACCGCCGGTAGCGGCCCGAAAGCAGCACCGCCAGAATCGCCAGCATAATCAGAGAGGTCAGACCGATCAGAATCCATTGCTGGTTGGGAAAGAGGCCGAAGGCCGCCCCGTCATTTTCACTGTAGCACAGCTCAAGCACACCGGGAATCAGAACACAGGGGGATTTTCCTGCGAACGCCTGAGTGGCCAGTACCTTGGTCCATTGGTCAAGTCCCACCAAAGCCGCCGCCGACAGCAGCAGAATCACCTGAAGCATGGAGACACCCCTTTCCGGAAAATCAGAAGCCGCACAGCAAAGGGCGGACAAATTGGTGTCCGCCCTTTTCCGCGTCCTCAGTGTTCCTATTTTTTACGCCGAAACAAACCATGAGAGTCTTCGTGATCGTTGGAGATATCGTAATCCTCGCCAAATTTCAGATCCGCGAAGCGAGAGGAGGTTCGGGGCTCTTCTGGTTCCTCCTGTCTGTCCGAAGCAGTCACCAGCTCCACATCCTCCTCGTCCAGAAGAGGGATGCTGCGGGAAAAGGATGGCATTGGAGGCGGAGCCGTCTTCACCGTCTCCTGCGCGGCCAGCGGAGGGATCACCGCCGGTTCAAACACCGTTTCCTCCTGCGCGGCTGCCGGAGGCATCTCCTCCTGCGCGGCGGGAGGCTCTGTCTCGTCGGCAACGGCAACAGGAGTCTGACCGGCGGCCTCCTCCAAACGGGTCTCTGCCAACGGCGCCTCGTCCTCTCTCTCCTCCTCCGGTTCAGGGAGCACGTCGATCAGGGACAGATGTTCACGATAAATGCTCAGCATCCGCGACTTAAAGCTGGCGATTTCCCGCTGGATACGCCTGAGCTCCTCCTGCTCGCTGGCGATACTGCGCTGGGCATTTTCCTGCATTTTCTGTGCCTTGATTTTGGCGTCGTCCAAAATCAGGCCCGCCTTGTGGTTGGCCTCCCGAACCACGGTATCGCCCAGACGCTGCGCGCTCAGAAGCGCGGTCCGGATGCTGTCCTCATCGTTCCGGTATTCCACCAGCTTGTCCGCCAGGATTTCCAGCTTTTTGCTGAGCTCGGCCTTTTCCGCCAGCAGAGCCTCCACTGTATCGGCACACTGATCAATGAAAATATCCACCTCTGAGGTTTTATAGCCGCCAATTCCTTTGGTAAAGGTTATATTTCTGATCTCATCCGGTGTCAGCATCCGACATCCTCCTTTGTCTCTGTTCCGCCCTTTTACAGGCATCGTCGTATCGAAATAAACAAGCGTCCCTTTTTCGTGGGAGGACCGACGCGGTCCACCAGATACCGGCCCTTTCCCCGTATGGAAAGGATATCCCCTTCCCGGACAACGGCGGATACGGAAAGACAGGGGAGGTGATTTTGTTCCACCTGTCCTGTCTCAATCAGTCGCGCTGCCGTCTCGCGGGAGGAGCGGATCATCACCTTAACCACCGCGTCCATCCGCGGCGACGCGATGGTGTCGGAAATTTCTTCATATTGCCGGGGAAACGGCAGCGGACCGGTATAATCCGGTTCCAGCCGAACCCCCTCCCGTCCGATGCGGTCCAGCTGGCCGCCGATCCAGGGAAGCAGCTCCCGCCCGGTAAACACGACGGTCAGACCAGCATGGGCGCCGCTGCCGCAGAGAATGTCCCCCAGCCGGTCCCGACGGATACCGCAAGCCATCATAGCGCCCAAAAAATCCCGGTGGGTCAGCGATGCCTCCCGCCGGTAGTAAAAGGCGAGCGGCCCCAGCGGAAAATCTTCAGGCGCAGGCGGCTCCTCACCGGGAGCAACACCCAAAAGGGTTCGCTCTGCCTCCTCATATCCGCCGTAGAAGCAGCTACTCATGCCGGATGGACACAGCTCTCGTTGTAAAAGACGTTCTGCCTCCGCCCGCTCCCGTTCGTCGAGAAAGCCGACGAAGCACGGACGGCAGCGACGGCCGCACAGGCGGACCGCATCCTCTATCCGCGCCCGGAGCATACCACTGTTCTTCTGCTTAGAAATAGACGCCATTGTTCTCCAGCTCGTCCAGAAGATCGCCCATCACACCCACATTATACGGCGTGATGATAAAGGTACAGTTGGCCACCTTTTTAATCTGGCCGTCGTTAGCATAGGCGACACCGCTGAGAAAGTCCAGAATCCGGCGGGCCACATCCTTGTTGGCCGATTCCAGATTCAGCACCACCGTGCGCTTGGCATTCAGATGATCCGCCACTGTACTGGCATCGTCAAAGCGCTCCGGCTTGACCAGCACCACCTGCAGCTGAGCAGTGGCGTGAATATTGACAACCTTGTTGTTCTTTTTGGATACCTCAACCGCGGGCTCTTCATATCGTTCTTCGGATCGGGAAACAAAGTCCATTTCCTCGTCCTCCATCATTTCATCATCCAGATCGTCCTCCGGATCACCCATAAAGCCTTTAATTTTATCGAATAAACCCATGACAACAGCCTCCTGCATTTTTCTTCTTTTCTCTATTCTCAAACCGCTGAGCGGGGCATTTCACTAACGTAAAAAGGGATCAGGACCGCTGTGGAGGTCTTCCGCCGAAGAGGGCAGTCCCAATGCGAACCATTGTAGAGCCTTCCAGAATCGCTTCATAAAAATCAGACGACATGCCCATTGACAAGACGTCCATACTGGTATTATCTATTTTTTTCTCCCGGATGTCAACAAACAGTTTCTGCATTCGGGAAAAATAGAGCCGCAGCTGTCGTTTATCGCCACATATGGGCGGCACTGTCATCAATCCCCGAATTTTGATCCCTTTGAGCGCGGCGGCAGCGGCCACCAGCTCCTCTGCCTGCTCAGGTGCGACACCCGATTTCACTTCTTCCCCTCCGATGTTCACCTCAATCAGGATATCGGTGACCCTGCCCACCGCACCAGAGGCCCGCGCGACAGCCTGCGCCGTCCGCAGGCTGTCAATGGATTGGATCATATCCACCATTCCCACAATTTTGGCCGCCTTATTGGTTTGCAGGTGACCGATCAGGTGGGTCCTCACACCGGAAAGCAGCAGCTCATCCCGTTTGGCAAGGTATTCCTGCACCCGGTTCTCCCCGATCTCCGTGACGCCGGCGGCCAGCGCTTCATTGATAAGGACAGGGGCTACCGTTTTGGTCACGGCCAGCAGGGTTACCTCCTCTCGCCGCCGGCCGCTCTCCGCGCAGGCGCGGGCTATCTCTTCCTCAATGCGTTTGAGGTTCTCCCGGACCGGGCTGGAGAACGCCATCCCCTTATCCGATATTCTTTCCATGGTAAAGCCCCTTTCCCTCTACAATCACATCATCGTACATGCTCAGATAATTCTCCGGGTCCGGGACGCTGTCATCCCCGGCTGGGATTTCCCGGCTGATGATAAAGTCGGGATCGCTGTAGAGAATGTCGATTTTCCGAAGCATCGCCGTATTGCCCACCCGAACATAGACGCCGCGTTCGCCGTTCTCTCCAAAAACAATCGCTTTCTGCGGCACACGGATACCCTCATACAGAATCTTTTGAATCTGTATGGGCTCACAGCGAATGGAGGACAAGCTGCTGGACATATAGGAGCACTGAAACACGACGGCGGTGTTGCCGTCCTTGTCGCGGTTCATTGCCGTGATCACCACAGGAATCGCCTCTTCGGAGACAAATGGCATCCTCACGGTGAGCTTAGCGCCGGTATACAGGGTATCCGCCTCCGCCGCCGGTACAACACAGGCAAGATACCATTCATAATCCGCAACCATTTTCCCCACCTGACCGCCGGTGTCCTCCAGACGGCCCTCTTCGCTGAGGGCCTGTATAATCTGGTCGGGCCGAAGCTCGTTCACCCTGGTATAGTCAAAGCGGTTTTCAAAGCCATCCACCCGACTGACAAAATAGCCTGCCACCGGCGCCTCTATGGTGGTGGTCGCCTGGGAAAAGGAGGAAGCCAGCTGCTCCTTCGTCTGCTGCAGAAGGGTCAGCCGTGCTGAAAAATCCGTCACCTTTCCTGTTGTAATCTGATATTTGTTCAGCAACGACAGCAGCGCCGGCGCCTGTGCCGTGACCGATGGCAGAGTGGAGGAATGAATATGCCGCACCATCTCCATCAGTGTGCGGTCAATCTGCTTGTTGATCAGCTCCAGATTGACTTTATTGGCGTTTCCCTGACCGTTAATTTCGCTGAGGCGTTTCATCTCATCATCCAGGGCGTTCAGCTGCTGCTGAGCCAGCGCATCCTGTTCGCTGGGAAAAGTTCTGGCGATGAGTCCGCCCTTGGCCACCCGTCCGCCGTTTTCGGTCTCAAAATAGAGATATCCCTGCGGCTCGCCCGCCACCAGCGTTTCGTTGCGAATGGTGATGCCGTCTGTATCAATCGTATCATACACACGGTATTCCCTTACCGTTTCCGTCCGGATCGGATTATACAGAATCTGAATGCCCTGAAACACAACATACCCGATCAGAAACAGGGCGGCAGTTACCGTCAGCAATCGTTTGATGAAGGGGTCCATGGCTCATCCTCCCGGTTCAGAGCCGCCAGGGCGGCGGCTGTCAGTTGATCCCGTGTCTGATAGTCATCAATATACAGGCGCTTTGCGCCGTCCAGGCGCCGGAACCAGGTCAGCTGCCGTTTGGCATAGCGCCGGGTCGCCTGCTTGAGGGCCTCTGCCGCCTCGGCAAGGGTCCGTTCGCCGTTCAGAAAGGGAAGCAGCTCCTTGTGACCGATCGCCTGTGCGGCCGTGGCAGTATCCCCCCCGCCGGAACGGATGTCGTACACACGGCGCGCTTCTTCGGCCAGCCCCTGTTCCAGCATATCCTCCACCCGCCGGTTGATCCGGTCATACAGCACCCGCCGTTCCCGGCAGTCCAGCAGCAGGACACGCGCACGATAGGGGGAAGGCTCCCGGCGGGAGCGCGCGATCTGCTCACTCATGGTGATGCCGGTGGTTTCATACAGCTCCAGCGCCCGGATGATCCTTTTGCGGTCGGCCGGATGGAGGCGCGCCGCCGTGGCGGGATCGACCCGCTCCAGCTCGGACAGCAGCGCCTGAGTCCCGTCCTGATCGGCTCTCTCACTCAGGCGGGCGCGCACCTGTGCGTCGCCTCCCTCCCCCGTCAGGGTCAGGTTATCCAGCAGCGCGCTGATATACAGGCCGGTCCCGCCGCACAGCAGAGGGTGCTTTCCGCGCCGGTGAATATCAGCGATGACTGCCCGCGCCTGCTCCAGCCACAACGCTACGCTGTAGCTCTTCTGCAACGGCCAAAAACCAAGCAGGTGATGGGGCACCCCCTCCCGCTCGGCCTCCGCCGGCTGAGCTGTACCGATGGGAATCCCCTGATACACCTGCATGGAATCGGCGGAAACCACCTCGCCGTTCAACCGATGGGCCAGTTGAACGGCCAGCCCTGTCTTACCCGATGCGGTTGGCCCGGCGACAACGGTCAGAGAAAGGGAAGATTGCTCCATTATCGGATGGTCGCCTCGCTTTCCTGGCTACTGAATACGGCCGAACTGCTTTTCCAGCTCCCGCCGCGTGATCTCAAAGCAGACCGGCCGGCCGTGGGGGCAGGTCCGCAGATCCTCCCGCATCAGCACCCGCTCTGCCAGCTGCTGTCTCTCCTGCGGGCTGGTCCCATCCCCCGCCTTGACCGCGGCACGGCAGGCAGTAGAGGCGTAAATCCAGTCCAGCCTGTCGGGGGTCATCTCCCGCCGTCCGCTCAGCAGCTTACCGGCAATCTCCTCCACTGCGGCGGCGATGTCGCACCCCTCCAGCATCAGAGGAATGCCGCGGACCAGCAGAGCGCCGCCGCCAAAATCGTCGATTTCAAATCCGGCGGCCTCCAGCGCCTCACGGTTTTCCAGCAGAACCGCGTATTCCTCCCGGCTCAGGGTCAGACTGAGGGGCGTCAAAAGCTGCTGCACATCGGCAGGCCCCTCCCGCCTCAGCTGATCATACAGCAGCCGCTCGTGAGCGGCATGCTTGTCGATAAAATACAGCGCCTCTCCACGCTGGGCAATGAGATAGGTGTGAAATGCCTCCCCCAGGCAGACTACCGGCTCCACCGGCTCGAGCAGCGATTCGACGGGGCCCTCCTGTGCCGTCATGCTCTCTTTCTCTGAGGGAGCAGGTCCCGGCTGTTCAACGGCGGCATGCTTTTTTTCGCTGCCCGGCCCCGCCGGAGGAGGCGCCTCCTCCACAAAAATATCCACCGCGTATCGGCGGCCGACGGGAGGAGCGGAAGGAACCGACGGAGAAAGAGGGCGATGCAGCGGCCCCAAATCCCGCACCCCCTCTCCACCGCCGTCGCGGTCGGGCTGAACCGGCATCCGCGCTGAGGAAAAAGAAGCGGTCGTTTGGACTGGCGTCCCCGCCTTCTCCACCGCGGGCACCACGTGCGAGGAAGCCGGGACAGACGGAAGAGGAGAAGCCGCCTCCCGCTGGGGCAAGGTCACCGGTTTTGGGGCCCTGCCCGCCCGAAGCGCCGACTGTACGCCGTGGTAAACCGCGTTGAACACGGGCTTTTCATTGATAAAGCGCACCTCGATCTTGGCCGGGTGGATATTCGCGTCCACCGTTTCCGGCGGAAGCTCGATATGTAAAACACAGGCCGGGAATTTCCCCGTCATCACTGCGCCCTTGCACGCCTGCTCCAGTGCCGCCATGGCGGTACGCGTTTTGACATAGCGCCCGTTCACAAAAAAATGCTGCATGGCCCGGTTGGCCCGGCAGGCGTCGGGACGGCTGACAAAGCCGTGAACGCGAACGCCCCCCAGCGTGTAATCCACCGGCAGCAGACTCTCGGAAAACGCGCGGCCTGACACCGCATAAATACAGGCTCTCAGACTGCCGTCGCCGGGGGTCACCAGCTCCTCACGTCCCTCGCGGAGAAAACGGAAGGCAATCTCCGGATGGGAAAGCGCCAGCCGTTCGACCACACCAGCCACGGCATTGGCCTCGCTGACATCTTTTTTGAGAAATTTCATCCTCGCCGGTACATTATAGAACAAATCCCGCACGAAAAATGCCGTACCCTGCGGAAAACCGGCGTCTTCGCACAGATGCTCCTCCCCGCCCTCGATGACATACCGGGTTCCGGCGGTTTCTCCCGCCGCGCAGGTCAGCAGCTCCACCCGTGACACCGCCGCAATGGAGGCCAGCGCCTCCCCCCGGAAGCCCAGCGTTCCGATAGCGTCCAGATCGGTCTCGGTGCGCACCTTGCTGGTGGCGTGCCGGAGAAAGGCGGTAGGCACATCCTCCCGCACCATGCCCGCGCCGTTGTCCTGAACGCGGATCAGTTCAACGCCGCCCCGCCGGATTTCCACCGTCACAGCGGTGGCGCCGGCGTCCACGGCGTTTTCCAGCAGCTCCTTCACCACCGAAGCGGGGCGCTCCACCACCTCCCCCGCCGCGATCAATTCGGCGGTGTGCTTATCAAGGACCTGAATTCTCGGCCTGTTCTCTCCGTCCGGCATATGGATGCCTCCTCTCCCAGTATGTTTCCGATCCCCTTCAGGCACTCTTAATAGGCTTCGGCAACTTTGCACAGCTCATACAAAACCTGCATCGACTCAATCGGCGTCAGCGTATTGACATCCAGCTCCTTCAGGCGCTGAATGACCTCATTTTTATCCGGCGGAAGCAGGGTCAGCTGTCCGTCGCCGCTTTCAAAGTCAGCGCCCGCCGCGGGCCGCCTCAGGGCAAAGCCCTCCTCTCCGCTTTCAATACTGCGGAGGATTTCTCTGGCGCGGGCCACCACCGAGTCGGGGATTCCCGCCAGCTTGGCCACTTCAATACCATAGCTGTCGTCCGCCGGGCCGCGGACAATCCGGCGCAGAAAGGTGATATCGTCGCCGCGCTTTTTCACCGCGATATTATAATTCTTGACGCAATCGAGCTCCTCCTCAAGCACCGTCAGCTCGTGATAATGGGTGGCAAACAATGTCTTGGCCCCCACCCGGCGGGCATTAGCCACATATTCCAGCACTGCCCGCGCGATGCTCATTCCGTCAAAGGTAGAGGTGCCCCGCCCAATCTCATCGAAAATAATCAGGCTGTCGGCGGTCGCGTTTTTCAGAATACTGGCCACCTCGTTCATCTCCACCATAAAGGTGGACTGCCCCGCCGCCAGATCATCCGACGCGCCCACGCGGGTAAACACGCTGTCCACCACGCCGATGTCGGCGCTCTCCGCCGGTACAAAGCTGCCAATCTGCGCCATCAGAACAATCAGGGCGGTCTGCCGCATATAGGTGGATTTTCCCGCCATGTTTGGGCCGGTGATGAGCGCCACCCGGTTCTCGCGATTGTCCAGCAGCGTGTCATTGGGGACGAACGGCGCGTCCAGCAGCGCTTCCACCACCGGATGGCGGCCCTGCCTGATGTCCAGGCGGCCCTTCATATCCACCAGCGGACGGCAGTAGCGCCGCCGCACCGCTGTCTCTGCAAAGGAGCAGAGCACATCGAGACAGGCCACCGCCCCGGCGGTACGCTGGATGCGGTGCAGCTCAGCGGAAACGGCGGTCCGGATATCGCAAAAGGCCTGATACTCCAGCTCCACCACCCGGTCCCGTGCTCCCAGCACCCGCGCCTCCAGCTCCTTCAGCTCCTGCGTAATATAACGCTCCGCGTTGGCCAGCGTCTGCTTGCGGATATAGGTATCCGGCACCTGGTCGGCGTATTGCCGCGTCACCTCTATGTAATAGCCGAAGACCCGGTTATATCCCACCTTCAGCTTCTGGATACCGGTGCGCTCCTTTTCCTGTGCCTCTATCCGGGCAATAACGCCCTTTCCATCGGTCATCTCAAACTGAAGCTGATCAATCTCCCCGCTGTATCCGGCACGGATCATGCCGCCCTCCCGCACCGAGAAGGGCGGCTCATCCACAATCGCCCGTTCAATCAGGCCGCTGATATCGTCCAGAGGGTCCAGCTGCTGCTCCACCTCCCGCAGAAGAGCGGAGGAGACCTCCGCCAGCCGTGTCTTAACCGGTTCCAGCGCCCGTATCGTCTGGGCCAGTGAGCGCAGCTCCCTCGCGTTGGCGCTGCCGTACACGATGCGGGTCATAATCCTCTCCAGGTCGTAAATCCCGGTCAGCATGCCGATCAGGTCACCCCGCAGGACCGTGTCCCTCACCAGCTCGTCCACCGCGTTATGGCGGCGGCCAATCTGTGAGGGATTGATCAGCGGCTGCTCAATCCAGGCGCGGATCAGCCGTTTCCCCATGGCGGTTTTGGTGTGATCCAGCACCCCCAGCAGCGAGCCTCGCTTCTCCTTGCTCCGCATGGTCTCCAAAAGCTCCAGATTGCGGCGGGCGGTCAGGTCCAGCTTCATAAACCGGGCGTCGGAATACACATCGAGATGATTGAGCCGCTCCAGTCCGGTCATCTGTGTAGCATACAGATAATGGAAGGCGGCCCCCAGCGCCCGCACGGTGGAAAACTGATCCCTCAGCCCCAGCTCCTCCAGTGAGTGCTGCCCAAAATGGCGCAGAATCAGCTCCTCCGCCTGCCGGTAGTCGAAGTATTCCGCTTTGGCCAGCTGCGGCCGCACGTTCAGCCGTTTTTCGATGAAATCGGCAATCAGCTCCTGTCCGGCGGCGCCGTCGTTATACAAAATCTCGCTGGGAGTAAAACGGCCGAGCTCATTGGTCACGCGAAGCGCCACATCCTCCCCGTCGAGGCGGGTCGCATGGATTTCACCGGTGGAGCAGTCAAGAAAGCACAGTCCCGCATCGGCCGCGCCGTCGCTGACAAACAGCACACAGAGATAATTGTTTTTCCCTTCATCCAGCATGCTGTTTTCAATGACGGTACCGGGGGTAATCACGCGGACCACCTTGCGCTCGACCAGACCCTTCGCCTTGGCGGGGTCCTCCGTCTGCTCGCAGATGGCCACCTTGTAGCCCTTTGACACCAGCCGCGCGATATACGATTCACAGCTGTGGAAAGGCACCCCGCACATCGGCGCCCGCTCCTCCTGGCCGCAGTCGCGCCCGGTCAGGGTCAGCTCCAGCTCCCGTGAAACCAGCTTGGCGTCGTCGTAAAACATCTCGTAAAAATCGCCCAGACGGTAAAACAGGATGCAGTCCTCATGCTCCTGCTTTACGGCGAAATACTGCTTCATCATTGGCGTATAATCGGCCACTGACGTTTCACCTCTCCTTTGATGGTCCGGCGCCGGCCGGTCCCGGCGGTCCTTACTGACAGCCGCCGCAGGTAGAACAGCTTCCGGAACAGCCAGATGGCTCGATCCCATCCGGGTCCTGTCCCTGCGCAGACAGGGTGATAATGGATGCCATATGGCGTACCAGTGCATCCAGCCCCTCTTTAGCCTGCTGATAGGCACTCATATGAGGATTGGCCATAATACGGGCGTAAATCTCCCGGATTTCTCCGTCCAGAGCCGTGATCTTGTCTCCGTCCTTTTCCTCTTTGACATTTTCATTGTTGAGAGCGATACGTTTGAGATTAAATTCACCAATCAGCGCCTGAAGCTCCTTATCCTCATCGGCAGCCGCCTGCGCCAGCTGGGTGCGAATAAACCGTTCATCCCCCTGCAACGCATGCGCCAGGTCCCTCGTCATATCAATAATAGTATCCATATTACCGCTTCCTTTCCTCTTTCCAGTCCCCGGCCTGTGCCAGCTATGCTTCTATCGTGACCAGACGGCCGCTCAATATCCAGCTGCGTGCGCCGGTGATCTCCACGGTGGCGTAATGCCCGACGGCGGAGGCGTCCCCCTGCGTCCGTATGACGATATTTTCAGGCAGTCTCGCCTCCAGATATCCGTCGTCTTCGCTCTCGATCAGAGCGCGGCGGCGCTGTCCCACCATGCCCGCCAGCCGCTGCGCCGCAATGGTCTCCTGAAGCGCCGTCATCTCCTGAAACCAGGCGGCCTTCTCCTGTGCGGGCACCGGGTCCTCCATCGTCGCGGCAGGCGTTCCCCGCCGGGGCGAAAAAAGGAAGGTATACAGCGAGACAAATTCCACCTGCCGTATCAGGTCCAGCGTCTGCTCGAAATCCCCCCGTGTTTCGCCGGGGAAGCCGACAATCACGTCGCTGGTAAAAGCGATATCCGGCACCAGCCGGCGGGCCGTCTCAATCAGGCCAAGATACTGCTCCCGCGTGTATCCGCGGTTCATCCGCCGCAGTACCCGGCTGCTTCCCGACTGGAAGGGCAGGTGAAAGTGCCGGGACACCTTTTCGCATTCCGCGATGGTCTCAAACAGGGCAGGGGTTGCGTCCTTTGGATGGGAGGTCATAAAGCGGATGAGAAAGTCCCCCTCCAGCGCGTTAATCCGCCGCAGCAGCGTGGGAAAATCCACGCCGTGCGCCTCTCCCCGGCCATAGGAGTTGACATTCTGTCCCAGCAGGGTAATATCCCGCACCCCTTCGGCGATCAGCCCGCGGGCCTCTTCGACAATCAGGCCGGGATCGCGGCTGCGCTCCCGGCCGCGGACATACGGCACCACACAGTAGGTACAGAAATTGTTGCAGCCGTACATAATCGGCAGAAAAGCCTTGAAGCCCCCATCCCGCCGCACCGGCAGCCCCTCGGCAATCACGCCGTCCTCAACCGGCCGCTCAAACACCCGGCCATTTCCCCGAACCACCCGCTCCAGCAGCTCAGGAAGCCGGTGAAGGACATGGGTGCCAAACACCAGGTCCACGAAGGGATAGCTTTTCCTCAGCTTCTCCGTTACATGCTCCTGCTGCACCATACAGCCGCACAGCCCGACGACAAGAGAGGGACGGCGGCGTTTGAGATTTTTCAGCGCGCCGACGTTGCCGAATACCCGGTCCTCTGCGTGCTCCCGCACCGCACAGGTATTGAAGAGGATCAGGTCGGCCGCCTCCGCCTTTTCGGTAAAGCCGAAGCCCATTCCCGCCAGCATACCCTTAAGCCGCTCAGAGTCGGCGACGTTCTGCTGGCAGCCATAGGTCCGCACACAGGCGAGGGGGACACTGTCGGGAAAGCGCGCGGCATACCAGTCGCGTACCCGGCGGGAGCAGTCCTGCTGTCTCTCCCGCTCTTCGATGGTGATGGTTCTGATATTCGACATGAAAGCGGCAATTCCTTCCTTTGGCGGCCCGCTGCCGCCGTTATCTGAATAGTATACCAAATTCCGCCGCTCTTTTCAAATGCTATCGACCGATTCTTCGTTGTATTTCACCAGCGACTATGGTACAATGACCACGGCCCAGCGCTTCTGCTCACGTGACGCCCGGTGGCCGTGGTCTCGAAAATGCCTGCCGGCATTTTCCCCAACTTCATG
>JAAWCO010000003.1 GCA_022793315.1 Clostridiales bacterium | reverse complement strand
CCGATATTGGCGTTCGGGTTCATCTTCTTCGCTCCCACCACCAGTACCCGGTTCACCGGCTCCGTGATGGTCTCAGTGGACAGGATGCTGCGCGACTGCTCCACTCCGTCAACCAGCGTGATTTCCGCTGTCACACGGCTCTCCCCGTTCTGCCCTGCATTGCGTTCCACCTGATACCCCAGATACTGCGTGGTGTCCTCCACCTTTTCGGTGCTGTAGGGGATTGCCTCTGTATATTCCACCGTCCGGATCACCTTCACCCGCAGGTACGGCTGCGCCCTCTGTACCAGAACCTCGCGCCCCGCCAGCATCAGCGATTCCAAATCCGGATTCAGCGCCCTCAGCTCATCCAGCGTCATGCTGTTTTTCGCCGCGATCCCAATCGGGGTATCTCCCGATTCCACTGTGTAATGTCTTTCTACCACCATCGACGCCGTCAGCTTCTGGTCCATCGACACCGCCGGTACCAGAGATGAGGTTGGATACAAACCATCCACTATCTCCACATCCTGGATAAATTCTGCCCGCTCCCCCGCGCTGCCGTCAGTGTATTCCGACAGAATCGAATTCAGCAGCGCATCCAGCGCCTCGCGCGACGACATCGACCCCTCAAATCGTCCGTCGATATAGAGTCCACTCGCCTCCTCAATCGCACTGCTCGACGATTTCAATATCTG
Source organism: Clostridiales bacterium (assembly GCA_022793315.1). Lineage (GTDB taxonomy): Bacteria > Bacillota > Clostridia > Oscillospirales > Acutalibacteraceae > Avimonas_A. The sequence continues at coordinate 3,826 of JAAWCO010000003.1, read as the reverse complement.
ATCGCATACCTCGTTCTCGCTGAGAATGTCCGACTGTGCCACCACCGCAAGCGTCATCTTGGGGATTCGCTGCACCTCAAAGGAGTTGTCAGTGTTGATCACACGCTCCACTGCCATGGTCGCCGCCGTGTCAAAGACCGCCTCATTCGAGATATAGCCCACCTGCTGCCCGTCGTATTCCAGCGACAGCGCATAGGTCAGATTGCTCCAGTACCGGATGGTAGACGCCAGCACAAACGCCGCCGCCACCGGCGCCGCCAGATTCAGCAGGCCGACCAGCACATGACCATGGCGGCGCAGCGCGCGGAACGTCAGGACGAAAAACTTTGGTATCGGCAGCAACGGGTGGCGGCGGAAGGCCTCCTTCAGCTGATGTCCCGCCGCATCGAAGCCCTGCCCGATCCGCACAATCTCCCGCCCCACAGACCGCGCATGCCGCAGAAGCAGCCAATCCAGACCCTTATATATCAGGCGGCACAGAGGACGGCCCAGCGGCGCCAGTACATACCCCAGCCGCCGGCCGATGTGTCTCACGATACGGACTGTGTGGATACCGGTCAGATAGCTGATACCGTACAGCCCGTGTCCTGCGGCTGTAATGATCTCCATCAGCCGGCGGCCCGTCCGTCTGACAGCTTCTCTCTTCTCGTCATCCAAATGAAACAAGTCCGGCTCACTTCCTTATCTGTCGATCGGTCTGGCAGACCGGAAGGTTACAACTTTGTAACAACCCCTTTTATTATACGCAAAAGCTACAAAAAAACAACCCTTTTCGGCAATTTTATTGCAAAAGTGAAGTACAACCCCTCTCATTTAGAAGGAACAGGCCGGAAACTTCAATCTCCCTCGCCGGTCCCCGGATAAGAAAGCTGGTTTTCGCCCCAATCCTCGAGCGCCTCCGCCATCCCTTGAGCGTCCTTCCTTGCCTGTTCCAGATCGTGCTCCCGATAATTTCCGCATTCTTTTGCCGTGGTCCCGGGAATATCGCCGGTATACGCCGCGATAAAACGCAGCGCTCCCTTCGTCAGCGCAATGGCACGCTCATGGGACAGACCCTGCGTCAGGAAATAAAAGCCGGTCCGGCAGCCCATCGGCCCGAAGTACACCACATTTTCGGCACAATCGCTGTTTCGCACATAGGTGGCGAACAGGTGCTCGATTGTATGCAGGGAGCCGTTCGTCAGAAACGGCGGCGTGTTCGGTCGCACAAACCGGAGGTCATAGGTAACCACACCCCCGTCCACCCGCGACAGATACATCCCCGGCTGCAACAGGTCATGATCAATCTGAAAGCTGGCAATTCGTTTCATCGTTTCTTTCCTCCTGTGTTCTTATTTTCTAATCGCTGTTTCCTCGATAAATACCTGGCAGGTCGGTGGCAAAGCCCCGGTCCTGCGTAATCTCCGCCATGGATTTCCCACCCGGCAGCGCTTCGCGAAATTCGGCGATCATATTGGCCGCCTCGTCCGCCGCCCGATCATACAGCTCATAAAAGCTGTCCCGGCTGGCGTAGGTCTCATCAAAGGGATTCCTCCACTCCCTCCCGGACTCGTTGGCGTAGTCCCAGTCGGAGGTCTCCAATGGCCGCAGCAGAGAGGTGGCGAAATGTCCCCGCCCCGACAACATCTCCACTGGACGAAGTGCTGCCCGGCGCAGGGCAAACCGGTCGGTCATGAGCGCCAGCGCCCGGCGCATATCACCCGGCGCGAGCGCCAGCCGCTCCGCATCTGCAGGCGTCCCCAACAGCCGGCGGAACACCGGCTGATACAGACGGCCGACGGTCAGATACAGCCCTCCCTCATCCGGCGGCAGAACCGAAGGCAGGCGGAAGTCCCCGGCCCGCCGGCCTGTATCCCGGCGCAGAACCAGCGTATCCAGCGCACTCTCCAGACAAAAATGATACTGACAGGGATGCTTCCCATATTGGGGACGCTCCCGCCTCAGCTCCTCCTGAAACCAGTAGACATAGGGATGGGCTGCACGGTCCAGCGCATAATGGCAGAAAAAGCCCTCCACATACGACTGCATCCGTGTATGCTGCCCGGTGGAGCGCTCCGCGTTCAGCACTGTGCGAAACGCCTCGAAAAGACGGGCCGGGCTGGTGCGATGGAGCCGCCTTCCCTCCGAGGCGTAACTGATTCCCGGCTGCCATGGCATCACGCGGTGAAAAAAGAAAATATCCGGTCCCTGTGTTCCTATCAGCGCCGCAGGAAAATCGCTCACTGCCATCCCCCGCCGCTTCAGACGGTGCAGGACCCGATAGGTAAACAGATAATGCGCGATGGTCGCCGGCATGAAACATTCCCTCCCTGTTTTCCCCCGTTTGGCGGGGATAGCGGCTTCAGTATACCCGATTCTCCTTCTCCAATGGTAACGGTTCCGTGAATTTTCCGTATCTGTCGTCCCTCACAGAAGCGGAAATCCCCGTCCGGACAGCAGGTCACGCATATCTGAGGGCAGCCCGCTGGTCAGCCGAACCATTTCCCCGGTCATGGGATGACAGAATTCCAGTAAGGCGCAGTGGAGTCCCTGCCTTGGCAGATACAGCTGGTCGCTGCCATACATGGTATCCCCCGCCAGCGGATAGCCCAGCCAGGCCATGTGAACCCGTATCTGATGGGTGCGTCCCGTGTCGATTACCACCCTCAGCAGGGTGAGCTCGCCGTCCCCGGCCAGTGCCCGCCAGCGGGTCAGACTGGGCTTCCCCCCTTCTCCTACCTCGCGGGTGATGCAGCTGCCCTCCCGTACCCGGATCGGCTGGTCGATCACCCCCTCCCCCTCCAGAGCACCCAGGACAATCGCCAGATACTCCTTCCGTACCCGCGGATGCTCTCCCGCGTGCGGATTCTGCGGGGAGAGCGCAAAGGCGGCATGAGCATTTTTTGCCGCCAGCAGAAGGCCGCTGGTATTGCGGTCAAGCCGGTTCAGGGGCCGGAAGGCCAGCGTCCGTCCCTGCTTCTGATAATGGGCGACGACAGCCGCCGCCAGTGTGGGATCCGGTTTGCCGGCGGAGGGATGCACCGCCAGATAGGGCGGCTTGTCCACCACCAGCACACTGTCGTCCTCATAAATCACCGACAGAGGCAGCGCAACGGGTTCCACATGGATGGCGTCCTCCGGCAGGCGGAGAACGAGCCGCTGCCCCGCCCGCAGAGGGTCAATGGTACGCAGCGGAACACCGTCGGCCAATATTCCCTTCTCCACCCGGCGGAACCGCGCCAGCATCCGGGAGGACATCCCGCAGCCCCGGCGCAGAAAGGACTGCACCGCGGCGCCGTCATACTCCTCCGGAACAGTAAAAACGAGCTCCTCCTGCACCGCTGTCCCCCCTCACTTTTCAAATACCGCCGGTTCCTCCGGCAGTCGTCCTTCGTCAGAAAGGGGGCGGAAATCCCCGTCCGGGATTTCCGCCCCTGTCTCAGCCGTCTGTTCTCACGGCTGTCCCATCACTGTCCAATGCGGACCACCCAGCCGAAGGGATCGGGAATCCGGCAATTCTGGATATCGGTCAGGGTATCGTACAGCCGGCGGGCCACGGGGCCGATCTCTCCCCGATTGATAGTCAGACGTTCCTCGTCCACCTTCAGCTCCCCAATGGGGGAAATCACCGCCGCGGTGCCGGTCCCGAACGCCTCCTCCAGCCGGCCGTCCCGTGCGCCGGCCGCCACCTCATCCAGCGTAACCAGTCGCTCCTTCACCGTATAGCCCCACGAACGGAGCATCTCGATAGCCGACAGCCGGGTGATGCCCCCCAGGATGCTCCCCTGAAGCGAAGGAGTAACAATTTCACCATCCAGCTTGAAAAAGACATTCATGGTGCCAACCT
>JAAWCO010000054.1 GCA_022793315.1 Clostridiales bacterium | reverse complement strand
GGCCTTCGGCGGCCTGCTTCTGCTGGCCGGTGTGGTTCTCCTGATCGTGTGGAAAAGGAAAAAGGCCGCGGCGAACCAAGCTGCGCTGACAGGTGAGGACCAGCAGGAGACAGTTTAGGGCTATTGCTGAGCCGGTGCCCTTCTTGCGACAGGGATTGTCGTTAAAACATCCGCGCCCCGGGCGAGGGAGGATGGTGTCCGGACAGGAAGGCGGATCATCCAGAGAACAGGCGGCGGGCTGTCTTGGGGCCCGTCGCCTGTTGAATTTTCTGAAGCTCGTCTGTGGCACTTCAGCGGTTAAACAAAAAATCACCGCAGCGAAAACGGCGGTGACTTTCAGCTTATCCAGAAATACATGAAAAAATGTGTTATTGTTTTTGAACGAGAGCCTAACCCTCGTACCATTGACGGTCAAAAAGGTTGGCAGCAAACCGAAGCGCCGTGAGCGCGTTTAGAAGCGAACAGCCGCAGCAAGCGTGACTTTTCAAAAGAAAAGTCGCCGCGAACTATAATAGTCCGCGACGACCTGGTGGAGCCTAGGGGAGTCGAACCCCTGACCTCTGCGATGCGAACGCAGCGCTCTACCAACTGAGCTAAGACCCCATTTGCAGGAAAACACTGTACAGAAAAACCAGATCTGCAACAGGCGCTTTCCTATTTTAGACGAAAAGCCCCTGCTTGTCAAGGGGGTTTCTTCAATGAAGCAGAAAGAAAGTGCTTTCTGCAGAAATTTAGCGAAGCAGGGTAATCAAAAGAGCGGCGGCCAGTGCGCCTGCCAGTCCGCTACCCCCTCCCAGCATCAGCATTTGAAAGCGGCGCCGGCTGCGCCGGAGAGCTGAATATCCCCCGGCGGTCCTGACCAGACGATTTGCCTCCGCGCGGAGCCGATCGCCAGGCGTATCGGCGCAGTGCGGCCGGACGATGAGCAGCGCCCGCTCAAAATAGGGGTTGCCGGTGTCGGTAACCTCGATAATTTGACGGTTGATCCCCTTGATCACAGCGATTCCCCCTTGTCTGCCAAACGTTTTCCTGAAAAGTGTTGACAGAAAAAGGAGAGGTTATACAGCATATGAGAAGAGAGAAGGCTCGGTTGTCTTAAGGAGGGGAAGGGAAGGAAGAGAAAAGAGGAAAAGGGCGAAAACCGCCGTATTTTGTAAATTTATGGGACGGGATTTAACTCTTTGTAAAATCCCGATTTCACGCCCTTATGTGGAAAACTCGGTGGAAAATGTGGATAAATCCGCGGTTTTCGCCCTTAAAACCTCCGTTGAAAGTGTGAAAAGCCGTTTTTTCCCCCAAAAGGGGTCGCCGTCATACGGAGGGTTGAACGGCCTTTACGTCAGATGGCGCCGCCTCAGCCAGGATGGCGTGAGGTAAGCCACTCGATCGCGCGTTCCACTGAATCGCGGGAGTTTCCCCAATCGGCCCCTTCGCTACGGTAGTCAAACATTTTACAAAAGTGTGTGATATCGTCCTGGAGCCCGTTCAAAGTACGGCGGCAAAGCTCCGCGGACTGGCGCAGAAAGTCGGGCGCCGTCTTTTTCCCCATATGGACAGCGGCGGCGCTGATCTGGGCAAAGTGGGGGAGGCACAGACCTTCCTGTTCAGCATATAAACGACGGAAATCGCTTTCCTTTTCCCACAGGCGGCCTACTGTGGCCAGCATCCGTTCCATCGCCCAGTCCACCTGTTGACAGACAAAGCAGGTGTGCAGCGGCCGGTCTGCTGTTGCCGCCTGCTTTTTTGCGTTTGGCCCAAGGGGAGAGGCGAGGCCGGAAAACACCGTCTTCTCAACCTCCTTCAACCGGCTCTCCAGCATCAGAGCCACGCCGAGCCGGTTTCGTTTTTTCAGCAGCATGCCGTAGTGCGGAAAGCAGAAGCCGAGCCGATTGGTTTCCATACGGACATCCGGTTCCATCAGGGCGGCGCCGGTGATGTATTCGGTTACCCGCTCCTCCAGCAGGAGGCGCATCCGGCACAGGGGACAACCGGTTCGTTCTTCAAAGACCTCTGTTACTGGCAGGCTGGTGATATCTTCACGCATTATGACCCATCCTTTTCTGCAGAATAGCGGCGGCGCATCTTCCACGCGCTCCTACAGTATAGCACGCAGCGGTATTGCTGTATACCGGCGGGAGACAGGGCTTTATTGAGACGACGGCGGGTCTCTTGAAGAGGCCGAATACCTGTGGTAAGGTGGGAGTCAACACATGCTGCTGAACAGAAAGGAAGCGACAGGATGAAAGATATATGGGAGGCATTGTATCAGGCCGCCGCAGAGGTTCAACAGGAACGCAGAATATCGGAGTATGTAGAGGCAGGGGGCGTTGCGGCGGCCATCCTGTCAAAATCGGGAAAAATCTATACAGGGGTCTGCATAGACACCAGCTGTACTTTGGGGATATGTGCGGAGAGGAACGCCATCTTTCAAATGATAACCCATGGAGAGCAGGAAATCCAAAAGGTGATCGCGGTTATGCCGGGAGGGAGAACCGGCGCTCCCTGCGGCGCCTGCCGTGAGCTGATGGCTCAGCTGATGCCCGGAAGCTGCCGACAGATTGAGATCATGCTGGATTATGAAAAGAAGAAAATCATGACATTAGGGGAACTCATCCCGGAATGGTGGATATAAACGAACACCGCTCAGGGGACAGCTGCCAGACATTTTCTGTTTAAGACGGAAAGATTTGAGAGGAAACGTGCACAGGAAAGGAAAAAGCAGAAAACAACGGATAAAAACTCCAGAGGGAATAGCGGGGAAAAATGGCGGAGGGCTTCGGCGAAACTCCGCCTACGCTGCCCGGAGACCGTCAATTGACAAGCGTCGGCGGCTTTGGTATACTGCGGGCAAATATGAGAGAGACAGGGAATGAATATACCCAAGACTGTCCGTTTTGATGGGGTAAGCTGGTAGACTCCCTGAAGAGGCAGCCTGACAGGCCGGCCATTGACCAGGACAGGTCTGGAGAAAGAGGGGGACATGGATGGTAGTGGAATATCTGCCGCAGGGCATTCTGGTCCGCGACGCAGGCTGGCTGGCGCTGGAACCGACACTGAACAGCGGCCAATGCTTCCGTTTTTCGCAGAGAGAGGATGGCGCGTGGGCCGGTGTAGCGGGCCGTCGTCCGGTCGTGCTTCGGGAAACGGAGGAGGGCTTGCTCTTTGAAGAAACCACCATTGGGGATTTTGAGGGCTTCTGGCGTTTCTATTTTGATCTGGACCGGGATTATGGTGCGGTGGAGGCCTCTTTTCCTCAGGACGAGCGGCTGAGGGGATGCCTCCGCTTTGCCGCCGGCGTCCGCATTCTCCGTCAGGAGGGCTTTGAGGCCCTGCTTTCGTTCATTCTTTCCCAGAACAACAATCTTCCCCGCATTCGTGGGATCGTGGAGCGGCTGTGCCGGCTGTTCGGTGAACCCATCCGCGGGGGGGACTTTTATGCTTTTCCCGCTCCAGAGCGGCTGGCGGCGTTGAAGGAGGAGGAGCTGGCGCCCCTGCGCGCCGGCTGGCGGGCGGCTTATCTGCTGGATGCCTCCCAAAGAGTGGCGTCCGGCGAGGTGGACCTGGCAGAAATCGCGGCACTGCCGCTTTCACAGGCGCGGGAACGGCTTCAGGTTATTCGAGGCGTGGGGCCGAAAGTGGCGGAATGTGTGCTGCTGTACGGTCTGGGTCGTCTGGAGGCTTTTCCTCTGGATGTTTGGATGAAGAGGGCAATGGCGTGCCTGTTTCCCGGCTGGACGCCGGAAGACTTCGGCCCCTGCGCCGGCGTGGCACAGCAGGCGATTTTCCACTACTGCCGCTGTCATCCGGAACAGGTCGCCGGGGCAGTGCCCGGATAATTGTTGTGTAAAATAGCGGCTGAATACGGATAGGGAACAAATAGCTGGTTATTGGATAAAATTACTAGCCTTTTTGCTCGGAAAAATTCTTCCTTTATTGACAACGGTTCATGCCTGGGGTATACTAATTTCCGTTGTAAAATGCCGAACCATGCCATCGCGACAAAAAGGAGGAGAACTGTGCAGGATACCATTGATGTCAAAAGCATACTGCGCGTGTTTATCAAAGGGGCGAAGGTGTTGATCGCCTTTACCTTGATCGGGTTGCTTATCATGTTTCTGATTTCTAAATTCGTTATTACCCCCAAGTATACCTCGAACGTTTCCCTGTATGTGAGCAGTACATCGGAAAACGCCAATAATGCGCTGAATACCAACGATATTACCGCTTCGCAGAAGCTGATCGACACCTATATCGTCATCCTACAGCAGAGGGAGGCAGTCAAGCAGGTCGCCGAAGAGGTGGCGCTGACCATGCCCTGTACCATCAAGCAGGTACAGGAGGCCATCTCCATGTCGGCCAAGAGTAACACCTGGGTGCTTCAGATCAGCGCCGTGACCGATGATCCGAATCTTTCTGCTGCCATCTGTAACGCGATGGCCAGGGTGGCGCCTGAAATATTGACCGATGTGGTCGGAGCCGGATCAGCCAAATCCATTGGCACCGCTGTGCCCAGCGCGACTCCCTCATCTCCCAATATTGTGACCAACAGCATTTTTGGCGCATTGATGGGCTTTGTGCTGGCAGCGGTTATTCTGCTGGTCCGGTATATGACTGATACCACGGTTAAGAGCGAGGAAGATCTGAAGAACCGGTATAATGTGCCGATTCTGGGAGAAATCCCCGATTTTTATCAGCAGAAAAAAGGGGGATACTCCTATGGCAAGTAAAAAGACGAAGAACACTCAGCATCGGGTGATCAATCCTGCTGTTACCCGCATATCGGCCAATACCTCTTTTCAGGTGACTGAAGCGTATAAAACCGTGCGCACGAACCTTCTGTTTTCTCTGGCATCTGCTCAGAGCAAGGTAGTGCTCGTTTCCAGTGCCCTGCCCAGTGAAGGAAAATCCACCACCTGTTCCAACCTGGCGATTACAGCTGCTCAGACGGCGGCCCGTGTGCTGCTGATTGACGCCGACCTGCGCAAGCCCACACAGCACAAAATTTTCAAACTCAACAACAACAAGGGTCTTTCCCGCCTTCTGGTGGGCTTTGATTCGCTGACCGACGCCCTGCACACTGATGTGGAACCAGGACTGGACATTATCACCACCGGACCGCTGCCGCCCAATCCATCCGAGCTTCTTGGTTCGGAAAACATGCAGGTGCTGCTCGATAAGCTCAAGGAGCATTATGATCTGATCCTGATTGATACGCCACCGGTCAATGTGGTATCTGACGCGCTGGTGCTGGCCGGCGATACACTGGGCGTTGTGCTGGTTGCCCGTCAGAAGCAGACCACCTATGATGAATTGGATAAGGCGCTGGAAAGTATCCGGTTTGCCAAAGCCAATATGGCGGGGATTATTCTGGTGGATGTGAAGGAGTCAATGAAGCTCAACAGCTCCTATAAGAGCTATAAATACAAAAGTTACGATTACGAATATAAAAGCTGACTGATTTCCTGCCTCGGAGCATTTTGCTCCGGGGCTTTGTGAAATAGAGGATTAAAGGGGGAGCGTTTGATGACGGACTTTCATTGCCATCTCCTTCCGGGGATCGACGATGGCGCTCAGACAGCCGAGGAGGGTCTGAAAATAGCTCAGCAGCTCAGCGAGCAGGGAATCGGGCGGGTGACAGCGACCCCTCACTATGTTCATCATCGGGATAAGGTGGAGGATTTTCTCTCACGCCGGGAGCAGGCGCTTTACCTTCTTCGTGAGACGGCGGAGCGGATGGGACAGCCGCTTTTTCCCATTGTGATGGGAGCGGAGGTGCGGCTGGAAAAGGACCTCTCCCGCGTAGAGGGACTGGACCGCCTTCGGATGGGCGACTCATCGTACATTTTGCTGGAGCTGCCCTTTACGCCCTTTAAGGAGTGGATGGAGGAGGAGATTGACAACATCTCCTTCCGTTATTCTCTGACCCCGATCCTTGCCCACTTGGATCGGTATGAATGGTATTCTCGTGAGGAACGGCAGCGGCTGCTTGACCGTCCCGACACGGTGATTCAGTTCAATTGCAGCGCCTTTGAGGACCGGCGGAACGCCAAAACCATCCTGCGGTTGATTCAGGAGGGGCGCCGGGTGGTGCTGGGAAGCGATGCCCACAATCTGAAGGAACGCCCTCCGCAGTTCGATGGCCCGCTGAAATTTCTTCGCTCCAAACTCCATGGACAGTTTGCCCGGTATGAGCAGGAGTGTGACCGTCTGCTGGCTGCCAATTGAAAAGCAAGGGGGATATTTTTGCCGGTTTTATCAAAAAGGCGCTGGATATGGATTGGAGCTGTTCTGCTCTGGATCGCGCTGATTTTTGGGCAGTCGCTGCTGAATGGGACAGCCTCATCCTCCGAGAGCGGCGCCGTGCTTCGATGGCTCCGCCAGCTTTTCACCCTGTGGGGCGGAGACCAATGGATCACTGAGCATATGATCCGCAAGGCCGCGCACTTTACGGAATATGCTCTGCTTGGGGTACTGCTGATTCAGACGGCAGGGAGCTGGGGATATTTGCGCAGCAACCCGGCTCTGCCGCTATTTTTCTCGTTATTCATTCCCGTGCTGGACGAGGGCCTTCAGCTGCTGGTGCCGGGGCGGTCGGGCCAGCTCAGCGATGTTCTGCTCGATTTTGCCGGAGCGCTGACGGGGATGGGCCTCTGTTTGCTGTTCCGGCTTGTCCGAAGGCGGAAACGCAGCCGGGATGGGGACAGCCAGACAGAAGGCCGGTGATGGTTCAAGAGGATGGGGCCTTTCGGATCGGCTGCAGAAGCGGGAGAGTGAATTGAAATTCAGGAAGGCTGGCGTCATGAAGGATATCAGGAGACAAATTGAAGAAATTTCCGGGAAAGAGGACTTTTTAGCTTTTTTACATGAGCTGGCGATGGATTTTCGCAAGTATCCCGATGAATGGGAAAACCGAACCGTCGACCTGTATCTGGAAGCTATGCTGTCATGGATTGAGGATGTTTCTTCTTCTGAATGGAATGAGACGGATTGGGGCCACATTCCATATTCGGATATGGCGAAAATTTTATATATGGGCAAGATATACGAGTGAGGCAAACGGTGAAAGATGGCTGACAGCGTCCGCTGCCCGTCCGGACATTTCGAGGCGCCAATCCCGGATCGGGTTGCGAAAAGCAATGCTTGACAATCCCGACAGGGACTGGTATACTGTTCCGGTAAAAACAAAGAAGAGCGTTTGCCCGCTCTCACCTGCGGATTTCGTTCCCGACAGGTTTATACAGGCGCTGTCTTCCGAGGGGTGGATGGCGGACGTATCGCGGGCAGGCTTCTGTCCGCGCTTGTTGTTTTATTTGATGGAGGTGCTTACCCATAGCCACGAAGGAACTGCAGATCAACGAACAGATCCGCGACAGCGAGGTGCGCGTCATCGGAGACGACGGCAGCCAGCTTGGTGTGATGCCGGCGCGGGATGCCCAGCGGCTCGCCGATGAGAAGAATCTCGACCTGGTCAAGATTGCTCCGGCGGCCACACCGCCGGTATGCAAGATCATGGACTACGGCAAATACCGCTTTGAGCAGGCGAAACGGGAAAAGGAAGCCCGGAAAAACCAGCACATTGTGGAGCTGAAGGAGGTCCGCCTGGGCCTGAACATCGACATTGCGGATTTCAACACCAAAGCCCGGCATGCCATTCAGTTCCTGAAAAGCGGCAATAAGGTGAAGGTCTCCATCCGCTTCCGCGGCAGGGAGATGGGCCATCCCGAGATCGGAAGGGAGACGATGGAGCGCTTTGCTGAGGCGGTGGCCGAGTTTGCTACCGTGGAGCGCCCCGCCAAAATGGACGGACGCCACATGCTGATGTTCCTGGCGCCGAAAACCGTCAAGCCCGAAAAGGGCGAGAAGCCCGCGAAAGCTGAATAATCTGAACGTATAGCAGCCCCACAGGCGGTTATATAGATATGCTTTAAGGAGGACTCAGGCTATGCCTAAACTTAAAACGCACAGCGGTGCGAAGGATCGCTTCAAGGTGACCAAGCACGGC
>JAAWCO010000053.1 GCA_022793315.1 Clostridiales bacterium | reverse complement strand
GCGCGTCAGTGAGCGGATGCTGGAGGTAGACGAGTACAATCAGGTGGATTATACCGCCCTGAACCTGATCCATAATGTGAAAGAGGGGCAGGAAATCTGCCGGCTGATCGTCTTTCCCCCTGTCAGACAGGGGCTGGATCTGTCCCGCGAGATGCTGTATCAGGCGCTGATCGAACAGGGAATTTCCTATGGTGTCGATACCCGGCTGGTGGACCGGCTGTACCGGGATGAAAAGCGATATTTCAACCTGTTCCTTGTGGCCAGAGGAAAGCCCGCCTTTGATGGAAAAAACGGCAATATTGTGGACTATTTCCCGCGCGTCAGTGAGCGGATGCTGGAGGTAGACGAGTACAATCAGGTGGATTATACCGCCCTGAACCTGATCCATAATGTGAAAGAGGGGCAGGAAATCTGCCGGCTGATCAAGGCCACTGAAGGAGAACCGGGGCGAACGGTGCTGGATCAGGAAATCCCTGCCAAGCACGGAAAATCCGTACCGCTCCCCAAGGGTCGAAATACGGAAATCAGCGAGGATGGTGTTCTGCTGGTGGCCTCCATTGCCGGTCATGTGGAGTTCACCGGCCGCAGCTTTCAGGTCAAGCCAGTGCTGGATATCCCGGGAAATGTGGATTTTTCTGTTGGTGATATCAACTTCCTGGGAGATATCAACATCCAGGGCGATGTGCTCAGCGGTTTCACCGTCCGGGCGATGGGAAACATCCACGTCGCGGGTGTCGTGGAGGCTGGCAGCACAGTGGAAGCAGGCGGAGACCTTGTCGTTGTTAAAGGCATTTTAGGCGATGGAAGTACGAGCGTCCAGGTGCATCGAAGTATTTTTTCCAAGTACATCGAAAACTCAACAATATCCGTCAGGGAAAACCTGCAGACCGACTGCATTATCAACAGTGACATCTATTGTGACGGGGAAGTCCAGGTTCAATCCGGACGGGGGATCATTATCAGCGGCTTTGTCTGGGCGGCTAAAAAGATCAGTGCCCAGTCCATCGGTTCCCCGTCGGAGTGCCGGACCGCTGTCTCTCTGGGAGGAGCGCCGTGCGTAAACTTTGAACGGGAGATCATACAGCAGGAGATCAAGGCGCTGGAGACAGAGCTTGAAAAGCTGGAATGCCAGCTGGACAGCCAGGTCAAAAGCAGCCTGCTGGACAAAACCCGGGCAAAGCTGTCCATTTCCGAATTCAAGTTACAGCAGCTGGAAAATAAGCTGACGGATGTCAACAGAAATCCGGAACAGAAAGACGGCGGACGTTTGGAATGCAGCATCGCCTATCCGGGAACAGAAATCCGTTTTGGAGACGAGATGATCCGTCTCCGGCAGATATCCCGGCAGTGTATCGCGAAGCTGGTAAATGGTGAAATCACCCTGATGTAGCCTTGCGGTTTCTGCTTTCATCTATTTTGTGAAGAAATATACACAAAAGCATACTGACGGACAGCCTGGCGTGTCCTGTGACGGCGGGTTGCCGATCCGGCCGCGGAAAGAAAAGCGTACTGTCCGCCCCACTGTACATCCCTTGAAAAATGACGGCCCCTCCAGGGGATACAAAACATCGGTACTTCAATGAACAGGGAAAGGAGACTTGCTTTATGAAAAAACAGCTGATGGTGGTAGACGATTCCCAGATGATGGAGATGCAGATTAGCAGGCTGCTGGAGGATTCCGATTTCGAGGTAGCGGCTTACTGTGAAAACGGTGAAGAGGCCCTGGCCCGTTATGAAGAGGTTCAGCCGGACATCGTGACCATGGATATCATCATGCCCGGTATCGACGGTCTGGAGGCGGCACAGCTTTTGCTGGAAAAGCATCCGGAAGCAAAAGTGCTGATGCTCTCCTCCCTGGCCTATGACGACACCATCAATGAAGCGGCCTCTATTGGTACCATGTCGTTTCTTTATAAGCCGATCAATCGAGAGAAGCTGATTGACGCCCTGGAACAGGCTCTGGTATAAAGGATACCAGCACACCCATACCCTCGATTGAGAAGGAGAAACCCGCCTGACGGAGGACAAAAGCGCCAAACCGCCTTATTGGGAGAGCTGACCTTTTCAGCCCACCGGATAAGGCGGTTTTTGCCTCCCTGCGGAGGGCTCCGGCCCAGTCATGAGGAAAACATCCCTGGATTTTTCGCGGGATATGGTTGTCGGAAATTCCGAATTGTAATAGGATGAAAAGACCGGTTTTGTGGTCTATTCACGCAAACCGCATTCCCTAAAGGGAGCGGCCGTCCCCAACGGCCGGTGAGTAATGAACGAATGGAGAGGAATCGGCAATGCTGACATTTATCGGCTATCCCAAATGCACCACCTGCCAAAAGGCCAGAGCATGGCTCGACACCCATCACATAGAATATGAGATGCGCGATATCAAAATGGAGCGTCCAACCCTTGACGAGCTGACGGCCTGGTATCGGTTGAGCGGACAGCCCTTAAAAAAATTTTTTAACACCAGCGGACTCTTATATAAAGCGATGGAACTGAAAAACAAGCTGCCCTCCATGAGCGAGGAGGAAATGCTCGTTCTTCTTTCCACTGACGGTATGCTGGTGAAAAGACCTCTGCTGGTTGGGAAGGATAGAGTACTGATTGGTTTTAAGGAGAGCCAATGGAGCGTCCTGGCCGACAACGGGGAAAAATCGTGAGAAGAGTGTTCCGCGAAAAGGGCTGACATCTCAAACGCAAAAGGGAGAATCATGGAATCGCACCAGCGAATAGATTGAGCAAAATATCCGGGAATGGAAGGCCGCACGGCATCTCTCTCCTCCATGTAAAGAGCCTGTCATCGCTCTGCTGCCTGGCAGCGGACAGGCCCTCTTTTGATGGGGGTGAACCGATGCGAAAATGAGGACAGCAAAAACGGGAGATGGCAGGACGGGATAAGGCTGACAGCAGCAGTGGAACCAGCTCCTGCGCCTGGGCGGTTTTCGGCATCCATTTCCGCTGGACCGCCCCCTTTAGTCAATCGAGAGAATGGAGCAGCTCCTGAAGATCATTGACCGGCGGCAGACAGCGATGTCCGCGGCAGACGTAATAGGTGGTTTTTCCATTTTGGAGCGGATATTCTTCTCCGGACTGCCGAAGAACAACGACCGCCTCCGGCGGAACGGCCAGCAGCCATTCCCGGCAGTCCAGTTGCCCGTCAGGGACTGCTATGACCTTCACCGGCGGTTCCTCATATTCTGAAAGCGCTGTCAAAAACAAAGCATAGCCGGGCGGATAGGAAAGGGCCTCAGCCGACAGAAAATCGAGCTGCCGCCTGGCTGCCGCCTGATATCGTTCCTCCCCTGTCATTTGAGCCAGCCGTACAAGATTATACGCCATCAGAGAATTACCACTGGGAACGGCGCCGTCATAGGTCTCCTTCGGCCGCGAGATCAGTCGTTCGCTGCCCTCTCCATACAGGTAAAAACCGCCGCTTGCGTCCTCAAACTCCGACAATACCTTATCGCACAGACAACGCGCCCGCTGTGCGTATTCTTCGTTTAAGGTTGCCCGGTAGAGCTTTAACAGGGAGAAGATGCAGGAGGCGTAGTCATCCAGCAGCCCAGCTACCCCCCGTTTTCCTTCCCGAAAGCTGACAAACAGCGTGTCCTTTTCGCACAAATGCTTCTGTACAAAGGCATCTGCCCGCCTGGCTGCCTCCAGATAGCTCTCCTTTCCGCTGACCAGGTACAGCGTGCACAGGGCCGCTGTCATCAGACCGTTCCACGCGGTCAGAATCTTATCATCGAGAGGGAGAGAACGGCGCTGCTTCCGGTAACGTTCCAGCAGCGGCAGGAAAACATCAAAAGAAGAATCGCCGGGATCACTGTGCAGAAGGTTCGGGATATTTTCCCCTTCAAAATTCCCCGCCTCGCGGATATCAAAATGGCGGCAGAAGTCCTCTCCCTCCCGACTGCCCAGAACGCTGGTAATTTCCTCTGGGGCAAAGAGATAATATTTCCCTTCCTCCCCCTCGCTGTCGGCATCCTGTGCGCTGTAAAATCCTCCTTCGGGAGAGGTCATCTCCCGAAGAAGGTAGGCCGCCGTTTTTTCGGCAATTTTTCGATACAGCGGCTTTTTGGTTATGGCATAGGCCCTGCTGTACGCCTCTGTCAGCAGCGCATTGTCATACAGCATTTTTTCAAAATGGGGAACCAGAAACCGGTTGTCAGTGGAATAGCGGCAGAAGCCATACCCGATATGATCAAACAGCCCGCCGCGATACATTTGCAGCAGGGTGTGCTCCGTCATCCGCAGACAATCGGTGTCATGGTATCTCTCAAAGCAGGAAAGCAAAAAGAGAAGATTATGAGCAGCCGGGAATTTCGGTGCGGTCCCAAAGCCCCCATATTCTTTATCATAAAGGCGCTTATAGAGAGCTATCGCTGTGTGAATCAGTTCAGAATCCGTCCCGGAGACCGGGGCGGATCTTTTATTCAGCTCTGTTGTCACTTCGTCGGCCTGCAGCAGCAGAGAGCCGCGGTCGTGCTCCCACTTCTCCCCTATCGCCAGCAGAAGCTCCCGCATACCCAGCATGCCGCCGCGGGACGTTTTCGGAAAATAGGTCCCTGCAAAAAAGGGCTTCTGCTCCGCCGTCATAAAAATGCTGGTGGGCCAGCCGCCACTGCCGGTAAACGCCTGACAGACCGCCATATACACACTGTCAATATCCGGCCGCTCCTCCCGGTCCACCTTGATCGAAATAAAATAGCGGTTTAACAGCCCAGAAATCTCCGGATCCTCAAAGCTCTCATGCGCCAGCACATGGCACCAGTGGCAGGTACTGTACCCAATGCTCAAAAAGACCGGCTTGTCCTCCGCCTTCGCCCGTTCAAACGCCTCCCGGCACCAGGGATACCAGTCCACTGGATTATCCTTATGCTGGAGCAGGTATGGGCTGGTTTCATATTGCAGTCGGTTCAAGGAATCACCTCATGTCTTCAGATGTCTCCCTTATCCTTCACTGCCCGGCTCCGGATTATGCGGCTACCGGTACCAGGAGCCATCGTTCCCTGCCTGATCAGGTAACGGCTTCCCCAGCTCTTATCTCCTCTGCCAAAAAGTTTCTTCCGGCCTGCGCCTCTCATCGTTTTCTCTCTGCCAGCCATCTCCATCATAAACGTTTTTCAAAAAATCGCCGGTTTGAAAAGGTGTACCTTTTCAAACCGGCGATTTGCTGCGTTTACATTGTTAAACATCGGCGGCCCGCTGTGAAAAATAAGGGAACTTCATAAATTTTTCGGCCTGTTTTTTCCTGTTTATAAAGGTACGCCTTTTCAAATCATCACGCAGAGAGGAGGGGCGCCATGCTCTCGCTTCAGCTCAAATCCGGAGAGTACTTCACCATCGGCGACGATATCGTCGTACAGGTGTTCCATGACAGCTCCTCCTTCCGCGTGCAGGTAAAGGCCCCGCGGGAACTCTC
>JAAWCO010000052.1 GCA_022793315.1 Clostridiales bacterium | reverse complement strand
GTTGTGAGCAGCGGCTGACGAGGTTTTCCCTTAAATTCTCTCATAAGGGAAAAATCAAGGGAAAAGGGCAGACGGGCAACCCTCAAAACCCTTGAAAACACTGGCTTTCCGGGGATAGAGGCCCTGTTGATTGACAAATCAGGAATTTAACGGTTATTATACAGGATTGTGTGGGAAACCACAAGTCAATATTGCCCAGTACCTGTTTTCTGCTCACCCATCGTTGGATTTTTTGCAGATAGGGCCTCTGTGAAGTGTGCGGCAAAAAGCGACGGACACCTGTTTCCCTCCATGTGGGCCCGCCTCAGCATCAGGTATAACCTATCCGTTCTTTCGGCCCCTGCCGACTTTATACGAAAATAAAAACTCCGCCTTAATTCACCGATCTCCGCCGCATTCTATCTGCCTGGTTCTGTCTGTCAGCACTGTTTCTCAATCAAAAATTCGTTTTCCTTGAAGAAGAGCCATCTGTTGGCAATCGGCTGACGTTTTGTCCTGCTTCCCTATCCGCTTTTGTCCTTCCGGACAGCTCAGCCTGTGGCTGTCAGCAAAAGCGGTCAACGGGTGTCTTGAAGAAGCCCTAAAAGGGCATAAGAAGGCCAGCACCTAAAAGACGCAGTGGACTGACTACTGGCTACCCTTGAAAGGGGCATTGTACTCTTTGGTGGTCAATCTGTCTTCGGTATTTCGGGCTGAACACGGTGTGGTCCTTTTTGAATGTGCCAGACTATCTGCCATGGAACAGCACCGCCCTTCTTTTTGACGGCTTGATCATCGTCATTATACCAGGCGCCTGCCGGCATTTTCGAGACCACGGCCATCGGGCGTCATGTGAGCCGAAGCGTTGGGCCGTGGTTATGGTACCAGGCAGGCTGTTGCTCTTACTTAAGCGTTCAGTCTCTCCCGAGTAGCGGCCGGGGGTGTAGAGACCTGGGCCTTGCTCATCTCTCTACTTGCTAAAGCTCACTATAAAAAAGCGGGATCTGTTCGATCCCGCTTTTTTTGAATGCCTTATATGGCCGACTGCCTGCTCAGTGCCGGGCAGGTGTCCGGTGCTTTTTCACGCTGAAAACAAGGACGGCAATTCCGGCCGCCGCCGCCACAATCACCATAACAGCGACCATGGTGGGATCGCCTGTATTGGCGCCGTTCGATGGCGAATGGTCCGGCGAAGTATCCGGCGCCGGCTGACCGGTAGCCTGGTCGTTTTTCAGCACCAGCATACCAATCGCATTTTCGATCTGCAGCTGCGCCTCCTCCAGCTCAGTCTGCGTCGCTTCCGGTTTCTCCAGCAGCGCCCGGGCCTTTTCCACAGCCTCTTTTAGCAGCTGATAGCTCTCCGGCGTGTAATCCTCTTCTGCATAACCGTCCGCGATGGCCAGTATCTCACGAAGACGGGTGGTATCCGATGTTGGCGGCGTCTCCGGCTGTTCATCCGGAGAGGTGGGACCAACGCCCCCGTTACCTACGACCAACTCCACAGCGTCGGGATACTCCACACCGTTCTTTTGAACCACCAGCTCGGTGCCCGTCACCAGTTTCAAAGAATCCTCAATCACACTGACCTTTGCGGCGACACCGTCTGCAGCGGCTGTATCCACCGTCACTCGACCAAGGCTCAGAGCCGGAGACTGCTCATCAAAGAGCGGCTGGGTACCGGCCAGATAAATATTCAGCGTCTCTGTCTCCCGATGATAGCGGCTTTCCACCACCTTGGCGGGCAACTGGCTGCTGGGGAGAAACTCCACATTCGTCTGTGCCGTATTGGCGGTGATCTTCAAACTCAGCTGCAGAGAAGAGGTTCCCTCCGCAGCTGCCTGCGGCAGGTGGAGAATCACTTCTGTCTGATTGCCGCTCGGCACCAGTTCAATCCTCTGTTTTTCCGCGGCGAAAACCTGCACCGGCAATACAGCGATGAAGGTAAACGCCGCTATAGCCATACTAATTGCAAACTTTTTCATGTTCCGCTCCTTTTACTGCTGTTGGCCAGCGGTCTGTACACCGGAGTCCCCACTGAGGGTGATATCCGGCAACGTTTCCGGCATGTTCTTAAACAGAGAGTCGCTGACCAGACGCTGTCCTTCATTGGTTTGCGCGTCATTTACCCGATACAGCTCCGCCCGAACCTTTTGTACAGCAGAAATTCCAGCCGCCTCCTGCGGTTCGATCCAATAAATCCAGGTACCGTCGGAAACATCCTGAATCAGCCCAGTATCCGGAACATCCGCCAGAATAATCTGCTGCGCCTTCAGGCTGCCATTCGCATCAACACCGCCTACAAGATTGCCATCCTGATCATAAAGCATCACCACATTGTAAGCGGGGCTTCCCTTATAAGCTCCGGTAAAGACAATAGAGCCTGCCGGGATGAAATCCTCGGGTCGCTCTCCATATTGGTAGTTGGCCGTCAGCCGGCCGATCGCCGTAGTGCCTTCCTCTGTACTCCGGAAATCCACATTGTCCCCGGTAACACCCAGGAAATCCAGTTCTGCGATAGAGACCGCTCGGCCCTGCTGATTCCGAATAACGAGCTTTGCCGCTGTCGTGCGGTAAGTGCTGACATATTTTTTATCGGTATTTTCAAAATACACGGTCCGGCTTCCGCCCAGCGTACCAGAGGCAGCTTCCAGCCACTCTCCTGTATCAGAACGGACCAGGAGGGTGTAGTCTCCCACCGGATTTTCCTCACCTGCTGTGTACTTAAAGCCAGTGATCACAAGAGAGCGATTGAATTCCACCACCACTTCCGCATCGGCGGCGGCCACACCTGTATAGACTGTCCGGATATCCTGATCCAGCGCCAGCAGGAGGGGATCCGCCGGCTTCGGGGCACAGGGAGCATCGTCTGTTCCGGTTCCGGCTTCTCCGATTTCCGTCGCGGTCAGACCAGTGGAGCTGAGCGACCAGAAGGATTTATCCAAACTGCCATCGTGCTCAATTTTCAGCGGCTCCAGGGTTTTGACAGCCGAACGGTTCAGGTAGCGGTCAATCAAAGTAACCTCATAGCTCACCACCCGATTATTGATAGTCGTCACATAATCGCTGAAGGTGTTCTCTGTTGTAAAGCCGACTGTCTCTTTCTCGATTTCACCTCCGGAGATGGTGCAGCGAACAATTTCATAGCCCAGAACATCCTCGGAAGGTATCTTTTGCGCGCTCAGCTGGAAATCCACCTGATTGGCACGGGAGGGGGAAATAGAAGAGGTGGTATCCTCTCCCACCGCCTCTACCGACTGAGCGGTTCCCAGCGAGCTTCCTTCATGCTCCAGACGGTACACGCGAGAATCGTCATCGGCATAGTAGATAGCCCGCGTTTCCTTCTCAAACTGTCCGGCATACTCCTGTGTGCCTGCATCAGGAATTTTACCCCAACGCTCAAAGAATTCCAGAATATCCTTTTCTGCCGCTGCACAGGCAAGCCGCATCAGATCCTGATCGGAATTTTTCGACAGGGTGAGGGCAATGTCGCCAGGCGCGGGCGCCCGGGAAACATCACGAGCATAGGTGTCCATTCGGGCATAGAAAAGATTGTCAAGCTGTTCTTCATAATTCTCGTAGGTTTTGTAATTGTAGCCGGAGTCATAAGCCAGATGCAGCTGCCAATACATGCCGAGCTGGGTCGCCACGTTCGAGGAGGGGCCGCTGGCGCCGGAAGTAACCTTTTTATAAATGTTCGGATACTGGAATCTCATGCCCGTGTTTGTATCCTTTGCCTGGGCCAGCTGGGCATAATAATTGTTGGTGATTTCCGCAACAGCATAGGTCCCCTGATTGATGCAGTGCCCGATTTCATGGGCAATACCCCAGCCAAAATACCGGCCGCTCAGGTACCGGCCGCTGCTGTCCGACTCAACCGGAATGGCGCCCATCATCCCGGCGGTTTCATTCCATTCGATCCCGATATGTGCGCCAGAGGCATACATAAAGGCTCCTGCGAACATTCTCTGATACCGAATATTCAGATGTCGTTTGGGCAGACGGTCTTTCTCCGCGGGCGCACTGTTGTTCAAACCCTTATGCTGATAAAAGAGGCCCATCATGTTTTCCATGGCATCCAGAGAGGCAACGATCTTCTGGGCCTGTTCCTCGGCAGTGCCCGTCCCGGCTCCTCTCAGAACCTGCTGAGCCGGCAGGGAGAACATCATGGTATCCAGAAGAATGTCCGATGCTCCCAAAATGCAGTTTCTATCGTTGTATTCATAACGGTTTACCAGGGTATTTTGCGAGTCTTTATGCACCTGCTCATGCAGGGCTTCCACCCGACCGACATACCCCTGCAGCTCCTGCACATAAGTCAGGGTGCGCGCCAGCCTCTCGCCAGCGTCCTCCACCTGATACAGGTCAAGACGGGGCACCTGCACACCGCCGCTGACCCGCACGGCGTAGCGGTCGGAGGCACTGTTTCCTGTATACTGGATATACAAGGCGCCGCCGGATTCCGCATCGCTGCTCCAAAGCCGGGGAATCTCAATAATATTTCCGCCCACCTTCAGTGTGGCAATCACCTTGAACATCGGACTGGACTCCGAATGATACTGAGTCGCCACCAACTGAAGATTGGTATTGTCGCCCGTTCTCTTGCTGTTATGTCCCACATAGAGAGTGATGCTGTCGCCTGCGGCGGCTGTGATTCCCAGCGGCTGCCAGGCATTCAGCCCGCCGAAGCCGCGGTTCACATCGCTGGTGGTGATGCTGTTATGAATCAGAACAGGAGCGCACAGCTGGATATTATTCAGAATATCCTCTGCATTTTTGAGCTCCCGCTCCAGGATATCCCGGTCGGGATGATATTCGCCGCTCACTTCGTCCGGTGTATTGATGCGCTGACGCAGCTCATCAATGGTCTCCTGAGTCACTTCCGCTTTCAGAACAGTATGAAGATCGTCCTCATACAGCGCCATAATATCGTCCTCAAGAGAATCGTAATGGTAGAAGTAAACCTCGGAAACTGTAATGGTCCCCGACGCCAGATAACGCGCCAGACCGATCTGAATCTTCTTCACTGTAATGGTCTCTGGCAGCCGGAGGAGATAATAGGGCCGCTGCTCCGCATCCAGTTTCCGCTGTACTGCTGTCTGTCCCCGGTCCAGCGTGAACTCCTTGCCCGATTCATCCCAATAACGGATACGGGCATAGGAATAGTTCAGGCTTTGCGGCGCAATTTCCTGTAAGGCGATGGTTTCCAGGCGGTAGGCCTGATCAAATTCATATGTCAGTCCATTGCTGCCCAGTGCATTGAAGCCACCATCGTCCCAGCTGTTGCGGAGATAATAGGACGCCGGATCATGATCCACTGTACCCCATGCCGTTCCAGCTACTGTATCCAGCGGACTGTCGGTCATGGTGCCATGTTTCTGAGTAGCGCTGATAATATGGGCACCCTTTTCCCCTGCCGCGCCATTATTAATAATTTTATAGCGTGGCATCACTGCCGGCTGCAGATCGGTCGTCTGCGCCAGGCTGGACAGAGAGGGATCGCTTTCGCCCAGCTCATTGACGCCTGTCACATACACGGTATATTCTGTCCGGTCCTTTAGCCCCGAAATCGTGTAGCTGTTGAGAGTGATCCCCTCAATTTTCTGATAGGTCTCTGCCTGCGTCTCTTTATAAAAGAGATTATAGGAATCGGTATCCTCCATCATTTTCCATGAAACGGCTACACTTTGATATTTTCCCGTTGCGCTGACTCTGTCCGGCTTATCCGGCCGTTTACTGGCTTTGGGAACCACTGTGATTGGGTCACTATAGCCGCTGCGCCATGTTCCATTCACCGCCTGTACTCTCACCTGATATTCGGTTTTATTGACCAGATCCTTGCCGCCGAATGAGGTCACTGTCAGGGAATTGCCGGCCACCCGCTGAGTTTCCTGACTGTCTCCCTGCTCAATCAGCACCTCATACCCCGTCACATTGACGCAGTGATCCCATGTCAGGGTAAAGGTCTTGCTGCCCACCGTGGCCGTCAGATTTTCCGGAATATCCATCGACGGCTCGGGAATACGGTCCTCCATGCCGTTGACAAACTCCACGCGCGAAATCTCCGCCAGGTTGTTGTTTTTCTGCATTCCCAGGATGGTCAGCGTCACCTTTTTCACAGCGATCTGCGTTCCCAGATGAATTTGAATATTGCCGCGGGCATCCTGTTTGACAAGCACACTGCTGTCTTTCAGCAGATGATGGACGCCGCTCTCAACCAGTGCGGTCTCGATATTCTCCTGCCCATCTTCTCCTATGTAGGTAATCGCCACCGTCGCCCGCGAAATGGGGTTATCGTTACTCGTTTCGATCACAATTCCGTCGGCCTGTGTGAGTCCACTATCGGCGGAAAGCTCAAAATCCAACGAAACAGGACAATCCGCCGAAATCTCTC
Organism: Clostridiales bacterium; assembly: GCA_022793315.1. Classification (GTDB taxonomy): domain Bacteria; phylum Bacillota; class Clostridia; order Oscillospirales; family Acutalibacteraceae; genus Avimonas_A. The sequence goes on along the minus strand of JAAWCO010000052.1, from coordinate 2,414 downwards.
CGCCGTTTTCCGGTGTCAGAACCACGTTGCCTTCTTTTTTCAAAAGGGCTGTCAAATTCCCTTCAACCTTCGTATTGGCTCCGGCTGACGCCTCAATCACCGCTGCGGGAATCGACTTCTCCACCTGAGCGAGGATATTCTCCTTGATCTGATAGCCTCTGGCAAAATAGTCGAGATCCACCAAATCTGTTCGACCATCCCCATTCAAGTCCATGGCCTCCGAGTAATTTTCGGCGTCGATGGCATCCGTCAGCGCCTTCCGGTCGGCTTCATCGACCACACCATCTCCATTCACATCGCCGATCAGCAGAACTCCCGGATGCGGTGTGCCCTCCTGATAGACAAGGCCCTCCACAAATCCGGTCAGCAGCTGTACCGACGAGACCTGCTCATCAACCGAAATCGTCTGGGAATAGGCGGCAAAGCCAGGTCCCGACACCGTCAGCTGATAATCGCCGGCTGTCAGGCCCTCAAAGCTCACCCGATGTGGAGCGGTCTGCTCCTCTCTGTCGGCCGCCAGGGTAATCGTCTGGGATGCCTGGCCGGTCAGTCCCACTGTAAAGGTCACAGCTCTGTCCAAAATCAGGGCGGGACCGATAGAAACATCCACTTGACCGGTGGACTTCTTTCCGCCCCCATTCTCCTGTGCTTCAGAGCCATTCTGGAGGGCGTAAGCCGACAGGCTCTGAGTAAAAACCAGAGCAGCCGCCAGCAGACATGCAACCAATCGTTTCATACTGAGTTCCCCTTTGCTTGTTCCTTTCTGTAACCACAGACAGGACAGAATCCATCCTGTCCCATCGCTGTGGTGTCTGATGATGGTAAACCTTATTATACTACAACATTTTCCAAAAACGCAACTGGTTTTGCTAATTTTTTAACGAACTTTTTCATCGGTTTGGACCACAGAACACCGTGCGGCAAAGCCTCCTTTTCAGGTGACAACAGCGCTGGTAATTGTGTAAACGGCAGGGACGGCGTCCATCAAAACGCCGTCCCTGCCGTTTAAATACTCCCCAGTGTGCAAGCTCTGTTTAACCGATCATACCCGCGTCCTGCCTCTCGCTTATTTCATATACTTTTCCAGCATACGGGAAACCTCTCGTATATCAATCGGCTTGGCGACATGAGCATTCATTCCGCAATCCAGACATTTCTGAATATCCTCAGCAAAGGCATCCGCCGTCATAGCGATGATAGGGATTTGGGTGTCCCCGCGCTCCAGGGCCCGGATGGCTTTTGCAGCCTCGTATCCCGTCATCACCGGCATACGGATATCCATGAGAATGGCACTGTAATACCCCGGAGAGGACTGCCGAAATTTTTCCACGCATATCTGCCCGTCCTCTGCCCGATCCAGCTTCAGGCCGAGCTCAGAGAGAAGCTCCTCGGCAATTTCCCAGTTGAGGTCGTTGTCCTCCGCCAGCAGGATATGGCGGCCGGCAAAATCCGTCTTTCGTTCTTCAAGCGGCTCGGCATCATCGGCTTCCTCTGCAAAAGGCCGCAGCCCATAAAACAGCGTAGAGCGGAACAAAGGCTTGGAAATAAACCCGCTGACCCCCGCTTCGCGGGCCTCCTTCTCAATCTCATTCCAGTCGTAGGCGGAGATCAGCAGAATGGGAATATAATCGCCCATCTGTCTGCGGATTTTTTTGGCTGTCTCGAGGCCGTCAATGCCCGGCAGCTTCCAGTCCAAAAGAATGATCTCATACTCCTCATGTCTTTTACAGCGGCTTTCCACCATCTGGACAGCTGTCTCACCATCCAGAGCCCATTCCGCGCGAATGCCGATGGATTCCAGAGAGGCCACTGTGCTTTCGCAAAGCATCTCATCATCATCAACCACCAACATATTCCAAGCTGGAAGGAGCATTTCCTCCTCCTGCACCATGGCCTTTTCCAAATCCAGTGTCACATGGAATTCGGTTCCTATGCCCTTCTCGCTCTGCACCTCAATGGTACCGCCCATGGCGTCCACAATATATTTGGCGATGGTCATTCCCAGGCCGGTTCCCTCTGTCTTATACACACGGGCGCTGTCCTCTCTGACAAAGGATTCAAACATTTTTTTCTGAAATTCCGAAGACATGCCGATTCCATTGTCCTTCACCCGCAGATGAACCCGGACAAACTGATCCCCGCAGGGAGAGGCTTCCTCATACAGGGACATCTCAATAGCGCCGTCCTCCGGAGTAAACTTGATGGCGTTAGAGAGGAAGTTCAGCAGCACCTGATTCAGACGAACCCCATCACAGCAGACGTTTTCTGTGGAAATATCGTGGATAAAAACATCAAAACGCTGGCGCTTTGCCCTCACCTGCGGCTGGATAATGTTGACGATCCCGTCCATCACCTCTCGCAGAGAAACCTGATCCACATTCAGTGTCATTTTTCCGCTTTCGATTTTGGACATG
>JAAWCO010000051.1 GCA_022793315.1 Clostridiales bacterium | reverse complement strand
GGTACAGCTTCACCGGAAGGAAGTCGCTCCAGCAGTTTATTGTTTGTGCCAATCATCCACCAGCTTTCCCCAGCGGAAACCGCTCCCAAAAGGGCGACCTCGGACACGGTAATCCTCACATGATCAAAGGATGGACTGTCCACCGCCACCTTTTCGATATAGGGAAAAGCCTCCAGCACCCTTTCCGCCATTCCCTTTTTGTCCAGGGTGAACACGCTCTGCCCCAGAAAGGCGCCGCTCTTCTCAATAATGTCCGCTGAAGCATAGCGTGTATCGCCCTCTACCGTGATTCTGCCAATACCGAAAATCGCTGTTTTGCGGCCATCCTCCGCCCCTGGTACGGGCGTGCGGGGCGCCAGCAAAAGAAAAATCGTTACAGAAGCCGCCACCACCACCAGCGCCAGCAGCAAGGCCATCAGCATATGAAAGCGGCTGATCCGGCGTTTCCGTTTTCTTTTCCTTCCCGGTGCGGCGGCAGATCTCTTTGCCGTTGTGCTTCCGGCCGGCGGCCTCACCGGCCGACCGGCGGCCCTGGACTGCCCTTCCGGCCGGCTGGCGGTCCCTGGCCGCCGTTGTTTTCCGTCATTTCTCATCTGTGATTCCCGCCTTTCCCGACGGCTCAGTCCATCCGGCGGATTCGGGCGCCCAGCCTCGCCAGTCCTTCCTCCAACCGGTCATATCCTCTGTCCAAATGGCGGAGTGCTGTGATCTCCGTCTCCCCATCTGCGGCCAGCGCTGCAATCACCAGCGCCGCCCCGCCCCTCAGGTCGGTGCATTCCACCTGCGCCCCTGAAAGCTCCGGGACGCCTTCCACCACCGCGACCCTGCCCTCCACCTTGATATGAGCTCCCAGACGGGCCAGCTCGTCAACATGGCGGTAACGGCTGTCAAAAATTGTTTCAATAAAAACGCTGGTTCCTTCCGCCACACAGGTCATCGCCATCACCGGCGCCTGGGCATCGGTCGGAAAGCCGGGGTAGGGCATCGTCAGCACACTGGTGATTCTCTTCAGTCTGTCCGGCGCCGTCAGCGTCAGCCGTCGGGAGTTCTCCGCCCAATCCAGACGGCAGCCCGCCTCTTCAAACGCCGGCAGCACCGATGAAATCAGGGTGGGATCGGTATGCGTCAGCGTCACACGACCGCCGGTAGCCGCGGCCGCAGCCAGATAGGTAACCGTTTCAATACGGTCGGGCAGCACTCGATGACGGCAGCTGTTCAGGCGCTCTACCCCTTCCACCGTAATGGTACTTTCTCCCGCACCGGTGATCTGTGCGCCGCAGGCGTTGAGATAGCGGCACAAGTCCACTACCTCCGGCTCCCGCGCTGCGTTGATGATGCTGGTCGTCCCCTCAGCGGTCACACTGGCCAGCAAAAGGTTTTCCGTGGCGCCGACGCTGGGCTGCTCCAAAGTAACAGCGGCCCCGCGCAGACGGCGGCCCCCGGTCCGGCAGTTGAGGCGACCCCGCTCCTCTTCAATCTCCAGCCCCAGACGGCGCAGCGCCGACAGATGAAGATTGATCGGCCGGGGCCCCAGCTCACATCCGCCGGGAAAAGAGAGCTGTGCCTCGCCTGTACGCGCAGCAATCGCCCCCAGAAAAACAATAGAGGAGCGCATTTCCCTCATCAGATGATCAGGAATATCACTCCGGCACAATCCCGCCGGATTGACCGTGACCACATCCCCCTCCGTCGAAACCTCACAGCCCAGATGACGCAGGATGGAGGCCGTGGCCCGCACGTCGGAAAGACGGGGACAATTGGTGATTTCACTTTCTCCTTCGGCAAGGAGGGTGGCCGCCAGCACCGGCAGCACACTGTTTTTCGCCCCATGGATGGCGGTTTCGCCGTCCAGCTTATGTAAGCCCTCGACAATCAGCCTTGACATAGCATGCACCCTTTCGCAATGGAACGGCGTTTCTCGCGGATACGCCTGCAAGCCATCCTATGCAAAAGGAAGAGGTTGAGTGAAAAAAGGAGGAATACGGACGGGAATTTTTTGGTTTTTCTTTTTTATCCCCGTTTGGCAAGACAGTCGCTGTTTAATGTGTACCATGCTTTTCCAGTGTTTCCTTCACCACCATATAAATACGGTCAGCGGCGTCGGTAATGGCGCTGTCTCGGGCATTCTCCCCCATCCTGTGCAGCTGTGCAGGGTCGGCCATCAGGCGGCTCAGAGTCTCCCACAAAGCGTCTGCTGTCAGGTCCTTTTCTTCCATACACAGCGCTGCCCCCTTTTTCACCAGCGCCATAGCGTTGTGGTATTGATGATTTTCCGCGACATTGGGGGAAGGAATCAGGATGGCCGGCTTGCCCGCGGCCGGCAGCTCACTGAGGGTCATGGCGCCGCAGCGGCAGATCACCAGGTCAGCCGCCGCCATGCAGCGGGGCATATCGTCGATATATTCTCTCACGCGGATACTCTCCGTGCCGGGAGAAATGCCCCGTTCCTTCAGATGTGCGCACATTTTTTCATACCCGCCCCGGCCCGCACCGTGGATATGCTGGAGCTCTCCCGCCTGTTGACTTCGTTCCAGCACCTCGGTCATCACGGCGTTGATTCGCTCTGCCCCCAGGCTCCCGCCGTAGGAAAGAATCATCGGTCGGCTGTCCAGCTGCAGCTCCCGCCGGGCCCTTTCCCGGTCGGGGTCTGCAAAACCCGATCCCAGCGGATTTCCGGTCACTATGACGCGGCAGTCCGGGGGAAGAAATCGGCGGGCCGCTTCGTCGGCGATAAGGACCGCCTCGGCGTGTTTGGCCAGCAGCTTTACCGTTACGCCGGGAAAAGCGTTGGATTCATGAACCAGAATGGGAATCCCCATTTTCGCCGCTCGCCGGAGAACCGGTCCGCTCACGTACCCGCCGGTACCAATCGCCATATCCGGGCGAAAGCGTTTTAAGATGCGGAGGGCTTCCCCTCCGGAGGTGACCGCATGAACGGCAGCCGAAAGATTTCGACCCATGTTTTTCACCGTCAAGCGCCTCTGAAACCCCCGAACATCCACTGTCTCAATGGGGAACCCTGCCGCCGGGACCAGCCGGGTTTCCATTCGTCCCTTCGCCCCTACAAACAAAATTTCCGCGTCAGGATTTTCCTGTCGAATTTTTTCGGCAATGGCCAGGGCGGGGTTAATATGTCCCGCTGTTCCCCCACCGGTCATCAATATGCGCATGCCGTTTCTCCTTCCCTCCTCCGGCGGCGCTGCCACCGAAAGACCCTTGATGGCCGGGCCGCGCCCGGCTGTCACGTCTTTTCATCGCTCACATTCCGTGAGACGGACAGGACAACCCCCATCTGCATCAGCAGCATCACCAGGGAGGTACCTCCATAGCTGAAAAAGGGCAGGCTGATACCCGTGTTCGGGATGGTATTGGTCACCACCGCAATGTTGAGCAGCACCTGTACGCCCACCTGTGCTGTCAGACCAATCGCCAGCATGGACCCGAATTTATCCGGAGATTTCATCCCAATGGTAAAGCCCCGCCATATCAGCAAGGCAAACAACACGATAACCAGTACCGCGCCAACAAAGCCCAGCTCTTCACAAATGACCGAAAAGATAAAATCGTTTTGCGGCTCGGGAAGAAACAGGTGCTTCTGTCTGGACTTCCCCAGTCCCTGCCCCATAAATCCGCCGGAACCGATGGCATACAGGGACTGGATAGTCTGCCAGGCCTCATCCCGGTTGGTCTTATAAGCTTCAAAGGGATGCAGCCATACGTTGATGCGGTCCTGCTCGTATCCCTTGATAAACACCATATAAATCACCGCCGCCACACCGCCGCCCACCGTCAGCAGCAGATACAGTACGCGGGTGCCTCCCACATACATCATGATCATGCCAATGGACAGAAGCAGAATGGTGCCTGACAGATGCGGCTCCAGAAATACCAGGCCGCAGGTCATCCCTAAAATCAGGATAAACGGCAGAAAACCGCGGGTCAGTGTGTTCATCCGACGATGATTCAGAGAAATCAGGTGAGCAAACAGCAGAATCATCCCAAATTTAGCGATTTCCGACGGCTGAAACTGGAGGCCCGGCAGACGGATCCATCGGTGTACTCCAGATTTATCGGGAAGAAAAAGCACCACCGCCAGCAGGACATAGGAAACGAACATGATGGGAATGGCGAAATGATGCAGGATATGGTAGTCGATGGTTGATACCAGCAGCATGGCGGCCACGCCCAAAAGAGCAAAAATCAGCTGCTTTTTGATAAAATAAAAGCTATCTCCATCGTTCCAGTAAAAGGAATAGGCATAGCTGGCGGAAAAAAGGCTGATCAGTCCCACCGCCAGGATAATCATCAGAATAATCAGAAAGGGCATGTCGAAGCCGTTGGCCAACGCAAACAAACGGTGCTTTTTCTTGGTTTTGTCTGCAGCGGCAGAGGCCCGGCCCCCCAGCCGTACAGGCACCGCCGTTCTGCCGACATTTTTGATTCTGCCGGCATTTCCGGCAGAGCTGGATGCCCGTGATGCCATCCTCTTCCTCCTTCCCTCCGCTTAATTGGCCCATATCGGGATCATGGGGCCATACCAGCCCCCTTTTCTTTATTATGTCCGGAGGGCGGGAAATATGCGCCGCGGACAGGGTCGGCTATGCATACAGCAGCAGCATGGACACGGCGGCCCCCGCCAGTGTAATCAGGGAAAACACCGTGACAATACGATTCTCACTCCAGCCCGACAGCTCAAAATGATGGTGGATGGGGCTCATCTTAAACAGCCGCCGGCCATGGGTCAGCTTGAACCAGGTCACCTGCAAAATCACCGATGCCGCCTCCGTCAGATAGACAATCCCCACCGGAATCAGCAGTAGCGGCCGCCCTGTACCGAAGCCCAACGCACACAGGACACCTCCGATGAAAAGCGAGCCGGTATCCCCCATAAACACTTTGGCCGGATGGAGGTTCCACATCAGGAAACCCGCCAGCGAGCCGGCAAAAACCGCCGCCATCAGCCCCATCTGAAAATAGCCAATCAGGCCGGCTGCCGCCACAAAAAACAGGCAGGCTATGAAACTGACCGTGCCGCACAGACCGTCCACCCCATCGGTGAGATTGACGGCATTGGTTCCCAGCGCAATGACAAACACACAAAACGGGATAAACCACAGCCCCATATCCACCTGTCCATAAAAAGGGACCTCTATCACCGTGCCGCCGGCCAGATACAGCCATAGAGCATAAGCTGTGCCGACCAGCAGCTGACAAAACATCTTTTGCTTATCGGTCAGACCCAAATTGCGCTTTTTTACCACCTTGATGTAATCGTCCAGAAAGCCGATGCCGCCGCAGCACAGCGCCAGCAGCAGCCCGGCGAACACACGGGTGCGCGTCAATGCCATTTCGGAGGAAAGCCGAAAGGTCCAAAACAGCTCCCCCAGCAGCCAGACGGCGGCTAGTACTATCACGGTGGAAAGGATGAAGATCAGGCCGCCCATGGTGGGGGTGCCCTGCTTGCTTTTATGCCAGGACGGCCCTTCATCCCGAATCACCTGTCCAAATTTCAGTCGGTGCAGCAGGGGAATCAGCGCCTTCCCCAACAGAGCCGCCAGCAAAAACGCCGCCAGTGCTCCCGCAATCAGCACGGTTACGTTTATCATATCCATTGAAACCTCCACCGCTTTCCGGGAACAGGCAGCCGCCCGTTCCTTCAGTATAATACTCCGCCCCGCCAGCCTCCCGGCGCGGAAATTCTTTCCAGTCAAAGCCTCACCCAGAGAAAATCCGCCTTCGTCCTGCCCAGATCCAGTCAGGTCCTATTCTTCGCCGGCGGCCTCCTGTTCTCCGGCACCCAGAATCTCCTCCACAATTTCGCGCTCATCCATATGGCAGATTTCCGTCCCCACCACCTGATAGGTCTCGTGTCCCTTGCCCGCCAGCAGCAGGATGTCGCCTGTCTGGGCGTGTTCCATCGCCCACCGGATGGCCTCGGGCCGTTTTTCCACCACAATATACGGCGTCCCCTGTCCCTCCACACCTTCGCGAATATCTTCGATGATATCGGCGGGGACCTCGGTGCGCGGATTATCCGAAGTCAGTACCAAAAAGTCGGAGTATCGGGCGGCGACCGCGCCCATCTTGGGGCGTTTGTCCCGATCCCGGTCTCCGCCGCAGCCGAACAGTGTCATCAGCCGGCCGGAGCAGCATTCCTTCAGCGTCCGGCAGATATTCTCCAGCGCGTCCGGAGTATGGGCATAATCAATAACAATGGTGTAGTCCCGTCCGCATGGCACAATTTCCGCGCGGCCCCGCACCCCCGGAACCGTCCCCAGTGCCTCGGTCACCTGGCGCAGCGGCACCCCCAGCGCACAGGCGCAGGCGGAAGCGGCCAGCGCATTATATACCGAAAAACGTCCCGGTATTCTCAGCCGGACCCGACCAATTTCCGCCGTTCCCACCAGCTCGAAATCGCTGCCGTCCGGACGTGGGCACACATTGCGCGCCGTGTAATCCGCCGCATCATTGCCCACCGAATAGGTTTTCACCGGACAGGAAAGCCCCTCGATCAGCTGTCCGCTCCAGGGATCATCGTCATTGATCACCGCGGTACGGCAGAGGCGGAACAGCCGTTTTTTCGCCTCCAGATAACGTCCCATCGTCCCATGATAGTCCAGATGATCCTGGGTCAGATTGGTAAAAACAGCCGCATCAAACTGACATCCCTCCACCCGATCCTGGTCCAGCGCATGGGAGGATACCTCCATCACGGCATGGGTGCAGTCCTCCGCCAGCATGAGAGCCAGCATACTCTGCAAATCGTAGGGATCAGGGGTGGTATGTCCCGACGGAAGCGCCCGGTCCCCAATCATGTTCTGAATGGTGCCCACCAGTCCTACCTTATAGCCGCAGGACTCCAGTATCCCCTTCAGCATATAGGTTACCGTCGTTTTGCCATTGGTACCGGTGATCCCGATCAGATGAAGCCGTTCGGCGGGGCGGCCAAACCAGTTGGCACACATCCGCGCCCAGGCCGCACGGGAGGAGGGCACCTGTATCTGATGCGGACAGCCGGTATCTCTCTGAGCAATAATGGCGCTGGCCCCTGCCTCAGCCGCCTGCCGTGCGAAGCCATGCCCATCTGTCCGGACGCCGTCGATACAGACAAACGCCCAGCCTGGACGAACCCGCCGGGAATCACAGGTAATCCCCTCAATGTCCTGCTCGAAATCCGGCCGGACAATATCCCGCATCAGCTGTGAGAGCTTCATATGTCACCATTTTTCCTTTCTTTTCGGTTAAAACGTCGGTCAGGCGATATTATCCTCATAGATAAATTCCACCTCTACCACAGTTCCGGGCTTCACCTCGGTGCCGGCCTCCACACTCTGCCGGCCTCCCTTGGCCTCCCCCTGTGTGCCGCCGTTATCGGCGCCCGATATCACACCCGCGATCTGCAGGTTGATATCCGCCGCGGCCGCCGCCTGATTGGCCTGCGACAGCGTCTTTCCCTGAAAATCGGGGACAATCGCCTTCTGTTCTGCGCCGTTTTCCTCCGTATACAGAACCACCATTCCGTTTTTAGGGATGGAGGTTCCCGCCTCCGGCACCTGCCGCAAAACGGTGGAGCCGGAGCCCACCACCTTATATTTCAGTGAGCTGTTGTCGATTATATTCTGAGCTGCAGAGACCTCTTTATCCTTGACATCGGGAGTGGTACGATTCATATTGGCTAGCTCTTGCTCGGTATACACCGGTTCAATGCCGAGATAGGGCAGTGCGTCGGCCATAATTTTCTGCGCCACAGGCGCCGAGATGGTCCCGCCAAAGTTGATAGGGGCGTGAGGCTCGTCAAGCAGGACCAGAATCGCCACCTGGGGATTATCCGCCGGTGCAAAGCCCGAGAAGGAGGCCACCACATCCTTTTTGACCCCCTCGGCCACCTGCTGGTCAGTTTTATCTGAGGTGCCTGTTTTTCCTGCCATTCGATAACCGGCCACATAAGCGTTCTTGCTGCCGCCGCCGTTTACCGCATCGGCCAGAATCCGGGAAATACGGGCTGAGGTATCGGAGGAAATCACCTGCCGCTTGATCACCGGTTCCACATTTTTGACAACATCGCCCTGTGCGTCGATAACCTGCCGCACGACATAGGGCTGCATCAGTCTCCCGCCGTTGGCAGCAGCGCACATCGCCGTGATCATCTGAATAGGGGTCACCTTAAAGGTCTGGCCAAAGGAAGAGGCCGCCAGCTGTGATTCCCCCAGCTCACCGGCATCGTGATACAGCACATCGGTGACCTTGGATTCACTGAGCATATCGATTCCGGTTTTTTCGGTAAAGCCGAAGCCGGTGAAATATTTGAAAAAGGATTCCGCCCCCACCCGCTCGCCGATTTGAATAAAGGCCGGGTTGCAGGAGTTGGAGATGCACAGCGGAAAGGGCTGAAGACCGTGTCCGCCCTTTTTGTGACAGTTCATCCTCGCGCCGCCGCGCATCAGAAAACCGTTGCAGTTAAATTGGGTGCTTTCGTCCACCACTCCTTCCTCCAGCGCCATGGCAGCGGTAAAAACCTTGAATACCGAACCCGGCTCATAAAAATCGGAAATCGGTTTGTTCACCCACTGCGCCTGACGCGCCTTTCGGAGTGCCTCCGACTGCTCGTCGCCTGAAAGGGCGGCAATGGCAGCCGCCGTGTCGGGGTTGGCGATGGTCATCGGATTATTCAGATCAAACCCGCCCTCGGTAGCCATGGCCAGTATGGCGCCGGTGTTCACGTCCATCACAATGGCCGCTCCACGGTTGGTAGCCCCTACTTCCTTGACGGCATTCGCCAGATATTTCTCCGCATATCGCTGTACCACGCTGTCAATGGTGAGCACCAGGCTGTTGCCGTCTTCGGCATCCACCGTCTTTTCAAATTTCAAGGCAGTGGGCATATCGTCGCCCCACCCGTTCTTGGCCGTGACAATTCGTCCTGGCTTTCCCGCCAGCGTCTCCTCATAATAAGCTTCCAGACCATACAGGCCATAGTTATCGGTGCCGGTAAAACCCAAAACCGGCGACAGCATGGTAGCGTTGGGATAATAGCGCTTATAATCCTCGATCACACGGAAAACGCCGGTCAGCTCGTTTTCCTGAACCCACTCGGACAGCGCGTCCCGCAGCGCCAGCTCAATTTTCGACTTGACCACCTCATACTGTGAGGAAACCTTCCGGGTCTTCTCTAACAGCTTATCGTGGTCTACTTCCAGCATCAGGGACAATTCATCGGCAATTTTCTGCCGTGTGTCGTCGTCGGGAATATCTTTCGGAGACATGATAACCGTCCAGACAGTGGCAGACTGGGCCAGCGGCGTCAGGTTGGTATCATAAATAGATCCTCTTTTGGGGGAAATCGTGCTGTCACTGAGCTGCTGCGAAACCGCCTTCTGCTGCCATTCATCCCCCTGCGCAATCTGGAGCACTGCCAGACGGCCGGTCAGCGCGGAAAAGCAGAAGCCGATCAAAACCACCAAAACCACCACCGACCGGCGCCACATCTGCCGGGTAGGCGCCTTGGTGACGATGCCCTTTTTCCCTGTTTTCGCCATAATGCTCCTTCACCCTTTCTGTCGCCGCATGGACGATTTTCCCTGCTGTTCCGAAAAAAACAGGGAGAGAGTCAAGACTGCCATCCCAACTCCCCCCTTACCCCACCGGTGAATACACCTGAACACCTTTCCCTTCTGAGCCTGAAGCCGCCTTCAGTTGCTCAGGGGATCACCCCACCACTTGTTCTCTAATACATATGGGGTTATTGAAACAGGTATGTCAGCTCACTGAAAAAATCGGATATCGCAGAACCGATTGTCTCCAGCAGCCCTCTGCCCTGCGGATCGACCAGCTCCACCTCACTGCCCCCCTGGACGGTGATGTACTGAATCTGACCGGGATCTGCCTTCTGCATGCCGAGAACCTGGGTTGCATAATCCTCCACCTGCTGGGCGGAGGTCTTGGCCGCCAGCTCGGAGGTCAGCCGCACATATTCGCTTTGCAGGTTGTTCAGCTCCTGCTGCTGTGTTTTGATCCGGCTGTCCATCTCGGTCAGATGAACGCGGCAGGCGATCACCAGACCCACCGCCAGCACGGCCAGTCCCGCCGTCAGCAAAGTGGCCGCTGTATTCAGCAGCGATTGAATGCGCCGCTGCTTTTTCTGCGCCCTGGCCCTGCGCTTATCCGGAACCAGCTGCACTACCTTTGCCGGCTTCGGTTCAAACAGGGAGAGGTCGTAAGCCTCATTCCCCCGTCCCATGCCTGCCATCGCGTTCTCATCCTTTCCTGTTAAATCGTTTCTTATTCCTCATACGGATCATGCCGCCGCTCAATACAGCGCAGACGGGCGCTTCGGCTGCGGGGATTATCCTGAAGCTCCTCTTCCCCCGCCTGTGCGGGGCGGCGGAGCACCAGCCGTGCCGCGGGAGTCCGCCCGCAAACGCAGACGGGAAAGTCCGGAGGGCACAGACAGCCGCGGCACAGCGCCGCAAACCGCTGCTTGACCATTCGATCCTCCAGCGAATGGAAGGTAATCACCGCCAGCCTTCCCCCGTCCTTCAGACAGCGGAAGGCGGTATCCAGCACCGCCGACAGGCAATCCAGCTCGCCGTTCACCTCAATACGCAGCGCCTGAAACACCCGGCGGGCGGGGTGCCCGTCCCGGCGGGCAAAGGCCGGAACCGCCTCCCGGACGATGTCGGCCAGCCGCCCGGTGGTGACAATCGGTTCCCGCTCCCGCTCCCGCACAACAGCGCGGGCGATGGGGCGGGCGAATTTCTCTTCCCCATAGCGGACAAACAGGGCGCTGAGAGCCGCCTCCGGGAGAGTGTTCACCAGATCAGCGGCAGTCGCGCCCTCCTGACTCATCCGCATATCCAGCGGCGCATCGCCATGGTAGGAGAAGCCCCGCTCCGGTGTATCCAGCTGATGAGAGGACACACCGATATCCAAAAGAATACCATCCACCGACCCTGCTGCCTCACCCAGCGCCGCTTCCATTTCGGTAAAATTGCACCGCACCACCCGAGCCGGCAGGCCGGTCAGCCGGGCGGAGGCCTCCGCCACCGCGTCGGGGTCGCGGTCAAGAGCCAGCAGACGCCCTCCCTGGGCCGGGTCCAGACGGGAGGCGATGGCAAAGGAGTGCCCGCCGCCGCCGGCCGTGCCGTCCAGATAAAGGCCGGACGGACGGATGGCCAGTGCCTGGAGGGTCTCCTCCAGCAATACCGGGCGGTGATAGCCGCCGGTTGGTTCCTTCATCGCTCCTGTCTCCCTCTTTCAGGCGGGGCCGCCTTATTTCTCATCAAAAGCCCAGCTCCATAAACTCGGCTTCCACCTCTTCCGGGGTCATGCTGCCGCTGTCCTCTTCATAAGCAGCGGGGTTCCATATCTCCGCCCGGTTGCCGGCGCCGATGACCAGCGCCTCCTTCTCCAGTCCGGCATAGGACAGCAGATGGCGGGGCAGCAGAATGCGGCCCTGGGAGTCCACCTGCACATCTGCGGCGTTGGAGGACAAATACCGCTGCAGCTTGCGCGCTTTGGTCATAGGCATAGCGGCCAGCCCCTCCTGCAGCTTGTCCCATTCCTCCATAGAATACAGACTGACGCAATGATCCATCACCGCCGCGGCGATAAAGGCTTCGCCCAGCTTTTCTCTCAGCTTTGCGGGCACAAACAGGCGCCCCTTCGCGTCGATATTGTGTTGGTATCGTCCGTACAGCATGTTGGTCCTCTTTTTTCCGGAAAAGTTGGGGGACTTTCTCCAGAGGCGCTAATTCTTCCACAGCCACCGGGCTCCAATTGTTGAAAACTTGGTGGAAAAAGTTGAAACTCACCACTTCCCACCACTTGGCCCTACTTTTCGCCACTACCCCGTCATTATACCGGCTGCAAATGGAAATTGCAAGTGGCGCGTCCAACTTTTATGGCGGGAGATTTCGCCGGTATTTTCCTCAAAATACCGTTTTACCCTCCCTATTTGTGCCGATAGGCGCTGCTTTGAGCCAATTCGACTGCCCGTCGCCTGATTTGGAATAATTTGTAATACAATTCTTTTTTTAACAAAAAAAGACGGCCGCCTCTTTGTGAGGCGCCGTCCGGCAAAAGGGGGCACTCCCCTATACTTCACATTCCAGCTGACAGTCATATGGTTCCTTTTCCACATGCCGCCGGCTATATACCTGCGCTTCCACACATCCCATCGCCCGATAAAACGCCTGGCTTTCCACCGCAGAATGGGCGGAAATATAGAGCTTTCCAGCCCCCTGCTTCCCGGCCCACTCCTTTGCTGCGAGAAACAGCGCTTTGCCCAGTCCCTGGCCGCGTCTGTCCTCCGACACATAGAGCTGCGAAAGATCCAGATACCGCTGGCTGCCGCCAAACAGAAGCGGCTCAACGCAGACAAATCCCTTCAGCACACCGTCACAAAGGGCGGCGTACACAAAGCCGCCTGTCTGAACAGTCCGCTTCAGTCCAGCTACCAGCGTCTGATACTCCTCCTCTGTCCAGTCGTCGATAAAAGGCGCCTGCTGAATATGCCAGCCATCCCTGTCCCGCCTCCAGCATTCGGTAACTTTCTGGCGGCGGATAAAGCCACCAAATAATCCCCTGTCGATTTCCTCTGCTTCCAGCACTCGGTATCGCATCACAAAAGCCCCTCCTCTTTTATTGGAACAGCTACCGTAAACCCCCGGCGGGACAGTAGAAGAATCCGGTCGTTTCAACCGCCGTCGTTTGTGAAGGCTCCTGCTGCCTGCTGCGGTTCCCAACATCATGTCAAGGTCGTCCAATGTCCAGTAGTCGTCATCCCCAAGCACATCCCCAGGGACAATGCCCCTGCTGCTTTGTCCAGATCAGCGCTTTTTTCTCCAGCTCCCTCATAAAGTCGGCCTTTCCGTCACAGTAGCCATCGTTATCATAAGGGAACCGGCCGGCGAGCTCTGTTTTGAGCGTCGCATAGGCTTCCGCGTCCCGTGGGTGACTTCTGAGATAATCCCGAACTGCCAGATGACGGCTGATATCGGCGGTATTCTTCTGGTCGAAAATGTGGATATGATGGGTGCGGTTATCCCCACCCTTCCGGAAAAAACGGCGGCCGGGAATACCGAATTCCCCCATGCTCTCATACCCCAGCGTCTCGAGTTCCGCCTGACAGGCATCCACAGCGGAAAGGCTTTTGACGACAGGAAGAATATCAATGACCGGCTTTGCCCGAAGAGCCTGTACGGATGTGCTTCCGATATGATAAATCGCCGTACAGTTCCAACCCAGAACGGATTTGATCCTTTTCGCTTCTTCCCTATACTGCGCCTCCCATTCAGGCTGGTAATCCACTATCTCTATTTTTCGCGCCATGGTGCTTCCTCTCTGTCCTGATGGACTTCTCCTTTCCGTTTTTCTGTATTTCCAAAGTCTAAAATGAGGAACCACCTTCCCCAAAAAGCCGCGGCCCCTTTGAAAACCCCGCCCCAAAGGGGCTCTATGCCTGCTGCCCGTCGTCCATAATTTGGACAAAGTCCAGATTGTTTCCATCCGGGTCCTTCACAGCAAAATAGCGGCAGTTCCAGGGGAGCGTCTCCGGCGGATTTTCTGTGCGGATCCCCGCATCAAGCAGCCGGGTATATTCTGCGTCTACATCGTCGACATAGAATTCCAGCCCACAGCAATCCGGGTTCACCGGCGTTTTGGTTTCCGTATGGGTGATGACGATTTGGACATTATCCACGTTGATTTCATAACGGTAAGGATTCCTCTCATAACAGGGGGCATTCAGCACCAGAGAATAGAAATCCTTCATTTTAATCTGGTTGACAGTGGCGATGTTGACACAGCTCAGCCTCATGACTGCTTCCTCCTTTAAATTCCGGACGCCACCGCTCCATCTTTCTGTCCTTCGTTCCACAGCAACGCCCTTGAAAATCCCTATAGAATTTTCCTTTGGTCCAGTATAGCATAAATGCCCAGGCAATCTCCATACCCCGTATGCTCTGTTCAACTGGCAGGAGTCCTTCTGCTGAATACAGCCTGCAGCCCTTATTCCGCCGGACGCACCGGTTTGACAAAGACGTTTCGGGTGTGTTATGGTTGGTCTCCCATCAAAGTCGTACAGCTATACAGAGGCAGAGAGGAGACAGGTGACGTGAATATAGAACACCTAACAGAACACGGAATGGATATAGCGATTATTTCCGGCGGTGAGAATGTCCTGGTGGACGCTTCCTCCGCGTTGGATCTGGCCATGACCGTCAAATATCAAACGGGCGCTGCCCGGATCGTGATGGATAAGGCGGGAATTAGCGAAGACTTCTTTCGTCTTGGCACCGGTCTGGCCGGGGAAGTCCTTCAAAAGTTCATCAACTATCAGATAAAATTCGCAGTTTACGGCGATTTTTCGTCTTATACCAGCAAACCGTTAAAGGATTTTCTGTATGAATCCAATCAGGGAAAGGACTTTTTCTTTGTTTCATCCAGGGAGGAAGCCATACAAAAATTGACACAGGCGCCATCATGATGGTTTTCCCTTCCCAGGGGCCGGGCGCCGTTCTTCAGGCAGCTGTTTTTTCCCTGAAAAGCCGCGTCTCCCCTGTCAGTCAATGGAAGGGAGCAGAAAATATTCAGTGGACTTCAGCAGGTGAAAAGGCCCCAGATTTTGATTCATTTGACAAGCCTGCCATAAATTTGGTATACTAGGTTATTCTTTCAAGCATTCCAGCGGAACGGTCGCCGCTATTTCCGCTGCATGGACAAAAAGGAGGAAGCTTATATGGCCAGTATGCTGCCCAAGCTGAATGAGAAATCCGGTCTGCTGGAGCTCGGCTTCCAGTTTACCGATGTTCCGAATCCCAATCTGTTCCGCAATATGTACCCCTACAACGATATTCCCAAGCTGATCTTCAATCATCGTATTATTCCCATGAACCTGCCGGAAAAGATCTACATAACCGACACCACCTTTCGCGATGGCCAGCAAGCCCGTTCCCCATATACGGTGAAGGAAATCTGTGATCTGTTTACTCTGCTGCACAAGCTGGACAACGGCAGCGGCATCATTCGTCAGACGGAATTTTTCCTTTATTCTCCCAAGGATAAGGAAGCTGTGCTGAAATGCCAGGAGCTGGGTTACGATTTTCCGCAGATCACAGCCTGGATCCGCGCCAAAAAAGAGGATTTCCAGCTTGTCAGGGAGATGGGACTGAAGGAAACCGGCATTCTCGTCTCCTGCTCTGATTACCATATCTTT
This sequence comes from Clostridiales bacterium, assembly GCA_022793315.1. Classification (GTDB taxonomy): domain Bacteria; phylum Bacillota; class Clostridia; order Oscillospirales; family Acutalibacteraceae; genus Avimonas_A. Next base: position 12,605 of record JAAWCO010000051.1, on the reverse strand, counting down.
AAAAAAATGCACTGGACCCGCAGCGAGGCGATGAACAACTACCTGTCGGTGGTGGCGGCGGCGCTGGAGGCTGGTATTGTCCCCCGCTGCCATTTTGAGGATATCACCCGCGCTGACTTCTATGGCTTTGTTCTCCCCTTTGCAGAAAAGCTGATGGAGATGTCCCGCGACGCTGGCATTCCGGTCAAGGTGCGCGCCTGCGACACGCTGGGACTCGGTTCCTCCATTCCCGGCGTCGTGCTTCCGCGCAGCGTCCAGCAGATCATGTACGGCCTGACCAACTATTCGGGGGTCCCCTCCTCCTATCTGGAATGGCATGGTCACAACGATTTCTATAATGCGGTGCCCAATGCCGTGACCGCCTGGCTTTACGGCTGCGCTTCGGTCAACGCCTCCCTGCTGGGGATCGGCGAACGGACCGGCAATACGCCGCTGGAGGCCATGGTGATCGAATACTGCCAGCTCAAGGGCAACACCGGCGGCATGAACCTGCGGGTGATCACCGATATCGCCAACTATTTTGAAAACGAACAGCATTTTGAGATTCCGCCCCGCACCCCCTTTGTCGGACGGGCCTTCAACGCCACCCGCGCCGGCATTCATGCTGACGGTCTGCTGAAGGATGAGGAAATCTACAACATCTTCAACACCACCGATATTCTGGGCCGTCCCCCCATCGTGGTGGTGGACGCCCATTCCGGCGCCGCCGGAATCGCCGCCTGGATCAACACCTATTTCTCCCTTTCCGACGGCGATATCATCGACAAGCGGGAGGAAGGCGTCCAGCGGATCAAGGAATGGATCGACGGCGAATACGCCGATGGCCGCACTACCGTCATCGGCGACGCGGAGATGGAACAGCAGGTCAAAAAGCATCTGCCCCGCCTGCTTACCCTGCGTGAGAGTCGTTCGGAATGACCTTTCAGGCACAGATCTCCAGAGGTTCTTCGGAAAAGCGGGGCTTCTCCCGGGGAGAGGCCCCTTCCCTCCCTGCATACCGCCTGCCATAGTATCCCCAAACGGCCGCCGGTATCAAGTTCTGATCACCGAAATACCCGGCCCGGCCGGCTCATGCTGAGCTGGCCGGGCCGGGTATTTTATCTCTTGTTCTTGATTTTGTCGCGCCATGGAGAGCACCTCTGAAGGACAGCTCTCCGCTCAGGGACGCTCAGTCCTCTCTGGTCAGGGATTTATACAGGCGAATATACTCGTTGGCGGAACGTCCCCAGCTGAAATCGGCAGTCATCGCCCGGTTGACAATGACCGGCCAATCGGTTTTATTGGCATAAGCGCCCAGGGAGCGGCGGATCGCATACAGCATGTCGTTCGCGTTATAGGTCTTAAACGTAAAGCCCATTCCCTTTCCGTCCCCGCAATCGGTGATACTGTCTTTCAGACCGCCGGTCTCCCGCACGACCGGCACCGCTCCATAACGGCAGGCCACCATCTGCGACAGGCCGCAGGGCTCGCTTTTGGAGGGCATCAGGAAGATGTCCGATCCGGCGTATATTTTCCGCGCCAGTTCAGGCACAAAACCCTGACAGTAGACAAAGCGTCCACCGAAGCGATCCTGTGCTTCACGGAAGGCGTTTTCATAGGTCCAGTCTCCAGACCCCAGCACCACCAGCTGAATATCCTCCTGCAACAGCTCGCCGAGGATATAGTTGATCAGATCCAGTCCCTTCTGTGAGACCAGACGGGTGACCATGGCCAGCAGAGGCACATCAGGACGCTGGGGCAGATAGAGCCGCTCCTGCAGAGCCCGTTTGTTTTCCGCCTTTCCGGACGGGTCCTCCGCTGTATACGGTGCATAGATATCCGGGTCGGTTTCGGGGTTATAGCCGTCGGTATCAATCCCGTTCAGGATACCGCTCAGCTTCTCATGTCGCAGGCGCAGAATGGAATCCAGTCCATAGGAAAACCACGGGTCCCGTATCTCCTGCGCGTAGGTGGGACTGACCGTGGTGACACGGTCCGCCGCTTCAATGGCCCCTTTCATCAGATTGACGCAGCCATCCTGTTCCACCAGCTGCCGGTTCCCCTGAGAAATGCCGAAGACATCCTCCAGAATCTCCATGCCATATTTGCCCTGATACTGAATATTATGAATGGTAAAAATCGTCCGGATATCCTGATATTCCTCCCGCCCGGCGTAAAACAGCCGGTAATACACCGGCGTCAGGGCTGTCTGCCAGTCGTTGGCATGGATAATGTCAGGGCGGAAGTCCACATAAGCCAGCATCTCCAGTGCTGCACGCGCCAGAAAGGCAAACCTCTCCGCATCGTCATAGTGGCCGTACAGACCCGGGCGCTTGAAATAATACTGGTTGTCGAGCAGATAATAGATCACCCCGCCGACCCGCGCCTCAAACAGCCCGCAGTACTGGCGGCGCCAGGCTACCGGAACCGAAAAGCTGGCGATAAAACGCATCTGATCCCGCAGCTCCTGCGGCACCGATTCGTACAGCGGAAGCACCACACGGCAGCCCACCAGCCGCTGACGCAGCGCGTGGGGAAGCGACCCTGCCACATCGGCCAGTCCGCCCGACGCGGCAAACGGAAGCGCCTCGCTGGTCACATACAACACCTTCACCGAAATCACGCCTTTCTCAGCCGTGCCGCCATAGGCACGGTCTCTTTATTTTGAACGCCGAATGGCGCCATTTTCCTTTGTCACGGCCCCACCTGTGCAGGCCGTGCCGCCGGTTATCCTTTCTCTGGCTGGTTTACACCACACTGCCCTTCGCGATGAACATGGGGTAGCTCTCATATCCCCGCAGAGTACGGCCGGCGCGGATGGCGACATCCTTATCCAGCACCACACAGTTCAGCTCCGATTTCTCACCCACCAGCGAACCCTGCATGATAACGCAGTTTTCTATATGTGTATTCCGACCGATATGGGCATCACGAAAGACGATGGAGTTGCGCACCGTTCCCTCAATCGTCACACCGTCGGCCACCAGGGAATTCCCAACCTCTGCGCGGAGGCCATAGAGGGCAGGCGAACAGTCCCGCACCTTGGTATAGACGGGCCGGTGGACAGGAAAGAGGGCATTCCGCACATCGGACTGTAAAAATTCCATATGGGCGCGGAAATAGCTGTCCAGCGAATAGATAACCGCCGTGTATTCCGGAACGCCGTACCCCATGATCCTCAGGGAACCCAAACGGCGCTGCAGCACGTCGCGCTCAAATTCCATCCGGCTGTGGCTGGCCGCCTCAACTGTCAGCTGCAGCAGCCGTTCCCGGCGCACCACATACAGCCCCAGACCAAAGCAGCATTCCTCCTCCCCGGAAAAATCGCCCAGACGAATATCCTTCACCATACCATCCTTCGCCAGCTGCAGGCACAGGGCGTCCGGCAGCCGGGGCACGGCGCCCCGCCGGTATCCTACCGTAATATCCGCACCGGATTCAATATGCGCCTGCAGCAGCCGCTCGTAGTCGATATTGCCCACCACATGGCAATCGGACATGATGACATATTCCTCCCGCGAATTGCGCAGGAAGGGGACAATGCTCATCAGAGAGGAAATCCGGCCCGCATACATCTGATCCCCCCCACTATAGGGCGGCAGAAAATACAGGCCCTCATTTTTGCGGGACAGATCCCACGCTTTTCCTGACCCGATATGATCCATCAGCGACTGATAGTTGTTCTTGGTGATAATACCCACCTTGGAAATCCCTGCATTCACCATATTGGACAGGGGAAAATCAATCAGGCGGTACCGTCCCCCGAAGGGAATGGAGCCAAAGGCCCGAAGCGCGGTCATCTCCCGTAAAGAATCATCGTACATGTTGGAAAAGAGCAAGCCCAGCGCATTTTGCTTTCTCACAGCACAGCCCCTCCTTCCATGTCGGTGTCAATCATGGCTTTAGGGGGCACCTTGCTGTGGGCGCCGATGCGGACGCCGGCAGCCACTACCGTCACGCCCCAGCTCCCATCTCCGCTGCAGTCCTCCGGCCGGGCGCCGACTACAGCATCCTCCCCGATCACGGCGTTTTCCGCCACAATAGCATACTGTACCTTTGCCCCCCGCCGGACCACCGCCCCCGGCATAATGATGGAGTCCCTCACTTCAGCCCCAGACTCTACCGTCACACCGGGGAAAAGCACGGAGAAATCCACATGGCCGAAGATATTGCCCCCCTCCGAAATCAAGCTGTTCTGTATCGTCGCTCCCTCTCCTGTGAAATGGGGAGGAAGACCGGGATTTCGGGAATAAATCCGCCAGTTGGGATCATCCAGATCCATTGGTACCCGGGGGTCCAGCAGATCCATGTTGGCCTCCCACAGGCTGTCGATGGTCCCCACATCTTTCCAATAGCCTTCAAAACGGTAAGCCATCATCTTCTCACCGGCATTCAGCATCGCCGGCAGTACATTTTTCCCAAAATCATTCTGGGACTTCGGATCCTGCTCATCGGAGGTCAGATATTGCCGCAGCTTCTTCCAGTTAAACACATAGATGCCCATAGAGGCCAGATTACTTTTGGGCTCCTTGGGTTTTTCGTCAAATTCGTAGATAGTGCCGTCCGGCTCAGTGTTAAGAATGCCGAAACGGCTGGCCTCCGACATCTCCACCTCGATCACGGCAATGGTACAGTCGGCCCCGTTCTGTCGGTGAAACGCGATCATGTCGGAATAATCCATCTTATAAATATGGTCGCCCGACAGCACCAGCACATATTCCGGATCATATCGCTCAATAAAGGTCATATTTTGATAGATGGCGTTAGCAGTGCCCTTGTACCAGCCACCGCCCTCACTGCCCTGATAGGGCGGCAGCACGTGAACCCCTGCGTCTATTCGATCCAAATCCCACGGCTGACCGGAACCTATGTAATCATTAAGTACCAGAGGCTGATACTGTGTCAGCACCCCCACCGTTTCAATGCCGGAGTTGATACAGTTGGACAGCGGAAAGTCGATGATGCGGTATTTACCCCCATAGGGAACGGCAGGCTTGGCGATGTCGCGGGTCAGCACATACAGCCGGCTCCCCTGTCCACCCGCCAGCAGCATGGCAACGCACTCCTGTTTACGGAACATTGATCAGACCTCCTGACTGCGGGAGACGGACTTCTTACTGCCGTGCGGGTCTGCTCCGCTTTTGGCGGAGGACTTGCCGGCTGACACGCCTCTTACGGATTTCTTATGAAGCTGTCTGGCTTCGTCCAGACGGAAATAGAGCACAGAAAGCGGCGGGAGGGTCAGTGAAAGCGACTGTTCAAACCCGTGCATGGGTTCCCGCTCGCTGTCCAGCGTCCCGTTTCGGATGCCGCTCCCTCCGAATTCCTCCAGATCGGAATTGAACACCTCAGTATAGGCGCCGTGCACCGGCACCCCAATCCGGTAAAAGACCCGCCGCACCGGATTGAAATTGCACACCGCAATCAGCTCGCCACCCCGGCTGTCGATCCGGCGGAAGGCGATCACGCTCTGGCTGTAATCGTCATGAGCAATCCAGGAAAAGCCGTCCCAGGAAAAGTCGTTCTCCCACAGGGCAGGATTTTCCCGATAAAAGCGGTTGAGAGATGCCACATAATGCCGCAGCATCCGATGCGATTCATAATCGAGAAGCAGCCAGTCCAGCCCACTCTCAAAATCCCATTCCTTGAACTGGCCGAACTCACAGCCCATAAACAGCAGCTTTTTGCCCGGGTGGGCCATCATGTATCCCAGGAAGGAACGCACGCCGGCAAATTTTTCTTCATATGAGCCAGGCATTTTGCCGATCAGAGATCCCTTACCATGGACCACCTCGTCATGGGAAACCGGCAGAATATAATTCTCTGAAAAAGCGTAAAAGAAGGAAAAGGTCAGGCTGTCATGATGATAGCGGCGATAGAGAGGGTCCAGCGACACATAATGCAGCATATCATTCATCCAGCCCATGTTCCACTTGAAGTTAAAGCCCAATCCCCCATCGGTCGTGGGACGGGACACCAGCGGCCACGCGGTGGATTCCTCGGCGATCATCAGGGTATGGGGATGGGCGGCAAACACAGCCTCGTTGAGGCGCTGAAGGAAATCCACTGCCTCCAGATTTTCCTTGCCGCCATAGCGGTTGGGCGACCACTCCCCCTCCTTCCGGTTATAGTCGAGATACAGCATGGAGGCTACTGCGTCCACCCGAATGCCGTCGATATGATACTTTTCCAGCCAGAACAGGGCGTTGGAAATCAGGAAGGAACGCACCTCCGGCCGACCATAGTCAAACACACAGGTGCCCCATTCGTAATGCTCCCCCTTGCGCGGGTCGGCATACTCATAGCAGGGACCACCGTCAAAACGGTAAAGCCCGCATTGGTCCTTGGGAAAGTGAGCGGGCACCCAGTCGATGATCACACCGATATCCGCCTGATGACAGGCATCGACAAATTTCATAAAATCTTTGGGCACACCATAGCGGGAGGTGGGCGCGTAATAGCCAGTCACCTGATATCCCCATGAGCCATCAAAGGGATGTTCCAGCACCGGCAGCAGCTCAATGTGGGTATATCCCATCTCCTGAACATAGGGGATAAGCTCCTCGGCCAGCCGGTCGTAGGGGATCGGATTGCCGTCGGGATACCGCCGCCAGGAACCCAGATGAATCTCATAAATATTCACAGGCCGGTCATAGGGGGAAAATTCCTTTTTCTGCCGGGTCCACTCTGTGTCTCCCCATTCATATCCCTCCAGGTGGTAAACCTTGGAGGCGTTGGCGGGTCTCGTCTCAAAGTGGCAGGCATAGGGGTCCGATTTCATCACCGGTGCTCCCCCGCCTGCCGGTGTCACGGCATATTTGTAGCAATCGTATTCCTGTATATCCGACATCTGACATTCCCATATCCCGCTGTCTCCCAGACGCTCCATCGGGTGCGCCCCCGGCTCCCAGTGATTGAAATCCCCGGCCAGCGACACCGCTCGGGCATTCGGCGCCCACACCCGGAAGACGTAGGCTCCGTCGCCGATGTAATGGCAGCCCAGCCATTCATAGGCGTGGGTATCCGCCCCCTGCAAAAAACGGCCGATAGCCTGATCCCGGTCAGCGCCTCTATTCAATTCCATGGGAGACCCTCCCTTTGTTTTGTTAGGTTCATTTTACCAACAATCCAATAAAATAGCAAGCGTTTTTGTTTGTTTTTCAAAATAATTTCGTAGTGCCCTCCAAACTATTGTGCATATTGCCCGTTTTCTTATTCCTTTTACTAGTCATCTTAACAGTATGCCTCTTTTTTCCGTCATCTGCTCCCCTGACATCACTCCACCGGAAACAGCAGACATATCGTCCATTTTACTTGACCTGTCCACAAGAAAAAGGGCGAAACCACAGAGCCTCCTGCTGAAAACCATCTCTCAGCAGAATTTTTCTCCTGATCTCCTTTTCCTCCTGCCATCCCCCACCCCCAAAACAAAAAGCAAGCGGCCTTTCTCTCTGAAACGTAGGCAATCCTTCTCCTTTTCTCTCTTACTAAAAATTTTTATATCATTCGAGGGGCATAATTTAGAATAATTCCTCTAATATGAGATTTATTATCACTCATTTATGTACAAATAGACCATTGTGTTTTTCCCGGTACCCGATATAATGGAACTTGTACACAGGGGACGACACCCATCATAAAAAACAGCCAGTGTATTCGGTTAGCGAAAGGGGAGGATACCCATCGCCAAAAACATTATCGTAACCGACGAAAACGGAAAAACTTATGAAGCCACCTATCCGCGCCGTGCGAATGGGCTGGTTAAAAAAGGCAGAGCTCGCTGGGTAAGCCCCGACACGATCTGCCTGGCAGCTCCGCCTGTCACAAAACAGGAGGCTGTTCAAATGACGAACGATATGGAAAACCGCGATACCACTTCTGTCTGCCGCGATACCCTCCGCCTGAAGCAGGCCATGGCCCTTCTGGAACGCATCCGTTTCACCGCTGCCGACCACAATATGAGCAACGGCGGCCTCTTTCCCTGTATGGATACCTATAACGCCCTTTATGATCAGGCGGTCCGCCACGGCTGGATTACTGAAAACGGTATTATCAGCCGTATCCCGAAAGGGCTGGGCACCACCGCCTCCACCCGGTATGCCGATCTGGAGCGTGTCGGTTGTATGGCCGCTCTGCTGCTGGACATGCTGTCCTGTCTGCCGGAGGCAGAGGGGCTGGTTCCCGCTCCCATCCGCTCAAAGGGGAACTTCTGCGGTCCTGGCATGCCCGACATGGACGACCTGATCAGCGATGCGGTGGAGAGCGCTATTGAAGAGGCGGTCAGTGATGCCATGGATGAGGTCTCCGATCAGGTGGAGGCGGCGGTCGAGGCCGCCATAGGCAATATTCAGGCCAAAATCGCCCACATGGTGCAGGAAACGATCAGCGAGTCTCTGGAACGCTGAGCCGCCATATCGCCGGGAAAGTATCAAAAAAGCACAAATTGTACAGGGAAGCCGGGGGAGATTTTCCCCCGGCTTCCTGCTGTGTTTAGAAAACGGTGCATCGACAGACAGGGACAACATGGTTTTTCGGGATAAATGCAGAGGCTGGTTGAGATGTTGTCCTCGTTGCCGGGCATTAGTCCGACGTTGCGCCCGCCTTGCAAATTCCCTTTTTCACCCCAAAAGCACCAAAAAAACCTGACGGCAGAACAACAGAGGACAGACCTCTCTTGAGCGCCGTCAGACGGGTTTCTCCCTGTCAATTGATGAAAAAACACAAGATAAGCGACCGCTCTGCCGGTCCTCAGGAAACCGGAGGTACGGCCAGCTCCATCACATAATCGTCCATGACAAACCCCCGGCCGATATCCGCAACCTGCTCCCGCACCGTAACAAAGCCCATCTTCCGGTAGGCGGCGACGGAGCCGCTGTTTCGCCGGTTGACCGTCAGACGAATGCAGGGATATCCCTCCCGGCGGCACTGCTCCTGCAAAAAGACCAGAGCCGCCCGCGCCAGTCCCCGGCAGCGAAAGTTCCGATGCACATACAGCTTACTGAGGAACAGCCGCTCCTCCTCCGGGCAGATACCCATATACCCTCCGTTAACCCCATCGGGATGTGCGCTGTCCCGGAGACGAAGGAAATAATACCGATAGCCTTCCTCCCGCTGAGCGGCGATGGCAGCCGGGCTCTGAAACCGCTCCACCATATACGCCACCTGCTCTGCACCGAGAAGCTCAGTATAATGCTCGATCCAGATTTCCTCCGCCAGCGCCCCCAGGGCTTCCAGTTCCTCCGCACTCACCGGCACGATGTCAATGAAGGCTTCCATCGTTGTTCCTCCTTTGTCTCACAGACGGCCTGTCAGATTGACCGCCAGCGTACCGAATTGATAGACCAGCAGAGAGGCCGTCCATGCCACACCGGTCTGGAACAGCACGGTGCCAGCCGCCCACTTCCACGAGTTCATCTCCCTTCGGATAGCAGAGAAGGCCGCCACACAGGGCATGTACAACAGCACAAAGATCAGAAAGGACAAAGCGGATACCGGCGTAAATACCCCCTGAAGCGCCGCGTACAGCCCGGCGTCGGTCGCGGGGTTGTACAGGATGGTCAGGGTGCCCACCACCGCCTCCTTGGCGACAAAGCCGCTGACCAGCGCCACCGCCGCCTGCCAGAAGCCAAAGCCAAGCGGGGCGAAAAGCGGAGCGATGGTTCGGCCGATCCCCGCCAGCAGACTCTCCCCCGCCCGCTCCGGCGGCAGCATCTCCAGCTGCCCATTAAAGGACTGCAAAAACCACACAGCCACCGAAGCGGCCACCAAAATCGTACCTGCCCGTACGGCAAAATCCTTCACCCGCTCATAGAGGTGCAGAGACAGGGTGCGGAAGGTGGGCAGGCGATAGGGCGGCAGCTCCATCACAAAGGGGGCATGACCTCCCCTGAGCACCGTTTTGCGCAGCAACATGGCACAGAGAATGGCCGTAATCACACCCGCAGCGTAAATCCCGAACACCACCAGCCCCTGATGCGCCGGAAAAAAGGCGGCGATAAACAGCGCGTAGACCGGCATTTTGGCTGAACAGGACATGAAGGGGGTCAGGATGATGGTCATCCGACGGTCTCTCTCATTTTCCAGTGTCCGGGCCGCCATCACACCAGGCACCGAACAGCCAAAGCCCATCAGCATGGGCACAAAGGAGCGGCCTGACAGCCCGGTCCGGTGGAGCAGCTTGTCCATAATAAAGGCCGCCCGCGCCATATAGCCGCTGTCCTCCAACAGGGAGAGAAAAAAGAAGAGCAGCAAAATCTGCGGGAAAAAGGAGACAATGGATCCCACTCCCTGAATCACTCCGTCGCACACCAGGCTGACCGCCCAGGGCGCGGCGCCTGCCTCCGTCAGGGAGGAGACGGCCCACGGCTGAAAACGCTCTCCAATCAGACCTTCCAGACCGTCGGTCAGAAAGGTTCCCAGCGGGCCAAAGGTGAGATAAAACACCAGCAGCATGACGCCGAGAAAAAGGGGCAGAGCCAGATACTTATGGGTGACAACGCTGTCGATCCGGTCGGAGAGGGTCAACTCGCCGGGCTCCTTCAGCCGGGTCAGGCACTGGGCGCACACCCGGCAGATAAAGCGGTATTTCTGGTCGGCGATGATCATATCCCTCTCACCGTATACCGCCTCCAGCCCCTGTACAATCTCCTCGATCAGATGAGACTCGCCGTCGGTCAGCTCCAGCGCCTCCAGTGTTGGCGCGTCATCGTCGATGATCTTCACCGCCGACCATCGCAGGGGCATTTTCTTTTTCATGCATTTGGGTTCAATAATATCCTCGATGCGGAGGATCGCCTCCATCACCTCAGAGGTGTAGATTTCGTCGATGACGTGGGTGGAACGATATTCCTCCCCGTGATGCTCCCGCCGGTCGTGGAGCTGATGAAGGATGTAGGAATTGCCGGCATACCGCTGTTCGGCTCGCTCCGCCAGCCGCTGTTCGTCAAAGGCGGCCGGCTCCCCGCCGCGGTTGGCGGCGGCGTGAATCGACCGGTCGATCAGCTCCCGGACTCCCTTTCCGCGGCTGGCCGACAGCGGCGCCACCGGCAGATCGAGCAGATGCTCCAGACGCTGTACGTCGATGGAAACACCCCGGCTTTTCAGCATATCCATCATGTTGAGCGCCACCACCAGAGGCCGGCCCAGCTCAGCCAGCTGCAGGGTCAGATACAGATTCCGCTCCAGATTCGTGGCATCCACCACATCCAGAATGACGGCGGGCTGCCCGTCCATGACAAAGCTGCGGGTGACCATCTCCTCCGCCGAATAAGGGGAAAGAGAATAGATGCCGGGCAGATCCACCACCGAAATATCACCCCGCCCCCTGAGCGGTCCCGCCTTTTTTTCCACCGTCACGCCGGGCCAGTTGCCCACATACTGATTAGAGCCAGTCAGCGCGTTGAACAGGGTGGTTTTGCCGCAGTTGGGGTTTCCCGCCAGCGCATATTCCTGCTTCATAAGCGCCCCCCCTCGCCGGGCTGTACAACGCTCTCTACCGTGATCTCCCGTGCCTCCGACCGGCGGATGCTCAATTCGTATCCCCGTACATTGATCTCCAGCGGATCCCCCATCGGGGCCGCCTTGCGCAAGATGACAACGGCCCCCGGTGTGATGCCCATGTCGATAATCCGACGGCGCAGCGCGCCGGAGCAGCCCAGCCCGGTCACCACCGCCTGTTCGCCGATTTTCAGATCGTTTATCGTCTTTTGCTGCATGTCCCATTCTCCCCTGCGGCGTCCAGCGCCGGACCTCTTCTTCTGTTTCCCTTTCATAGTACCACCCGCCGCCTGCACCGTCAATATGCTGCCGTTCTCTTCCTCTGTTCCCGGCGCTTCCGCCCTCCGGAAGAAGGGCGGAAGCGCTCATTTCATCAGCAGGTGGACAGCCAACGCCGATAAAATCACACCGCTGAGGTCGGCGGAAACCGAGGTGGCCAGCGTGTGGCGGGTTCGCCGAATTCCCACCGCTCCATAATACACCGCAATGGTATAAAAGGTGGTTTCGGTGGAGGACTGCATCACACAAGCCACCCGGCCGGCCAGGCTGTCAGGCCCGTACTGCCTCAGAAGATTCTCCAGCACAGCAAGCGACCCACTCCCCGACACCGGCCGCATCAAGGCCATCGGCAGCACCGGCGCGGGCAGTCCCAGCAGGCTGGCGGCCGGCGCCAGGAACGCGGTGAGCTGATCCAGCAGCCCCGACGCCTGCAGCATGGACACCGCGGTCATCAGCGCCACCAGTGAGGGCAGAACCCGGACACAGGTCCGAAGTCCATCCCCCGCCCCGGCCGTAAATTCGTCGAACACCGGTACTCTTCTGATCAGTGCTGTCACCAGCACCGCCGCGACGAATACCGGCACCGCCCATATCGACAGAATATCCGTTATCCGCACTGCTTACCCTCCTTCCTTCAGCCGGCCCGCAGGCTGAAGGGAGTCCCCCTCTTCGCCGTTTTTTTACGGCAAAACAGGCTGCCGTACAGGCGGGACAGAATCACCCCGGTCGCCGCCGCAGCAAAGGAGGTCATCCATACCGCCGGCAAAATATCCAGCGGCGCAGAGGCCCCGTATTTGAGCCGCAGGGTCGCCACAGTGGTCGGGATCAGCTGGATGGAGGCGGTGTTCAGC
>JAAWCO010000050.1 GCA_022793315.1 Clostridiales bacterium | reverse complement strand
ACGGAATGCCCGTTTATGGTACGCACAACGTCATGCTCCATCCTATCCTGGGTCAGGTTGAACTCAAAGGTACAGAAAGAATTGGAGGTAATGGCAATCCGATACTGCCGTTCCTTCGCTTGCTTCGATTTTTTTACAAAGGACGGATGCGCACACGCCGCAGCGCCGCCTCTTTCGCCAAAAGTCGCGCGCGGGTCACCTGTTCGGTGGCAACGCCCTCATAACGGTTCGCTGCTGCCAGCTTTTTGCAGGTGGCGGTGATTTGAATCCCGCCGCCGAAATGTCGAAAGCCCCTTTTTCATGCGGCCCTCACATACCTGCGGTGAGCGAGCGGCGCACCGCGTTTTTTTCTTTGTATCAGGGAAGATTCTCTGTCGGGCTTCGTTTTTGTGCTGGTGTATAAAAGGGGGCCCGCCCATGGTTAAAGGAGAGGACATTCGTGAAAAGAATCATCATTTTTGCGTTTTTATTGTGTTCCCTGGTGCTGAGCGGATGCCACTCCCCGACGGAGCCATTGCCGGAGGAACGACTCCCAAATGAAAGCTCCATGAAAAGTGAATTGGCCGATTTTAGCGGCGTTTATGAGGATGACGACGAAACGGAAGGGTCTCTGTGGGAGGAAGAAACAGGGGATGAACCGCCCGCCTTTGAACCCTATACGCTCCAGGTTCAACGAAAGGAATTGAGTGTATATGACCAGCCGGGATATAACACGGGAAACTGGTTATATGACATCACCGACCGGCGAAGTATTATAATCGTGGCGGAAAAGACCATCAGAGAAAATGGAAATACCAGAACATGGGGGCAGCTGCAATCTGGCGGCTGGGTGTCTCTGACTGCTGCCAGTGTAATAGAAGAGGAAGAGGCAGCGGACACAGACGCGCCTTTGGGAAATAACCGGACAACAGAATTCGCGGAAACCTCTGCTCCCACCTCCTCCCGGGAGACAGAACCTGCACAGGAACAGCCGGCCGTGCGGGAAGGCACTCCTGTAGATGACGTTGCGAATGTTTATGGATGCGGCGGGGAACACACCGCCGAGGTGAACGGCATACAATTTCATTGGTATGACAGATACGAGCACCGCAGCCGGGACAATACGATGGTTTTTTCTTCCCTTGATATTCTGTCTTTTGATCTGCACTATACAGAACAGGAAACCTTGATTGATCAAAATGATATCTGGTATATAGACTATGAGACCGCTGTATCCAGCGGGTCCAGCGCCAAATTGCGATGGATTACCTACGATGAAAATCAGTACCGCAAAGAGGATGTCCCCGTCTTAAACGGGGACATCAAGGGAAAAGGTAAGGGAACCGCCTGGTTCGCGGAAGCGCAGATGCCTCCGTCAGCGGTGGCGTTTGCAGAACTTGCTCCCTCCATGTATGGCCGGAGCTAACCCCCTCAGAGGTACGGGCCGGTATCGGGCAGTCTGAGGGACTTTCGATACCGGCCGTGCGAGAGCGATGTGCCGCGTTTTTGGCTTCAGCGGGGGCTTATTTTTTAGATTTCCACCACTGTCTGCGCCGGCGGGCCGCTGCGTTCAGCTCCGGATCATGGAGGAGGCGGGCGGAGGAGCGCGGCGGCGCTGTCTCGGGCTTGCTGTGCTTCCATTTGCGGCCTTTTTGGGCGGCATCGCGTATCGTCTCCTGATCGGAGGCGCGGCGCCGCAGTCCCAGGTTCAGAAGCATCAGGATCGGAACAAGCAGAAAGCCGTAATGGCAAAGCACCATCTTTTGCAGCGACAGTCCATATTCCGAATAGGCATTGGTGGTCAGGGGAAAGGCACGGCCCATGGACAGGAAGATCACCAGCAGGGCCAGTCCGGAGATACCGCCAAGAATCAGGCCGATATAGGGCCGCTTTTTCCAGACCGCGAACAAAATCACAGACAGGATCATCAGCAGGGTGGCGGTTATAAGAGGCGCTGTCGAATAGAACTTTTCCGGCAGATCGTTTTCCATGGCGGGGCGATTGTTTTCCGTCGCGATACCATAGGCCGCCAGAAATTGCATCGGGCTGTAGACGGCCAGAACCGCCCACATCAGGAAACGGGTAACCGCCGGCAGGATGCGCGTCATATTCTTCATATCTGTTCCTTTCTTACCACCGATTGACAAGGGCAGTCCCGGCTTTTTGGGGTAAAACAGGGGCTGTTGGCGTTGTATTCGCTGCCGGGTGCAGGGCCCGCCAAATCTGAGAACAACGGCAGTGGGGCTTTTGAGCGCCGTCAGGCGGCTTTTTTTCTGTATGCCCCCGACATGGTTTGACATATGGTTCAGGGCGGCGCTGTATGCAAGGCTCCGGCAGGGCCGCAGGCGTGATGCTGCCCGCCGGTCAAAGCGCCGCTTTCTCTCTGCTGAAATTATAGCATATTTTTGGGGGGATTCAACCTTTCCTCCTTTATCGGGACATGCCGTCCGTCGGGGGACAGATTTCGGGCTGTACGGTACAGCTCCGCGGGCGGTCGAACAGATGGCGAACGGGGGAGGAGAATGGAGAAGATCACAGGACGTATTCATTCGGTGGAAAGCTTCGGGGCGCTGGACGGTCCGGGAATCCGGTATATTCTGTTTATGCAGGGCTGCCCTCTGCGCTGCCTGTATTGCCACAATCCGGATTCCTGGTGTCTGTCAGGCGGACGGGAGACCGATTCTGAAACGGTGGTGGCGGATATTCTGCGCTACCGCCGTTTTCTTCGGGGAGGCGGTGTTACGCTGTCCGGAGGAGAACCCCTGATGCAGCCGGATTTTTCCGCCGCCATACTGGAGGGATGCCGGGAGCAGGGACTCCACACCGCTGTGGATACCTCCGGTGCAGTACCGCTTCTCTCCTGCCTTCGGACGGTGGCGGCAGCAGATATGCTGCTGCTGGATGTGAAGGCGGCGGAGGATTCCCTGTTTCGGAAGATCACAGGACGAGGGATGGAAAACACGCTGGAGCTGCTGGATCACTGCGAGAATACGGGAAAACCGGTGTGGATCCGCCATGTGCTGGTCCCCGGCCTGACGCTGGACGGGGATCTGCTGAACCGACTGGGGCGGCTGCTGAAGCCATATTCCTGCATCGAGCGGGTGGAGCTGCTACCGTTCCATAAGATGGGCGAGTTCAAGTGGCGGGAGCTGGGAGAACGGTATACGCTGGGGGATAC
This sequence comes from Clostridiales bacterium, assembly GCA_022793315.1. GTDB lineage: Bacteria > Bacillota > Clostridia > Oscillospirales > Acutalibacteraceae > Avimonas_A. The sequence goes on along the minus strand of JAAWCO010000050.1, from coordinate 21,035 downwards.
ATGTCCTCCCAGCTCCGGGGAGGAAGAGCACGCCCGTTCGATTCTGCGCGGATACGGATTGACCGTGTGCTGACAGGAGCCTGGAGGGGGGACATATCGGGCCCTGTTCGCCCGGAAACAGCCATTTTTTATTTTGACGGTTGACAAAAATCCGAATTCGTACTATACTTCCCGAACAATGGCAGCAAAAAGCCGGGGACCAGCCCGTGGCGGATCCACACGGAGTTCGCCGGTATGGCCGGAGACAGCCGCCTTGTGCCGGGCGAAGCGGCGTTGCGGCGGCAAACGGGAGGGATACGCTTGCACTCGTATCGCGGGGAAATCCGGCGGCTGATTACCGCTGTTAACGTACTGGATGGCATTTATTATCGGATGGCCCGGCAGAGCGGGCTGCCGGAAAATGCGCTGGCACTGCTGTATGCACTGGATGATGGCGAGGCCCATACTCAGAAGCAGATTGTGGAGGAATGGCTGATCCCGAAGACAACCATCAACACCATTGTGAAGGAATATGAGGCTCTCGGCTATATCACGTTGCGTGCGGTTCCCGGCTCCCGGCACGAACGGCAGATTTGCCTGACTGAGCAGGGAAAACGATATGCCGGTGAACGGCTGGCGCCTCTGTATGCGGCAGAGGCGGAGGCCATGGCGGACACTCTGCGGCAATATCCGTCTGAATTTATATCAGCTATGGAGGCCTTCTGCATCCATCTGAAAAAGGGATTTGAAGAAAGGACAGAAAATACCATCGCGTAAAAAGGGAGGATACACCTGACGGCGGCGCGGGAAAGTTCGCGCCGTTTTTGGGCTCTGCCAGCGCCTCCTTTGACCGCCGACAGGCAGATATGCCCCTGTCAGCCGATGGTAAGGAAACAGAACAATGAGAATTCAATTAAGCGAGCATTTCACCTATCCCAAGCTGATCCGCTTCGTTTTGCCGTCGGTAGTGATGATGATTTTCACCTCGATATACAGCGTGGTGGATGGCTTGTTTGTCTCCAATTTTGTGGGGAAAACGCCCTTCGCCGCTGTCAATCTGATCATGCCGCTGCTGATGGCGATAGGATCGCTGGGGTTCATGATTGGTGCCGGCGGCACCGCCATTGTTGCCCGGACGCTGGGTGAGGGTCATGAGGAGAGGGCAAAGCGCTATTTTTCCCTGCTGGTGTATGTGACCGCTATCGGGGGAGCCGTGCTGGCGGCGGTGGGACAGCTGCTCCTTCCGCAGATTTCCGCCCTGCTGGGCGCAGAGGGAGCGATGCTGAAGGACTGTGTCCTGTATGGACGGATCATCCTGTGCGCCATGCCCTTTTTCATGCTCCAAAATGTGTTTCAGAGCTTTTTTGTCACAGCGGAAAAGGCCCAGCTTGGCCTGTTCGTCACCGTTGCGGCAGGGTTGACGAATATGGCGCTCGACGCGCTGTTTGTCGCCGTACTGCCGTGGGGTCTGGCGGGCGCGGCGCTGGCAACGACCTTCAGTCAGGTGATCGGCGGCATTGTCCCGGTTTTTTATTTTATGCGGAAAAATGACAGTCTGCTGCGCCTTACCAGAACACAGCTTTATGGGCGCATCCTGCTCAAGGCCTGTACAAACGGCTCCTCTGAGCTGATGAGCAATATTTCCGCCTCAGTGGTGACCATGCTGTATAATCATCAGCTGCTCCGCCTGGCCGGGGAGGACGGGATTGCCGCCTATGGCGTGATGATGTATGTCAGCTTCATTTTCGCGGCGATTTTTATCGGCTATGCCGTTGGCGGCGCGCCGGTGATCAGCTATCATTTTGGGGCGGGGAACACGGCGGAATTGAAAAACCTGTTCCGCAAAAGCATGGTGCTGGTCAGTGCAACCGGGGCTGTCATGACGCTGTCGGCGATTGCGGCCTCTGCGCCCCTTTCGGGAATATTCGTCGGCTATGATCCGGCGCTGTATGACATGACCGTCCATGGCTTCCGGGTGATTGCATTTGCCTTCCTGTTCAGCGGCGTCAATATTTTCGGTTCGGCTTTTTTTACCGCTCTGAACAACGGCGCGGTTTCCGCGGCCATTTCCTTTTTGCGGACCCTGCTCTTTCAGTCGGCCAGCGTGCTGATTCTGCCGCTGCTCTGGGGGCTGAACGGCGTCTGGGCGGCGGTGATCGCAGCTGAGCTGTTCGCGCTGATGATCACGGTATCCTTCCTCATCGCCAAACGGAAAAAATACCAGTATATTTGAACGTGCTTTTGGGAAGACGGAGCCGCCTTTGTAAAAGAAAGGATGTCGCCCGCTGTCCTCAGAAAAAACGCGCTGTCTGGTCAGATTTGAAAAAACTCTTGATTGCACAGGCAGGCCAGGGAACCTTTATTCATCGGGCGCTGGCTCTTCAGCTGCCTGTTCCAGATGAATGCGTCCCTGGCCTGCCCCAGTATATCGACATTGTCCATGATAATTCTTCGGCACATGTCAATCCCGCTTTATATTATTTTCGTTTCAGATCTTTTCCATCGAAGGAGGCTATTTTACCTTGTGTCGGATATATTCAAGCAGGGTTGGATGCGTCCACAGATGTGAAGGTAAATCGTTCGAGCACGGATGCAATTCACCCTGCTGCAAATCGTACAGCGCCTTTATTTCCAGCTTAACTCCTTCCGACGTCTGCAAATACGGATAGGTTACAAAATTATCACGTTCGGTTGGATGAATTCGCTCCTGGTAAAGAATGGACCCTGTATCTATTCCCTCATCCACAAGATGAACCGTGACCCCGCAATTTTCTTCATCATGATTGACAAGCGCCCAATATCCGCCATGCACACCACGGTATTTCGGGGTGATGCCAGTATGCATATTTATAAATGGGGCATCGCCAATATCAAGTATATGTTTTTTAATGATTCTCGTACCGTTGACAATTATCACATCCGGCTTAAGTTTCTTAAGTAAGTCGGCTGTTTCTTCGCCATTTACGGTCTTGACGAATTGAAATTTGTCGCCCTCACGATATGACCTATCGTTGTTAAGCTGGTTCTCTTGCAGTATTTCAGCGATTCTGTCTTTAGAGCTTTTCTCAAGTTTCCTTACAATAAAAACCGTAAACAGAATCTGCCCGATAACCTTAAAAATCCCCAATCTCTTAATGCGCTTCTTCAAAAAGGTTTTCCGGTCTACACCATGCTCCATAATCACGAAATCGACGCCGAACTCGCGATTCAGACAGTTATAAACGATATCCGACGAATGACTATCTCCTGCCAGCATGACTATCTTCACAGCATATTCCTCCAAGGGTCTTCATATTAACCGATTCAAAACCGTATTTTTCTTTTAAAAGTTTATAATAGTCCAAAAGCTCTTTTATTTGAGCCAGGTTTTCTTCAGCGTTCAAACCAAAATTGTGCGGATGCCACCACAGGTGGAACACCTTATGGTGGGTTGCTGCATATTTCATTTGCTTTTTTATCCGCCGCAGCTTCAACCTGTCCAAAAAACGGTACCTGCAGGCGTGACGAAAAAAGCAGCTTGCCGCAATATTCACCGGACGGCTGCTGCCGGACGGATCACTGCACTGATGTCCGGTTAAACTTAGGTAACTGTCAAGCAGCCTAATCCCCCGAAGCAACAAATTCCAATTTGGGGGAATGTGGTTTGTCCATATACGCGGATTACCGCGGTAGGCTATCATTCCGTTCTTTTTTAAGACGTCTACATATTCATCATTACACATGTTGCGAGGGAAAATCAGCGAAACGGGCGGATCGTACCCCTTATCCACGGCGGTTTTTACCGCCATTTTCAAATCGGCATCAAACTGTTCAGCGGTTTGCCCCTGCTCGGTACAGTAATAGTGCGAGTATGTGTGGGTGCCCAATTCCTGTCCAGGTGTGGCGGCAATCTTCGCTATCAAATCGGGCGCAAAATATCCGGGGTTGTTTTTTTCTTCGATATCATCAATATAGAGATAATTTGAACACCGTTTTTCACAATATGCTGGCAGAAGCGACGGCATATTGCCATAGAGCTCCTCTTTATTTTTATGATAAATCATTCCGACAACGCCCCATGTCGCCGATATCGAATATTCTTCAAACAGGGATAACAGGCGTGGGATCACTTTTCGTGCCCCCAGCACGTTTTCGCGATAGTCGTCAAAACGCCGCTTATCAAGAACCCCCCACATAAGTTCAAAATCCAACGAAATTAAAAAATAGCCATTTGCCATCAATTTATTTTCCTCTTTTCTCAAAACCTGTAGCTTTTCAGACCAGTGGTGGTTGACTTCTTTATTGTTAAATATCGGCGGTCCGCCGTGAAAAATAAAGCGCCTTTTCCTTTTTTGTCCGCTTTTTCTTTATTTGAAAAAGTACACTTTTTCAAACCGGCGGAACGTTTTTTATTTGGCGATACGCCGCCCTCCTGCAACGGCTTGAAGACTGCACGCCGGTCCGCTGATAGTCCTCCGGATGGTCATTTCCGCGTGGGAGACAGGACGCGGCATCTTCATCCAAAGCAGGAATAAAACCCCATCTTCTATTCGCACAGCGGCGGCAAAGGCTTCGCCGCCGGGCAGCGGGCGGCGTCTGGTGAATAAATGGTCCTCAGGCGGCATATGAGGTTAAGGGAGCTCTTTTTAAGGGAAGTATTTTTGGGGGGAAGATTTTTTTAACAAACATAGAAATAAAAATTGAAAATGCATAAAACTAATTGAATTTTTTATCGAATTACTCTATAATTTCGATAAACAAGCAACGAACTTATGGGATGACAGGAGGAAAAATGATGTTTTGTACCAGCTGCGGTACCCCTGTTCCGGAGGGTGGTATGGCCTGCCCGCAATGCGGAAAACCATGGAATGAAACGGAGGCGCCTCCGGCCCGGACGATGATTCCAGATCACAACGTACCTCCTGATCAGAGCGCTGTCCCCGGCTATAACGCCTTTCCGGCCCCGATGGGATTTTCGCCTCAGATGCCGCCCCCGGCGCCGTCGGCATTTCCGGGGGGAGCTGTCCCGCCCGGCGCTCGAAAGGGTCGTCCGGCGGCTGCCCTGCTGCTTCTGACGGCTCTCATGCTGCTGGCTCTTCTGAAGCTGCCGTTTGCCATCCTCATCAGAGGAGAGGGCAGCAGTGTACATCCCTTCTTCCTGCTTCCCGGGACCGATTCCGCGTTGTTTGACGAAGCAGCGGCGGTGATGAGCGTTTTTCTGCTGATTTTAATGGCTCTGCTGACGGTGATAGCAGTATCTGTACTGATGGAGCGGTATGGTGCCTGCCTCGCCTTTTCCATTGTCAACCTGGTGACCTCTTTCTTCGTCTTTTCCACCGGTATCGCCCTGATGGAAAGCACCGGCAGCTATGGTCAGGAAATCGCTATTTTCCCCATCGGCGGCCTTTTCTATATGGGGCTGGCGATTGCTGCGCTGGTGATGGCCGTCAGGGCGAGAAGCCGGGCGATGCTCCGATAAGGGGGACAGGGGCTCCCACCGCGTTGAAAACATAACATGCTTAGCATGAAATGGTGAACGGCGGCCCGAAATGGACCGCCGTTCACCATTTTTCTGTTTTTGGAATCATGATCTCAGGTTTCCGCCGGCAGTTTTTCCTCAAATGCCGCCGGGTCTTTGCCGAAAATGGTGATGCAGCCAACCGGACAGGTTTCGGCGCAGGCGCCGCAGCCCACACATTTTTCCGGGTCAATGGAGGCAAGAAACCGTTCAACATGGATGGCGTCATATTGGCAGGCCTTGGTACACTTCATACAGCCGATACAGCCGACCTTGCAGGCCTTTCGCACCAGCGCGCCCTTCTCATGGCTGCTGCAGCGGACTACCCCCTTGGTATGGCCGGGCAGAAGGGTGATCAGACTCTTGGGACAGGTCTTCACGCACAGGCCGCAGCCGCGGCAGAGGGCGGGATCAATGCGTGCCAGACCGTTTTCCACCTGAATGGCGCCATATTCGCAGGCGCTGCGGCAGTCGCCGTAGCCCAGACAGCCGTAGCTGCAAAGCCAGTCGCCGCCAAAAAACTGATTGGCAGCGGCGCAGGTGGGAATACCCTCATACCGGAGCTTACGGGCGGTAAATTCCTCGCAGCCGCCGCAATGAACCAGCGCCGTCTGTACCTCCACGCCGTCCGCGGCTACTCCCAGCAGCTCGGCGGTGGCAGCAGCAACCTGCTCCCCGCCGGGGGAGCACAGGCCGACCTTGGCTCCTTCGTGAGCCATGGCCTTGGCGTAGCCGTCACAGCCCGAATAACCGCAGGCTCCGCAGTTTGCACCGGGCAGACAGGCACGCAGTGCCTCCGCCTTTTCATCCCGCGGCACCGCCATCACCACCGAAGCGACGGCCAGCACCAGCCCAGCGGCCAGGCCCAACCCCGCGACGATCAGAATCGCCAGCAATATTGGATTCATATTGGTAACCATTCCTTTCCTGAAAAGGGGAGCGTTTTACAGGCCGAAAAGGCCCTGAAAGCCAATAAAGGACAGCGAGACCAGCGCCGCCGCCACAAGAGTGGAGGGAAGCCCCTGCAGCCCTTTGGGGATATCGGCGCTTTCCAGCCGTTCGCGCACGCCGGCAAACATGACCATCGCCAGCAGGAAACCGAGGCCAGCGCCCAGAGCGTTGACCAGCGACTGAACAAAATCATAGCCCTTGTCAATATTGAGGATGGTGACGCCCAGCACGGCGCAGTTGGTAGTGATCAGAGGCAGATAGATGCCAAGGGAATTGTACAGTGGGGGGACAAAGCGCTTGAGCGCGATTTCCACCAGCTGGACCAGCGCCGCGATGATCAGAATAAACACAATTGTCTGGAGATAGCCGAGACTGTTCGGTTCCAGCAGGAAGGTGTACAGGGGCCAGGTAGCGGCGGTGGCCATTACCATGACAAAAATCACGGCCAGCGACATTCCCACCGCGGAATTCAGTTTTTTGGAAACGCCCAGAAAGGGGCAGATACCGAGAAACTGCGAAAGAACAAAGTTGTTGACCAGCAGACCGCCGATCAGGATAGCGAACAGAGAGGCGGAGTTCATTGGGTATCCCTCCTGTCAGAGAAAGCGGTTAGCAGAAGAAGACGGGGAAGGTTATTCATGAGCGCTTTCCCTCCTTTTCACATCAGGCTTTTCCGCGTCGGCGGCTTCTCCGGCGGCCAGACTGCAGATGGCCGCATTCGGGCAGCCGCCCGTGTCGCAGGCGGCGCACACCCGGCCGGTCAGCTCTCGACGGGCGGTATCGCCCTCCAGCTTTTTGGACAGGCGGTTGGTCAGCCAGATCAGGATACCGAAGACGAAGAAGCCGCCCGCCGGAAGCACAAAGATGGTGATGGAAGGGATCAGTCCTCCCTCAGGCCAGCCGAAAATCGTGCCGCTGCCAAGCAACTCGCGCAGGCTGCCCATGATGATGAGGGCCGCCGTGAAGCCCGCGCCCATGCCAAGACCGTCTAGGGCAGAGAGCGCGACATTGTTCTTACTGGCAAAGGCCTCCGCCCGGCCGAGAATGATGCAGTTGACCACGATCAGCGGCAGATAGATGCCCAGCGCCTGATCAATAGAGGGAAGATATGCCTTCACCAGCATCTGTACAATGGTGGTGAAGCCTGCAATAATCACAATATAGGAGGGCAGCCGTACCTTGCCGGGAATGATGTGACGCAGCAGAGAAATGACAATGTTGGAGCATACCAGCACAAAGGTGGCCGCTGCGCCCATGCCGAGGCCGTTCATGGCGGCGGTGGTGACCGCAAGGGTGGGGCAGGTGCCGAGCACCAGACGCAGCACAGGATTTTCCCGGATCAGCCCCTTGGTAAAGGTCTGGGTATAGTTGGCCATCACGACATCGCCTCCTTCCGGCAGGCCTCAAAAAGCCGGGCGGCTTTATCGACCCCTTCGATAATCCCGCGGGAGGTTTTGGTGGCCTGGGACACGCCATCCACCGTTTCCCCCAGCCGGAAGCCGGCTGCTGCCTCCCGCCCTTTAAAGGAGTCCAGCAGGCCTGCCTTGCGCACCTTATCCACATAGCCGGCGGTTTCGTTGTCCGAGGTGACCATCACGCCGGATACCGTGCCGTCGGTTCGCAGGCCGGTCATCACCGTCAGGCCGCCGCTTTTGCCGGTGGTGACGGTGGTAAAAACGTATCCCGCTGTCTGGCCGTCTTTAACGGCACGATAATAGACAATGGAGGTTCCCCCGTCGTCGAGGGTCTGTTCTTCAAAGCTGTCGGCGTCGATCACCTGCAGCCGGGCGGCGTTTTCCGTTTCCGCCATGCGATCGGCGATGGTGCCGGCGGTCAGGGCATTGGTTCCTGCCAGCGCGGCTGTCACGGCGCCGCCGATGACCATCAGCGCGGCGGCCGAAACAGCGATGTCCTTAATCTTCACGGCGCAGCCTCCTTTTTTGTCCGAAGGGGAGCGGACGGGTCGCCCGCTCAATCAGGGGCGTCAGGATGTTCATGATCACAATGGCAAAGGACACGCCCTCCGGAAGGGAGCCGTATTGCCGGATCAGTACAGTCAGCAGGCCGCAGCCCAGGGCGAACACCACCTTGCCCGTTTTGTTGATGGGGGAGGTGGTATAATCGGTGGCCATAAAAACGGCGCCCAGCATCAGACCGCCAGACAACAGAGAGGCGAGAGGGTCCCCTCCCAGCAGCCAGGTCATCACCCCTACCGTGCCCAGATAGACAAGGGGGGTGAGCGGCGAAATCACCCGCCGCGCCACCAGATAAACACCGCCCAGAAGCAGGGCCAGCGCGCAGGTTTCCCCCAGACAGCCGGGGCGCATCCCCACAAACATTTCTCCCAGGCCGAAGCCCGTACCGCCATCCGCGGCCATATTGGCCAGGGGAGTGGCGGTGCTGATCGCATCGGCGCCGGTACCGCTGAAGGGGGACACCCAGTTGTTCATTTCAGCGGGGAAGCTGGCCATCAGCACAATCCGACCAATCAGGGCCGGATTGACAAAATTCTGTCCGATGCCGCCGAACATCTGCTTGGCGACCACAATGGCGGCCACGCCGCCCAACGCCGCCTGCCACAGAGGGATGGTCGCTGGAAGATTGAAGGCCAGCAGAAGACCAGTCACAACGGCGGACAGGTCGCCCACCGACTGGGGCCGTTTCAGAATCAGTCGGGTCAGAAATTCCGACGCGACGCAGGAGGCGATGCAGACCAGTTCCACAGCCGCAGCACGCCAGCCGAACAGCCACACCGAGGCGACCGCCGCCGGCAGCAGGGCAATCAGCACATCCAGCATGATGCCCCGCGTATTCATTCCGCAGTGGAGATGAGGGGAGGAGGTAACGGTTAATGTATGTTCCATAGACGGATACCAGACCTTTCCGCCCCCGCCGCATCCGTTTGGCGGGGGCATGAGATAGCGGGAAAGCGTTCAGCCGGATCGCCCAAAGGCTTTGGGTGGGGGCCGGCATTGAGGCCAGTGTCAGAAAGCGGGGGCTCAGCTTTTGCTTTTGCGCAGGCCGTCCTTGGCCAGCCGCATGGTCTGAACAATCGGCCGGTGGGCGGGGCATGAGAAGGAGCAGCATCCGCATTCCATACAGGTGTTTACACCGAGCTTTTCCACCCCGGCAAAGTCTTTGGCGCTGAAGGCGGCAGCGATAGAGGGGGGCACCAGCCGCATGGGACAGGCCTCCACACACCGGCCGCAGCGGATGCAGGGGGTCGCACCGGCTGCGGCAGCGTCCTGTTCAGCAAAGGCCAGAATGGCATTGTTCTGTTTAAGAACCGGCAGCTCCTCATCCATCAGGGCCAGCCCCATCATGGGTCCGCCCATCAGCAGCCGCCCGGCCTCATACCGGAGGCCGCCGCAGAAGGCGAGGACCTCCCGGACAGAGGTGCCGATGGTTACCCGCACATTTTTGGGATGGGCGACGGCGGAGCCATCCACCGTCATCCGTCGGGCGACGAGCGGCATACCGGTTTTGAAATACCGCGACAGGAAGGCGGCGGTAGTGACGTTCATCACGATACAGCCCACATCGGCGGGAAGGGCGCCAGGGGGGATTTTCCGGCCGGTGCAGGCGGCGACCAGCACCTTTTCCGCCCCCTGGGGATAACGGGCGGGCAGGCGGCGGACCTGTACCTGCCGTTCAGGGGTGGTGACGCGGGCGGCGATTTTGGACAGCTCCGCAATCGCAGCGGGCTTGTTGCTCTCCACAGCGATGATGACCCGGGAGGCGTCAAGGAACTCCATGACGGTTTGTACGCCGGAGATAACATCCCAGGAGCTTTCCATACATTCGCGATAATCGGCAGTAATGTAAGGCTCACATTCGGCGGCGTTAATAATAATGGTGTCGATAGCGTCCCGGTTTTTCGGATTCAGCTTGATATGGGTGGGAAAGCCTGCACCGCCGAGACCCACGGCGCCCGACTGGCGCACCGCGGCAAGAAATTGTTCAAAATTATCAATGCGGGGCGGCTGTACACTTTCATGCACCCGCTGTTCGCCGTCCGATTCGATTACCAGAGCAGCCGTGGTCCGACCGCCGGGAAGCAGCAGCTCGGTGGTGCCGGTCACCTTGCCCGATACACCAGAATGGATGGGCGCGGACACAGGGGCGTCGGAGTCACCGACCACCTGTCCCACCTCTACGCGGTCTCCCGTCTTTACTGTCGGTGAGCAGGGTGCGCCGATATGTTGGGACATGGCCAGCACAATCTGTTCGGGCGGCGGCATGACCACAGTTTCGCTCTCTGCCGTGTTTTTCCGATGGGGGGCGTGTACGCCGCCGCGGGTGCGGAAGGCCGGCAGGCCCAATTTTTTCTGTACAGACACGAAAATTACCTCCTGCTTTGGAGTCAGCCGTCCCGGCGGATTCGCCGGAGGGCGGGCATTACAACATTCAGGGTCAGACCGGTCAGCGTTCCCGCCGCCAGCGCCATCAGCAGCAGCCAGGGACCATACCAGATCAGGGAGGAACTGAGCAGCAGCATGGCGACCCCCAGCTGGGCGGTATTATGCGCCACTGCGCCCAATATGCCGGCACCGAGGAAGGTCACCTTCCCCTTCAGCAGACGCAGGGCCGCCGCCATCACCAATGTGCTCAGCAGTCCTCCCGCCAGGCTCATGAGGAAAGCCGTGCCGCCCCGCAGCAGGGCGAACAGGGACTTGACCACCGCAATGGCCAGAGCAGCGGGAAGGCTCAGAGATGAGAGAGCGTACATGACGACAATGTTCGACAGCCCCAGCCGTGCGCCGGGTACCGGCAGCGCGGGCAGCAGGCCCTCCAGAAAAGAAAGGGCGACTGCCAGTGAAGCGAGCAGACCCAGAAGGGCCGCCCGGCGGGCCGTGTTGTTTTCCTGCCGGCTTCTCTCCTGCCTCAAAGTTTTGGCCTCCTCCCTCATGCGGTGACAGCGTCGACACCGTCGTCCGGCGCACCTATAAGACGCACAGCGATTCCGGCCGGAACGCAGGCGGCGCTTTGACCGGCATGGGACAGCCATCCGCTGTTTACACAAAGGCGGTCAGGGCAGCTGCTGGACTGAAAGCGTATCTGCCCGTCCCCAATTTCCAGCACAACAGGTATGCCGCCGCGTCCCTTCAGCTCACAGACCTGACTGACGTTCAAGGGGAGAGAGAAGGTCTCCTCCGGCGTGGTGACCACCGCCGCGGCCCCTGGCCGGGAGCCATAGCGCGTCACCAGCAGAAGCAGGCACACGACCGCCAGCAGGACGGCGATGATCAGCATGTCCCCCTTTCGGAGAAGCTGTCTCTTCTGCCGGTCCTTTTTCATGCCGTCGCCTCCCTTCCCTACAAGAGAGTATGGACCAATTTCTCTGTTTTCCGCCTGGCCGGGACAAAAAATTTTATCACCGGTATTGCCTCTGGATGTGGTGGAGGAGAGATTGGATTCTCCGCCAAATAATTATCATATAATAGATTGGGAAAAAATGCAACGCTCTGGTTGGGGTTGATGATAAACTTTTTTGCACAAACGGCGCAGCGGCCTCCGGCAGCAGGGAGCAGGCGGCTATCCTCAAGAGATTCCACGGCTGATGGCTCCCAATGTAAGTAAGAGGGATCAGATAAAATTGGCTTATCGTTCTGACAACAGGCGGGCGTTTTTCTCTGCTTTCGTAAAATCGCCGAAACCAAACGACAACTCCACTTCTGTATGGCTGACAGCGATATTTTCCGGACTCTTCGTCAAAACACAGCAGCGGGCGGCCGCCTTATACAGACAGCCGCCCTATAAATGCTGTAGTCTAATATCTTTTGACAAGTGGTGCAATCAATGCCCGGCAAGTATTCATCTGGATACAGGCATAAAAATTTTTGGTTACTTCTTTTCCCTTCCCTATGGTGGTAGCATGATGCGCATCATCTTCTGTTTCCCAAAGAACAAAGTCGGTCCATATATCTCCCTGTAAGTAATGCTCCCAGGAAATAAATCCTTGCGCTTTAGAAATCACTTCATCATGTAACTTCTGTGTTTGTTCGATAAACTGTTCCTCGCTTACGTTTTTTCTGAGTTTATACGAAAAAATCCAGGCGGTTTTCGCCATATACATTTCTCCCTTTCACCTGACGGCTTTATTACTCCTGTATAAATATCATTACCAATGTTGCCCTATTGGCTGGGGAAACAGGGGGCCGCTTTCTGTGCGGCCCTCCATTTGGCGTCCATGGCGGATCAATACCATATGCTCTCCAGCGTGATTGCTGATGGGTTGTTCGACATTCTCAAGGGAATGTATTCCCGGGCTGACAATGTAAAGGCTACCCGTAGCTGTATCCTGGCGCATGAAGGCACATCCGGGATGAGGGCCTGGAGGCCGGAAAAACGGATAACTGCCTGACAAACGGGGATGTTGGAGTCCAAAATGCCGAACAGCTTTATTTTTTCCTCCATGTTAAAAAAATTCCAACGATCATTCCGGTAAAGATGATGGGCGCTAATCTGACAAGCAGCCATTCAAACAGGTGAAAGGCTGCCCCGGCAACGGCGGTTTCAGGGTCGCTGTAATTCCAACCCAGGTAAGGACTGTTTAATACGATCAGGGCAGCAAAAACCGCGACAAGGACGGCACATAGTGAGATACACAGCCAATGAAGTGTTTTTCTTTTCGCCTCCTTCCTTTGTGCGAGCTGTAAATTGATGACCTCCAGCTTTTCAGAGATGGCTTTTATGGCATCCGCTTTTGGCTCAATGATCGTTTCTCCCAGCAAAGTGCTCACGGGCGTTTCAAGCGCTTCTGAAATCATGATTAACATATCAGAATCGGGAACTGATAATCCCTGTTCCCATTTAGAGATCGTTTGCCGTACCACATTCAGTTTGATGGCAAGCTCTTCCTGCGAAAGTCCTTTTGATTTTCGGATCGCTTTGATGTTTTTTTGTAACATGAGGGGCAATCTCCTTTCGGTTTATTGCCAATATTGTATGGGAAACTCCCCCGTTGCGGCAAGCAACGCAGATTAACATTTGACATTTATCGTCGTGCTGTCTCTCTAAATTCCCATTTCATGCTTTGATTCTATCACAGCCAGCGTTCTCAGTTTTGAGCTATAATTCCATTTTACTAAATTTTCGGAGTATCCGTCCAGCAACACAAACGGCGAAAGAGAGAAAATTTCCCCTTTTCAGATTGGTGTTGCCGAAAGCCGCCTCGTCAAACCACTCGTCAAAATACCCAAAGCGGGTAGTCACCTGTCGATAGGATAACTACCCGACAAACTTGAATCTATTTTTTCAAACGGTCTCCTGTATTTATGTAAATGATACCACCAATCACTATAACAAAAACCAGCGCAAGCCCAAGCCACAAAATCCACATTTCGTTCAATATGTCGCTTAACATTATCACAAGAAAACTACCTGCCAATAAAAGCATCAACTTTCCCATATACCTACATAATTTTTTCTCGTCTATTTTTTCTTTTTCAGCTTTAGATGCGGTGTTGTATCCAGCAATCAAAAAAGAACCTTTTCCATTCAGAAACAAAATGCCTAATATTGTGAGTATCCCAACCACAACTCCATGGATTATTAGAAGCATAAGTGTTCCTCCAAAATTTGATTTGTCGATTCGATTATACCATATGGTTCCTGTCATATCAATGTGCTTTTGTAGAAACCGCCGAAGCAATATCCCAGCAACACTTTCTTTAAAAGGGACAGAAAATTCCACCGTTTGACATTTTACGAAAACAATGATATACTATTCCTTCATTTTGAACGAGCCGCAAGAAACGGCGTGGTTATGGAAGGAAGCATTCTTTCGGCCAAAACAGATGGCCGTGGCAAGCTTCCGACCTGTCTTCAACGGCTGAAAATGCCCACGCTTCAAAAATGGAAATGAGGCTGACATGAACTTGACTCCCTTCGATCAACTGTCCCTGCTCCCCGAAATCCGGCGTGCCCTTGACGATCTGGGCTTTGAAAACGCTACCGAAATCCAGGCCCGCAGCATCCCCCTGATTCAAAGTGGGCAGGATATCATCGGGCGCTCCCAGACCGGCACAGGAAAAACCCTTGCCTTCGGCATCCCGGCGGTGGAACGCATCAACTCCGACGGCCATGAACGGGGCCGTGCCCAGGTGCTGATCCTGTGTCCCACACGGGAGCTGGCGGTACAGGCCTGTGACGAGCTGCGCAAGCTGTCCCGCCATCTTCCTTATGTCCGTCCTGCTGACGTATATGGCGGGGCGCCCATGGACCGGCAAATTGCCCGGCTGAAAACCGCCAACCTGGTGGTAGGGACACCCGGACGGGTGATGGATCATCTGCGCCGCCGCACCCTGCGCCTGGATCGACTGCGCATGATTGTGCTGGACGAAGCGGACGAGATGCTGAGCATGGGTTTCCGCGAGGACATTGAAACCATTCTCACCGAAACGCCGGAAGAACGCCAGACCGTCCTCTTTTCTGCCACCATGCCACCGGATATTCTGACATTGACCGAAGCCTATCAGCGTCAGCCGGTTATGGTACAGGTGGAAGCCCGCCAGGAGACGGTAGAAAATATTGAGCAGTATTATTACGAGGTGCCCATGGGACGCAAGCTGGACGCACTGGAGCTGGTCCTGAAGGCGAACGGCGACCGTATGACGCTGATTTTCTCCAACACCAAGCGGATGGTGGACGATATCACCGAACGGCTGAATCATGTGGGGATCCGCGCGGAGGGGCTGCATGGCGATATGAAGCAGTCCCAGCGTACCCGTGTGATGGACAGCTTCAAGCAGGGACGTCTTTCGGTGCTGGTGGCCACCGACGTGGCCGCCCGTGGGATTGATGTCAACGACATTGAAACGGTCATTAACTATGATGTGCCTCAGAGTGCCGAATATTACGTGCATCGGATCGGGCGCACCGGCCGGGCCGGGAAATCGGGGCGGGCGTTTACCCTGTGCAGCGGCCGCCGTCAGGCCGGCGAACTGATGAACATCGCCCGGATTACCCGCTCCCGGGTGACCCGGGCGGAGCTCCCCACTGCGGAGGATGTGCGTGAACAGAAGAAGCGACGGATCACAGGGGAGCTGATCTCCCTCATGGACAGGGAGGAAGGCGCCTCCGCCGGTATGACCGTCTATGCCGCATGGGCGCGGGAGCTGGCGGAGGCCGGGTATCCGCCGGAACGGATTGCGGCGGCGGTGCTGCTGCTTCATCTGGGAGAGCCGGCGGACGACACAGAGGATATTCGGCCTGCACGGCGGGAAAGACTTCCCGGTGGTTCCTATCGAAAAATTGCCATTGACATTGGACGAAACCAGCGAGTTGCACCCAATCATATCGTCAGTGCACTGGCCGGCCGTACGGGGATATCCGGTCGGGAAATCGGTAAAATCGAGATCTACGATGACCGCACCGTAGTGGGCATTCCCGAGGGGCGGGTGGACGAGGTGGTTGAAGCGATGCGGGGCTGTAAAATTGTGGGGCGTCCGACTGTTACCTCCCACTGTCACGAGGATGGGCCTGCCCGGGTCTCTGCCCCAGGCAGGGGGCGGAACAGCCGCCGGCTCGATTCCCGCGGAGATACCCGACGCCGACATTGATCCGGCCAAAGGGGGGCCGAAGCGTGGACAGTGGAAAAGAGGTAAGGTAACGAGGGGCCCGGCGCCGGATCTTGTTTAGCGTGGGGGCCCCGATTCAGAGGCGTTTTGATAGAGCACCATCTCTGTTTCCTCTTTCAGCAGCGGCAGGGGGCACAATGTACCAATATATTGGAACAGAGCCGTATCCTCGTCTATCTCATAATAATCGCCAAAGGAATATTCAATGTCGATATGCCGGTGAACCATAACGGTATCGCCGCAGTCAATCACATCCTGGTAATAGACAATGCAGGATATCTCTTCGCACAGGGCCTCTTCTGATTCCCCGGTATTTTCCAGAGACAATTGGTGACAGATCTGTTTGACTTCCTTTAAGGTCATCATGCGGCAGGATTCCCTTCTGATGATTGTTTTGTGGCAAAAACGCAGAATATTCGCGCTATACCGGTATAATTGAGCGACAAATTACTATATGTATATTTACAAGGGCGGGTCATGGGTAAACAAACGGAAAACCCGGATAGACAGAAGGGCAGCTGTCAGGGGAATGTCAGAGCCGTGAGAATACGGTTGGCTGGAGAGCGGGGGAGAAGCGGAAAGATGTAGTCCATAGATCAGGCCCGACTGAATTTTCCAGCGAAGCCAATATCGCAAAAGGTAAAGAGAATTCCAGATTCTCTCTTGTCAGACAGGCGTTGTTCAACGTCGCCTGTCAAAACGGCCCTGTCAGCCTTTCTAAAGCCGGGAGTCGATTGCCAGGCAGTTCCCCCGGCAAATGGAGAAGTATTCTTTATTGGTTAAGCGACGTGATGCTTAACAGAATTTCTCCCAATCCCTATGCTCCAATGAAGAACAGGACATCGCCGTCCTGCTTACAGACGACTTCCGTTTTTTCATCCAGGGGGATTATGGACGCATTCCGATAGAGCTCACGGCCTGTAATCTGGAGGCTGGACATGGAGTAAAGGAAGTTCAGCAGCTCTCCGGTGCTGAACTTGTCGGGATGATAAAAGCCCAGCTCCGGGAGTCCAAAATCCTGCAGTCCCACTGTCCGAAGGATGGGAGCTTTATCCTGATAGCTGCCATAGACCCACACCCACAGAGGGGCGGGGAAATAGCCCTCGTCGTTGGCCGGTTTTTTGGCCTCCATCAGCTCCCGCTGCTGGAGATAGTGGCGTTTACTTACCAGAAGGCCGCCCCGGTTGACGACGTGGATGCCAACCGCTTCCTCCTGCTCCAGCAAGGCGGCACAGAGTATGGAAAAGGTCCAGCACGCCCTGCGTTTGGCCTCCAGGGAAGTTCCGCCTCCCTTTTGAGCCAGCATCCAAAAGGACCGGTGGTGGATAAAGGCCTGCTTTTCCTCATCGGTAAGGAGGAAGCTGTATGACGCCGACGTGGAGATATCGGCCGTGTCAGCAGGGACGGGCATGGGCAGATAAGAGCACCAGAATTCAAGGCCGTCAATCGTGATGGTAAAGGCGGGAACCCGGGGATGGTCGCGATCGGTTTCACTGACCGCCTGACGGCCAAAAGAGGATTTCAGATGGGCGGTTATCGGGTCTACCGTATCCAGCACCCTGTCCATGAGCAGCAGACACATCGTATCCGCTGCAGGAGGCTGAGGCCATTGGGGGGATGGAGAATGGGACGCGGGATTTTTCTGAAAGCGGTTGAACAATGACATGATTTTGCCCCCTCATACGATAAATTCTGTGCCCCTTCCAGCCTCAAATTTATCGGTTATAATCCGCCTCCAATGGGGCGATTACCGCAGAATTTTGCTGTACCCAGGCAACAGCGCAGGAACACAGCGCCGCACACAGAAAATCATCAATACGACCTTCATCGCCGGCGGTGATCAGAAGAGTAGTCAAAATTTCCGCCGACTGGATATCCTGTTCGCTAAAGGCGTTGCCAAGACGAAGATATTGAGGAAAAGCGCGGAGCATTTTTCGGAAGTCGTCGTCCCAGTTCCCTCCGCCGTTATCCAGGAATTCATGCTGAACCTTGCCCGCAATGCGGATAATTTCGCCCTGTGCGGTCCTGGCGCGTCCGGACGGCGGCACAAGATAATTCCAAAGCTGATGAAACTGCGCGCTTTCCTCGGCTTCGGTAACAAGGATCGGCGACAGACCATCATGAACGGGGGGCGCTGATTTTTCGTGTTTTTCCACTTTGATTTCCCTCGCCACACTTAAATTTTTTCATACGACTGATGGTTCTGATTCTATCACTGGACGGGATTTCGTTCAAGCTGTTTTTTCTGAAATCGTCGGGGCCCTTGCCGTCGGCGCTTTTTTAAAAGGAATCCCGCTTCCGGGCCTTTACATTTCAGCAGCGCTGTGCTATAATACTGCCGCGCGTCTGAACAGTATTTCCGCGCGCACGGTCCGATACCCGGGCGGTGGAGTATGCCCTGAAAGGGAAACGCCTTTTCCCCGCGCTGGGTTTCCGGATACACAAGGAAAGAGGTGAAGCCCCATGCTGCCGGAAGAAAAAACCGCGATTATGAAGGAGTATGCCACCCACGAGGGGGATACCGGTTCTCCTGAGGTTCAGATCGCCGTGCTGACCCGCCGGATCAACGACCTGACCGAGCACCTGAAGGAGCACAAGAAGGACCATCTTTCCCGCCGTGGCCTGCTGAAAATGGTCGGTCACCGTCGCAACCTTCTCAACTATTTGATGAAGAAGGATATCAACCGGTACCGTTCCATTATCGAAAAGCTCGGTATCCGTAAATAAGCGCCCGGGAGGCAGGCGGAGGACTCCGCCTGCCTCCTGCTGCTTTTTTGCCCGGCATGAACGTCGCAACAGCGGGGACGTGCGCGGCTTTAGCAGCGAAACGGGGACTCAGCGGCCTGGCTGAGTAACGGTTTCCTTGCTAAGTCCGGGGACGGCTCCGTCTGGCACCACTCAATCGGAGGATTTCCTCCCTGGAAAGGATGCAGACAAATGTTTGAAGAATTCAAGGTATTTGAAACGACCCTGGCGGGCCGGCCGCTGAAGGTGGAAACGGGAAAAATGGCGCAGCTGGCCAACGGTTCCTGTCTGGTCCGCTACGGCGATACGGCGGTGCTCTGTACCGCTACCATGTCCGCCAAGCCCCGCGACGGCATTGACTTTTTCCCGCTGTCGGTGGATTATGAGGAGAAGCTGTACGCTGTGGGGAAAATTCCCGGCTCCTTTCAGCGCCGGGAGGGGCGACCCAGCGAGAAGGCGATCCTGACCTCCCGCGTGATTGACCGTCCGATTCGTCCCCTTTTCCCCAAGGATATGCGCAACGATGTTTCTATTGTGTGTACGGTGATGTCGGTGGACCCCGACTGTGCCCCGGAAATCACGGCTATGATCGGAACCTCAGTTGCGCTCTCCATCTCCAATATTCCGTGGGACGGCCCTGTCTCCAGTGTGGTGGTCGGTCTGGTGGACGGCGAATATGTGATTAACCCCACCGCTGAGCAGGAGGAGCGGTCGGACATGCACGTTACGGTGGCCTCTACCGCCGATCTGGTGGCGATGATTGAGGCCGGCGCCAATGAGGTGGACAACGACACCATGTTCAACGGCATTATGGCGGGACATGAGGCCAATCAGCAGATTGTCCGCTTTATCAGCGGTATCGCCGCTGAGATTGGTAAGCCGAAGGTGGAGTTTCTTTCCAACGATCCGTCTGAGGAGATGTTTGAGGCGGTCAAGGCCTTTGCTGTCGAAAAGATCCGTGCGGCGCTGGATACCGATGACAAACGGGTCCGCGACGAGCGGCTCAAGCCGGTATACGAAGAGGTGCATGCCCGGTTCGACGAGCAGTATCCAGAGGAAATCGCCAAGCTGGACGATTGCCTTTATAAGCTGCAGAAATTTGTGGTTCGCCGTTGGCTGCTGGACGACGGCAAGCGGGTGGACGGCCGCGGGATTGATGAAATCCGTCCGCTGGCGGCGGAGGTTGGGCTGCTGCCCCGCGTCCATGGTTCAGGGATGTTTACCCGCGGTCAGACCCAGGTACTGACTATCGTCACCCTTGGTTCCTCCGGCGACGCCCAGCTGCTGGACGGTATCGACAGTGAGGATCACAAGCGGTATATGCATCATTATAATTTTCCCTCCTATTCGGTGGGAGAGACCAAGCCCTCCCGTGGGCCGGGCCGGCGGGAAATCGGGCATGGCGCTCTGGCAGAGAGAGCCCTGCTGCCGGTCATCCCTTCGGTGGAGGAGTTCCCCTATACCCTGCGTCTGGTGTCGGAGGTGGTTTCCTCCAATGGTTCCACCTCACAGGCGTCGATCTGCGGCTCCACGCTGGCGCTGATGGATGCGGGCGTGCCGCTCAAGGCGCCGGTGGCAGGTATTTCCTGCGGCTTGGTGACAGAGGGAGACCGCTTTATGACCATGGTGGACATTCAGGGGCTGGAGGATTTCTTCGGCGATATGGATTTCAAGGTGGGCGGTACCCACAAGGGTATCACCGCTATCCAGATGGATTTGAAGATCCATGGCCTGACCCCCGCAATTATCCGGGAGGCGCTGGAGAAAACCGGCAAGGCCCGTCTGTATATTCTGGATGAGATTATGCTCAAGGCGATTTCCGCCCCGCGCGAGGAGCTGTCACCCTATGCGCCCAAGATGCTGTCCACGAAGATTGACGTGGATAAGATCCGTGAAGTGATCGGCAAGGGAGGTTCGGTCATTCAGAAAATTCAGGCCGAATGCAACTGCAAAATTGATATTGAAGAGGATGGCAGCGTCTTTATCTCCGCGCTGAATACCGACGACGCCAGACGTGCGCTTTCGGTGGTGGAGACTATCGCCAAGGACCCGGAGATCGGCGCTATTTATAAGGGGCGTGTCACTCGTCTGATGACCTTCGGCGCGTTTGTGGAGATTGCGCCTGGCAAGGAGGGCCTGGTCCATATCAGCCGCCTGGACGTTAAGCGCGTGGAACGTGTGGAGGATGTGGTAAGCGTCGGTGATGAGGTGATGGTCAAGGTCACGGAAATCGACGAACAGGGCCGTTTGAACCTGTCCCGCCGCGACGCCCTGATTGAGGT
>JAAWCO010000049.1 GCA_022793315.1 Clostridiales bacterium | reverse complement strand
GCAATCACGATTAAATCGCTGCGGCTCATGGCAAGAGAGAGCACCTTGCCCAGACGTTCGGGATTGTCCCCAACCGTCGATTTATATAACATATGGATGCCGTATTCGGCCAGCTCACGGGATAAAAACTGGCTGTTGGTATCGGTGATATCGCCCAGCAGCAGCTCGGTTCCCACCGTGATAATCTCCGCGTTCATAGGATGCCCTTCCTCCGGCTGTCGCCGGTTTTCTTCCTGCCCCGCAGCCTTATCCGACGGTACGGCGGCGGATACCGCTCATCGCTTCTGCGATCAGGGCGTCTCCATCCAGCGCCTGCTCCGCCTCGACCACCTGTTCCATGCGGGGACGGGTGCGCGGATGCCGGGGAGTGAAAACCGTACAGCAGTCTTCATACGGCTGGATAGAGATGTCAAAGGTGCCGATACGGCGGGAGATCACGATGATCTCCTCCTTATCCATTCCGATCAGAGGGCGCAGAACCGGCAGGGAGGCGGCGTCCTCCGTACAGGCAAGGGCGGGCAGGGTCTGGCTGGCTACCTGACCGACGCTTTCCCCTGTGATCAGGGCGGCACAGTTTTCCTGCCGCGCCACCTGGCTGGCAATTCGCATCATATAGCGGCGCATCAGGATGGTGAACAGCTCCTCCGGGCAATGCCGCCGGATATCCTCCTGAATATGGGTGAAGGGAACGGTCCGCATCTCAATGCTTCCCGCGTAGCCGGCCACCTCTCTCAAAAGGGAGACCACCTTTTCCTCCGCCCGCTCACTCGTATAGGGGGGAGAGGCAAAATGAACCGCTGTCAATTCGATCCCGCGTTTGGCCATCATATAGCCGGCTACAGGGGAATCAATCCCCCCGGAAATCAGCAGCGCCGCCCGACCGCCGGTGCCTACCGGCATACCGCCCGCGCCGGGCAGCTGTGCCGCGTGGATATACGCGCCGAAGTCCCGTATTTCCACCATCACCAGCCGTTCGGGGCGATGCACATCGACCCGCAGATGGGGAAACTGGTTCAGCAGCCGTTCGCCCACCGCCGCACAAATCTGAGGGGAGGTGAGCGGAAAGGCTTTGTCGCTGCGGCGCGCGTCCACCTTAAAGGTATGCGCGCCCTCCAGCTGCTCCCGCAGATAATCGCCGGCCGATGCCAGAATGGCAGCCATCTCCTTCTCGACCCGCAGCGCGCGGCTGAAGGCGGAGATGCCGAACACGCGGGATATCCGCTCACAGGCTTCCTCCAGATCAGCGGCATCGTCTTTCGGCTCAATATAGAGGGTGGATTGCGCTTTGCGCAGAGAAAACTCTCCTGCTCCGCGAAGCCTCCGCCGGATATTTTTCATCAGGATATCCTCAAAAGTACCCCGATTGAGCCCTTTCAGAGCCAGTTCTCCATTTTTGATCAGGAGAATCTCCTGTGTTTCCATTATGTATCTTCCTCGCCTGTTACTCTTCTTTTCTTCTGCAAAGGGGGACTTCCCCCGGGCAAGCAGGGGGAAGGCTTATGGCGCCGGGGACGGCCCGTCGTCATCCACCGGCTCACCGGATGGATCGGGAGCGGGCGGATCGGTGGGGGGCGGGTCGGTCGGCGGGGGTGCGGTGGGATCTGTCGGCGGCGGATTGGTGGAAGTCGGGTCGGTCGGCCGCGAGCTGGTGGGCGGCGGATCGGTGGGCCGCTGTGTGGGCCGCGTTGTCGTTGTCGTCGGTGCGGTGGTTGTGGTGGGTGCAGTGGGATCTGTCGACGGCGGATTGGTGGAAGTCGGGTCGGTCGGCCGCGAGTTGGTGGGCGGCGGATCGGTGGGCCGCTGTGTGGGTCGTGTCGTCGTCGCTGCTGTCGTTGGTGCGGTGGTCGCAGCGGTCGTCGTGGTCGGGTCGGCAGGGGCGTCGGTGGTATCGGGCGGCGACCAGAGGTTGGGGATCACATAATCCGGGTTGGTATAGAAGGGATGAGGCTCCATATCCTGATTGAGATACCAGGCCAGCGGCATGATAACATCCGCGTTCCGGACAATGGAGCTGACATCCATCGACCGGGTTTCTCCCTCACGGACACGCCGGGCCACCACTGCCAGCCGGCCATCGTTGAATTTTGCGCTGCTGAGGGCAGTGCAGGTGGAGAGGACCAGCAGGTCGTCCTCCGGCCCGACCTCTACCGGGAAATCGTACAGGGAACGGGCGCGCATGTTGGCAATATGATTCATAAAATCCTGGTCGCCGTCAAAGCTGGTACGGATATAATCAAAACGGGGACCGTCGGAGTCCTGGTTGTTGATCACCATAATGGCAAACACCTGATACTCCTCCCGCCGGTAAAAGGTATCCAGCTGGATCACCGGCGCGCTTTTCACCTTTTCGATATTGCTGATAAATTCGTTCAGCGGGGCGAACATCTGGCCGCTGGCCATGTTATGGCCATAGACAATCAGCGCTTTGTTGGTGTCGTCGGGCGTTTCCAGACGGTTGTGCTCGTCGAAAAACAGCGCGCCGTTCTTGTTTTTCGTATTATAAAAATCCCGGGTCAGATATTTTTCATTATCCCCGGAATACATGACGGGATAGCTGATATTGAGCCAGCTGCCGGTCCCGGAGGTGTAGCGCAGCCAGCCGCGAATCTCATTGTTTTCGATATACAGGGACTTAAAGGCGTCAGACATGCCGTCAGGAAAGACATAATTCTCATAGCCATCGGGCAGCGGCGTCGGAGCGTCGGGATTGTATTTCTGATCCAGCCCAATATATTCCAGCTGGTTTTGATAAGGGATAATCACCATATCGTTGACAATGTAAGCGGCGGAGCCGATCAGGGTCAGCAGCGCTACAAAGAAAACCACCTTGCGCACCATTTCCAGAGGAGGATCTCCCCGCCTGGGAACGACACTGCCGATGAGTCTCATCAGGCGGTCGACCAGACGGGGTGCCGCCGCTTCTCCGGCCGCATCCGCCGCCTCGTCCTCAGCGGGGCTCTCAAAGGCCTCCACCTGTACTGCCTCCGGCTCCTTCATCAGGACCGCCGGTTCCTCCACGACAGGCGATTCCGCCGTCGGAGCAGGCTCTGCAGGCGTGGCTCCGCCGCCCGAAGGCTCCCCTGCCCAGGAGGTATCCTCCGTCAGCTTGCGAATATTTTCCGGCATCTCAAACGACAGGGCGGGAGGCGGCTCCCGATGTCCCCGCGGTTCCTGCTCCGGCAGGCGTTCGGTATTTTCCTTATCTTTATCCCATTGCGACATAGCTGAAACCTTGCCTTCCTGTCAGCGCTCTACCGAAGAAATCAGGCCCGTACCAGCGCTTCTGCGCCAGCGGTGATTCCCCGGATCAGGCGGTCGATATCCTCTTTGGTATTGTATCGGGAGAAGCTGATCCGCAGGGCGGAGTCAATCTCCGCCGGCGGCAGTCCCATCGCGGTCAGGACAGGGCTTCTTTTCCCTTTTGAACAGGCGGAGCCGCTGGAAATATAGACTCCCCGCTCCGCCAGAAAATGCAGCATGGTTTCGCTGCGGATGCCTGGCACCGATAAATTGACGATATAGGGCGCGGCGTTTGCCGGCAGATGCCAGACCACATCGTTCCGGTCCTTCAGCCCCTCCAGCAGATAACGGCGCAGCGTTTCATAATGCCGGGCCTGCTCCTGAGGCGGCGGCAGCGCGGCGGCAGCCGCGCCAAAGGCGGCGATCAGGGGAACCGGTTCGGTGCCCGGCCGCAGTCCCCTCTCCTGTCCGCCGCCGAAGGTGCGGGGCAGGAGGCGGGCGCCTTTTCGGATATACAGGGCGCCGACGCCCTTGGGCGCGTGCAGCTTATGGCCGCTCAGGGTCATCAGGTCCACGTCCAGCCGGCCGGCATGGAGTGCCAGCTTGCCGGCCGCCTGCACCGCATCGCAGTGAAACAGAACCTCCGGCGCTCTTCGGCGCGCGGCAGCGGCCAGCTCCCGGACAGGAAAAATCGCGCCGGTTTCGTTGTTGACCATCATCACGCTGCAAAGAATGGTATCTGCTGTACAGGCCTGCTCCAGCTGCTCCGCCTCTATCCGTCCGTCAGCGTCCGGTTTCAGCCGCACCACCTCATAGCCCTGCCGCTCCAGCTCCTCACAGGCGGCGGCAACCGA
The DNA here is from genome assembly GCA_022793315.1 of Clostridiales bacterium. Lineage (GTDB taxonomy): Bacteria > Bacillota > Clostridia > Oscillospirales > Acutalibacteraceae > Avimonas_A. The sequence continues at coordinate 4,312 of JAAWCO010000049.1, read as the reverse complement.
GGCATGCTCCACCGCGGTGGTCACGATCCGTTTCCCCGCCCGCCGCCGGGCTGCTGCTGCGCCGAAGAGGGCCAGATTATTGGCTTCGGTCCCGCCGGAAGTAAAGATCAGCGTTTCCGGCCTGACCCCGATCAGGCGCGCTACCTCGGCGCGGGCGGTGTCCAGCTCCCGCTGGGCTGCCGCGCCCAGCCGGTGAAGGGAGGAAGGGTTTCCATAGCAGCACAGCATCAGCTTTGCTGCCCGCTCGGCAGCTTCGGGACAAACCGCTGTGGTGGCGCTGTTGTCCAGATACGCTTCTTTCACCCGGTTTCCCCCTGTCGTCAGCCCCGCCTCTGAAAAAACGGGTATACGGTTTCATTTGGCATTATATCGTATATTCTGGCATGTGGCAACCGGGATTTTGTATCCATTTTGTAAATACCGAAAGAAGCGGGCGGCTGAAGCCTTTGGTTTTCGTCCAATGTAACAGAAATGTAACGGCTTTGTCGAGATGATTGCAAAGGTGTAACCCTTTTGTCATGAAATCAGGTGACATTTTGTCCGGGGCTCCTGTACAATAAAAGCAGTAAGCAGAAACGCCGGAATTTGAAAAAGAAAGGTGCGGCCGTTATGAAAAAATGGATGAAAAAAGTGCTCCTGTCCGCCTTCACACTGACCTTCCTCTGCGGCGCGGCACTGACCGCTTCGGCGGAGGAAAACGGCTATTGGGCCATGCAGCGGGACTGGGAGGGAATCCCCGTCATGGTGTATACCTATACTGATGGGGTGGACTTCACCGTTGAAGACCGCATACCGCTGGAGACTGTCTCCGCTCCGGAGGAGATCCGTCTTTCTTCTGTCCGGGAGCTGTCCGCCGGGCAGGCGTCTGCGTCGGCGGGCGGCGATTCGCTGGGGGCGATGGCCGTCCTGGGGATTGTCTCTCTGGCCGCGGCGGCCTTTGTCCTGTACCGCGCCATTTAACGGATGCAGGGGAGAGAGGTCTTCCAGACGACTGTTCCCCGCCGGCTGGAATGGGCATCCTCTGCAAGCGGAAAAACGGCCGCCGGATCAATCCGACGGCCGTTTTCTGCCGCTGCGGGCGGTATTCAGACAATCAGAAGGAGAGCCGGCGCTGCTGAAAAGCGCCAGCCTCAACGGCGCTCCTCCGCTGCTTTGGTGTCCGCACCGCCGGAAACACAGGAGGGCGGACCTTCCCGCCGGCCCCATACTTCCGCCGGATCAGTCCTGCGGCGGGTCGGAAGGCGGTACGGCGCTGTCCTGCTCATCCGGCCTCTCTTTTTCAGCGGGAGCCGGTTCTGCCGGGACCGGCGGCGCGGACGCCGTTTTCTCCCGAGGGGCCTCCCCCTCCTTTTTCTGCTTGCTGCTGACCACCTGAAGGACGATCAGGGCGATCAGCAGCACAACGCCAACCCCCATCAGAATATAGGGCCAGGGATTGACGGATTCCCCTGTGGCGGGGAACAGCCCCGCCGCCGGCAGAAAAGCGACAAAATTCATACGCTTCCTCCTGTCCGCCGCATTTCCGTCCGCTCCGCGGACGGCTCCGGCGCGTTTTTATCAGTATGTGTCATTATACGTTATTTTTATTCCATTTTCAACCGCGGGTTTATCCGCCGGCAGCCCGGCCCTTTTCACCGTGGGAGGCCATCACGCCAGCAAGGCGGCCCGTTCTAAAATCGCCTGAACTTTTTCGAGCTGGCCGGCTGTCAGATCTGACTGCCCATCCCCATAACGGACATAGCCCTCCGCCAGGCTGATCCCATAGCCTGAGCCGAATTCCGTATCCACCGTATATTCCGGCAGGCACCGGCAAAGGCCGCCGCTGTAATCCAGACGGCGCAGAAGGTCGGTCAGCGCCGCCGAATCGGCGCCCCAGAAGGATGCTGTCCACCGTTCGTCCTCCCTGCTGCCCATGGGATGAAAGGAGACAGTGGTAACGGTGTTGCCGCAGTAAGCCGCTCCGCCGTGACCGGGCCCATGGCCCCTGCCGGGCGAATGGTGATGAGGAAAGGTTCCTTCACCCGGATGTTCCCCCAGATGGCATATCCCATAGACCTCTCCCAGCTGGAGCGGGGCGGTTTCTCTGACCATGCCGTTGTGGACGACGCGTATACTGTCGCCGTTTTTCAGCGCCGGCATTCCCGCCGTCAGCGGGATGACCACCTGCTCGCCGGAAGTAATCCCTCCCGTTCCGCTGGACAGGCACTCCGCCAGGACAGCTCCCTCATACGTTTCAATGACGGCTGCGTCAAAATAAACGTTCTCTGCCTGTTCCATCGGTTCAGAGGGAATCGGAGCGGGACCGGCGTCTGTTCCGGGAGCGGCAGAACGGCGTCCCCCGCATCCGGAGAAAAGGACGAGCAGACAGGACGCCCCCAGTGCTAACGCCCTACGATATTTCACCCAAACTGCCTCCTTTTGTTATGGCCAGACAGCATACGACTGCCTGCTTCCACCAATTTTTCGCCAGCTGTGGATATTATTTATTGGTAGTATAACACACAATTTCTGTTTTTTTCAAGGGGATGGTGAGAAAGAAAATAAGGCTGTGATGCCGTCTTCCAGCCGCTCCTGTATGCTTCCATTTCAGAGAGGCGGAATACTACTTGCGCATGGGACGGAAAAAGAGTATAATTACATGGTCACAATTTTATAAAAACTGTTGAAAAAACCAGAAAGGATGAAGAGCCATGACAATCGCTGATGTACGCCGAATTCTGGAGGCGGAGATTATCTGTGGTTCCGACCACGTGGAGACCGAGGTGCACAATGCTTGCGGCAGCGATATGATGAGCGATGTTCTGGCATTCGTCAAGGATCAGTCGGTTTTGCTGACCGGCCTGGTGAACCCGCAGGTGGTGCGTACGGCTGAGATGATGGATATGGTTTGCATCGTGTTTGTCCGGGGCAAGGAGCCGGGAGCGGAGATTGTAGAGCTGGCTCAGGAGCGGGATATCGTGCTGATGAAAACCCCGCTGCGTATGTTCACGGCCTGCGGCCTGCTGTATGACAGCGGCCTGCGGGGCGGAAACGAGGCCTGAAAAACGACAGACCGCCGCGGCCGGAAAGGCGCGCGGCGGGGAAAGGCGGCGATCCCCTGTGAATCTGCGGCTTCATTATGAGGTTCCGGGCGACGATTTCACCCGCGCGGGAGAGGCCTCCGGCGCGGTGAAAAAGAAACTGAAGCAGCTGGGCTTTCATCCCGATGTGGTACGGCGGATGGCCATTGCCATGTATGAGGGGGAGATTAACATGGTGATCCATGCCGGCGGCGGCGAGGCGGAGGTCGATATCCTGCCCGACCGGGTGACGGCGGTGCTGACCGACCATGGGCCGGGTATTCCCGATGTGGAACAGGCGATGCAGGAGGGGTGGTCCACCGCCCCTGACAATGTGCGTACCCTTGGCTTTGGCGCGGGGATGGGGCTGCCCAATATCAAGAAATATACCGATGAGATGAGAATCGAGACCGAGCCCGGCCGGGGTACGGTCATGACCATGACGGTGCTGGTGAAATAGCGCGGAGGAGGTGCGGCTCTGTGGACCGTTTTTTCCATTCGGTTACGTTGGATAAGGAGCTGTGCGTCGGCTGCACAAACTGCATCAAACGCTGCCCGACACAGGCCATCCGGGTGCGGGCAGGCAAGGCGCAGATTATCTCCGAGCGGTGCATCGACTGCGGCGAATGCGTAAGAGTGTGCCCCCATCACGCCAAACGGGCGGGACATGATCCGCTCTCCATGATGGAGGATTTTACTTATAAGGTGGCGCTGCCTGCCCCCGCGCTGTACGGGCAGTTCAATCACCTGGACGACATCGACATTGTGCTGAGCGGGCTGAAGGCGATGGGCTTCGACGATGTGTATGAGGTGTCCCGCGGAGCGGAGATCATCTCCGACGCCACCCGGCAGCTTTTGAACGACGGCCGGCTGGTCAAGCCGGTGATCAGCTCCGCCTGTCCCGCTGTGGTGCGGCTGATCCGGGTGCGGTTCCCCGACCTGTGTGAGCATGTGCTTCCCCTCAAGGCGCCGATGGAGGTGGCCGCCATGCTGGCGCGGAAGGAGGCGGTGGAAAAGACCGGCCTGGCCCCCGAACAGATCGGCCTCTTTTTTCTGTCCCCCTGTGCGGCGAAGGTGACCGATGTGCGGGTGCCCATCGGCGTGGAAAAATCCCAGGTGGACGGCGTGCTGGCCATCAGCGACATTTATCCCCGTCTGGTGGGGAAAATGAACCATCTGGAGCAGACGGAAGCGCTGTCCCGCTCCGGCATCATCGGGGTGAGCTGGTCCTCCATCGGCGGCGAGGCGGCCGG
>JAAWCO010000048.1 GCA_022793315.1 Clostridiales bacterium | reverse complement strand
GCGGAGCCGCAACGGGTATTCTTCTGGGGGAAGTGCTTATCTTCAGGTACATTGCAGGAAATCAAAGATTTCCTGCCGAAGAATCCCCTGTCGGGCGGAGTACCCTCGGCATTCTTCTGAGGGCGGCAATCATTGTATGGCACACCGTTTGCCCCCCTTTCCGAATTCCGAATCGCCTGCTACCACCTTATTCTGCCCAAGTCGACAAGTTCACTCTCTTTTTATATTTTCTTTGCTATTTCTCTCTGACGGATTTTTCCAGCAGGGGATCGCTCCAACGCACCCGAAAAAACTGGATCAGCGGGCCGGTACAAAAGGTTAGCAAGATGGTTCCAATCCCGATAATTTTCCACTGGATCCCCCTCTGTATACCAGTGAGAAACGCGATACCTACACACAGAATATCTAAAAGAATTCTGGCAAAACGGAATGGCACTCTCCCCTTTGTCAGCGCCTCCGCCACATATCCCGCCGCATCATACGGGGACATGCCCATATCCGCGGACAGATACAAAGCATCCCCCAGACAGATCAGCAGCGCCGCCGCCGCCAGGGTCAGAATACGCACCGGTATTCCAGAAAAGCTGACCCCGAACTGAACAGTCAGCCACATGGTAAAATCCGCCGTATAACCCACAAAAACCATATTGAAAATGGTCCCAAAACCGATAAACTTCCGTTTAAACAGAAAAACCAGCATCAATATCACCGCGTTCACGATGAGCTGAAGCGTACCGAACGGTATTCCCATCAGCCCGCTGATGCCGGTATTCATCGCCGTAAACGGGTCGGCGCCCATCTCCGCCAGCTTAAACAGCCCCACGGCTATACCCACCATCAAAATGCCGATAACCACCGCCAGCATGCGAAGCAGTCTGCCCTTTGTCAGTCTCATCATTTGTCTCTCCCGTCTGTACTATCTGAAAAGGGCAGACACGCCCGCCGGCGGGGTCCTAAAGAGGGCGCCGACAGCCCGTTCGGAAACGAGGACCATGCTCTCCGCCTCCTCTTTTTCTGCCCCAAAACCAGGTGATCCCCTGTCAATCGGTGGTACTGCATGATTTTTGCAGGAGTCGCTCAATTCCGGAAAGATAGGTGCATATGGAAAATTCGATCTTTATTGAATTCCCTGAGGCCGGCGCGGAAGAACTTCATATCAACACATTTGGACACTCCGTCACCAAGCCCGGGCACCAATTCGGCCCCGCTGTGCGAAATTTTTATCTCATCCACTATATCCTGAACGGCGAGGGCTCTTTTTCGGTAGACGGGCGTACCTATCAGCTGAAGCGGGGGCAGGGGTTTCTGATTGAGCCCGATTATATGACCGTGTACACCGCGGATTCCCAATGCCCCTGGACCTATGTCTGGCTGGGCTTTTCCGGCCACCGGGCAAAGGATATTCTGAATTCCATCGGCTTGCGCCAGGATTCCCCCATTTTTACCTGCAGTCCGGATCAGCATCTGGAGCAGTACGTTCTGGACATGCTCCAACACAATGACGCCACCTCCAGCGACATCTACCGCCGGGAGGCCATGCTCCTCCTGTTCTTTTCCGCACTGGCGCAAACCGACCATACCGGCGTGGCGGAGCATACCGAAAATATTTATGTGGAACAGGCCGTCCGCTATATCCAAAACTGCTATCGAGAGCCTCTGCGAGTGGAGGATATCGCCCGACATGCGGGAATCAACCGCAGCTATCTCAGCATCCTGTTCAAGAAATATACAGGGCTTTCTCCCACCAAATATCTTCAGACCTTCCGCATGACCCGCGCCGCTCATCTACTCTCTCTGACCCAGTTGCCCATCTCTGCCGTCGCCCTCTCCTGCGGCTATCAGGAACCGGAATCCTTCCACAAAATCTTCAAACAGCACACCGGCCTCTCCCCCAGCCGCTATCGTATCCAGGAGCAGTCCAAGACGGAAACCAACCGGGACGCCCTGTTTCAGCTGACAGAGACAGGGCCCCTGTAAGGCCGGCCGTCAAGCGACTGTCCCATGGCCTTCACGTCCCCCATTACCGCCCCACAACCTCATATATCAGAGAACGAAAGTCCTGGCAAGTGTCTCCGCTGCCGTCGATCATCTGGCCTGATGACTGATCCTCCAGCATCAGACCAAACTGCATCAGCTCATCTCCATAGGCGTCATAGGACAGGTACCGGCTTCGGATGTGGTACCGTCTGTCCGGTATCAGCCCTCGAAGAGGCAGTCTCCGATAGGGACCGTTTACCTCACTGAGCAGGCGAGTCACCGTGACCAGGGCGCGGCTGCCGTCTGGCTCCGCTGTTTCCCAGGCGGCAAAATTCCCCTCAAAGGGGCTGAGAAGCCGATAAAAGTCCCCTCGTGCCAGCAGCTGGCGGTTTTGCTTGTAGAATGCCACCTGCTGCTTTACCGTCTCGATCTCCTCCGGGCTCAGCCGGTTCAAATCCAGCTCGTAGCCAAAGGCGCCGGTCATCGCCACATTGCCGCGGGTCTCCAGCGGAGTATGGCGGCCCACCTGACTGTTGGGACAGGCGGAAACGTGGGCACCCATGCTGCTGACTGGATAGACGAGGCTGGTGCCGTATTGGATTTTCAGCCGTTCGGCCGCATCGGAATTGTCGGAGAGCCATCCCTGCGGCGCATAGTAGAGCATACCGGGATCAAACCTCCCGCCGCCGCTGGAGCAGGATTCGATCAGCAGCGTCGGAAAAGCCTGAAGCAGCCGTTCATGAAGATCATAGACTCCTAATATATGCCGGTGAAATATCTCCCCCTGCTGATCAGTCGGCCAGACAGTCGAATAACATTCACTGATGGAGCGATTCATATCCCACTTGATATAGCTGATGCGTGCATGGGTCAGCAGGGTATGCAGCTGCCGGTAGATTTCGTCCACCACCTCAGGCCGGGAAAAGTCCAGTACAAACTGGTTTCGTCCATGGGAAACGCTGCGACCCGGCGTCTGAAGAATATAATCCGGGTGGGCACGAAACAGATCGCTGTCCCGGTTGACCATTTCCGGCTCAAACCACAGACCGAATTTCATGCCCAGCTCTTCGATCCGCCGCGACAGCCCCTCTATGCCGTTGGGAAGCTTGGCGGGGTTCGCCTTCCAGTCGCCTAAACCGCTTCGGTCGTTGTTCCGGGACCCGAACCAGCCGTCGTCCAGCACAAAGAGCTCGATACCGCACTCCCGGGCCTTTTGGGCAAAGCGGATCAAATCCTCCTCCACATAGTCAAATTCGGTGGCCTCCCAATTATTGATGAGCACTGGACGTTCCCGCTCCCGCCAATAGCCGCGGGCCAGGCGGCTTCGGTAAAGGGTGTGGAACTGCCGGCTCATGCCGTTGAGTCCCTCGTCGGAATAAACCATAACCGCTTCAGGAGTGGTGAAGGTGCTGCCGGGCTCCAGCTTCCAGCAAAAGCCGAATGGGTTAATCCCCAGCATGACTCGCAGCACCTGATAATTATCCACCTCCGCCTGAGCCAGAAAATTACCGCTGTAGACCAGACTGAAGCCGTAGGCATCACCGCTGTGTTCGGTGGTATGCTTTCGTTTCAGCGCCAGAAAGGGGTTATGCTGATGGGAGGAATGCCCCCGCATGCTGGACACGGCGGTGAGACCCAGCTCCAGGGTACGAACTTTTACCGAGCGTTCCCGCGCCCAGGCGCCGGACAACTGGACGCTCTCATAATCTGCATCAGGGAAATCCACGCTCAGGCTCATGGCGCGGTTGAGAAACAGGGACTCCTCTCCCTCATTGGCGAAGCGCACGCTGCGGGCAATGGCGCTGCAATCCCGAAAGATGGTGTAGGACATCACCACCGTCAGCTTCCGCAAAGGGTCCCGCAGATAAATCTCCAGGGTCTCCGCCTCGCTGTCGTCCTCCACATAGGTGGCAGGCAGCCCCTCCAACGTTTTTTTCCCCTGCAGAAGCTCATAGCGCTGGTACTCCAGCTTGCAGAGGGTGCTGCCGTCATTCCCCCGCACTTCCAGAGCGGGATAGCGGTAGTCCGATGTACCATAACAGGGATATTCCTGACGAAGATGCTCATAGGAGGTATACAGATCGCCCTCCGTGATATAGGTGGTCATGGGACGATGGCTTTTCTCTACCATGTGGAGATAGCTTCCCTCCGGCTGCAGCGGCTTTCCGAAGTACAGATGGCCCAGCTGGCCGCTGTCCATCACATACAGCAGATAGCTGACACGATCGTTGTGCAGGTGAAATGTCCGTTCCTTTTCATTTATCGTAATCATGGTTTCTCCTCCCTGTCAGGAGAGCAGCGCGGCGGAAAAGCCGCGCCGCTTGTTGACGGTTATTCTGCGTGGAGTTCTCCGATTTCCTTCGTCAGCCGTTCCAGCCGCTCGCCCTTGAGCTTATAAGCAAATTTGAAAATCAGGAAGCTGAGCACAGCAAGGACAATGGGGAGCACAAACATCAACATGCGGATTCCCAGAATGGTGCCCTCCGACTGATGCCCCGCCAGCCTGGGATCATAGCCCACCAGATCCAAGCCAATACCGGTGAACAGGGCCGCCAGAGCAGTTGCCATTTTCATCAGGAAGGTCTGTGCAGAACAGGTCACGCTCTCGTTGCGCTTGCCAAATTTGACTTCGCCGTAGTCAATCACATCGGCAATACAGCAGGTTGTGGTACCCAGAGACAGGCCGGACCCGAAAAACAACAGACAGCAGGAGATAATCACGCCCGCGGCGCTGGCGGGGGCCACATACCCCAGTACCAGCAGCAGGAGCAGTCCTGCGACAGGAAGTCCGCAGGCCAGCGCATACACCTTTTCACGGCTGATACGCTTTGCGATCAGCGGGAACAGGAACAATCCAGCCATTTCCGCCAGAATGGTAAACCCGAAGACCGAATACAGCATAGCGCTGCCGCAGACCTCTTTGAAATAATACACGGCAAAGGCCTTCAAAACCTGGGTGCTCAGGTTAAAGGTAAGCAGCAGGCCAATAAAGGCCACCAGCTGGTCATTGCGGATGATAATCCCAAAGGCCTCTCTCAAATTGGTTTTCTGACTTTTGGCCGTGGTGGTTGGGTTCTCCCGCACATTGAAGACCGTGATAGCAATCGTGACGATAAACAGCACCGCGATCCCCAGTGCCACCCAGGTAAAGCCGGTCTCGCTGATATTCAGCACAGAACCGTTATCCTGACTTTGCAGGACGCGGTTATCCCCTGCGAGACGGTTGCAGAAATCAATGGCATACAGGCCAAATGTGCAGATGATAAAGCCGCCCAGACTGGCAAATATCCGTGGAATAACAGAAATTTTCTCCCGCTCACGGGGATTGCTGGAAAGATTGGGCAGCCAGGACCAGTAGGGAACGTCCATAATGGTATAGGTCATGCCGTACAGTATGTACATCACGGCCACATAGACACACTTGGCGGTCGTACTCTCAATTCCCAGGGTGGTAAACAGAAAGACAAAGACCACGGCATTGAGCAGTGTACCCACCACCAGCCAGATACGGAATTTGCCGTATCTGGTGCGGGTGTTGTCAACGATCATGCCCATGACCGGGTCGTTGACGGCGTCCCACATTCTCGCGACGAAAAACAGGACCCCCACAAAGGAGGACGCAATGCCCAGCGTATCGGTGAAATACAGCATCAAAAACGCCCCCACCAGATTGACGATTGCGTCCTTTCCAATGGCGCCGATGCCAAAACACCACTTTTCTTTTGGCGCTCTTTTCAGCTCGTTCATTATGGTTGCCTCCTTATTTAAAAAATGGGATGATGCCTGCTGCAGAATTCCACCGCCTTTCCTTACGGCGCCTGTTTTCCAGGAGATTCCGCCCGCCGTGATCCAGGGGACCAGGCTTCCCCTGCGTATCTGCCGCTTATTGTCAGGATACGGAACGGTTGATGACAATGAAAGTATAGCATAGGCCCCAGCATAACGTGAGAGGCAGTTGTTAACGAAATCTGTCCATTTGTTGCTTGTTGTTATTTTTTAGAGAAAAAGAGGATAATACTTGGTTGTTTTTATCCTTGTTCTGAAGGGGAATTCGCCATTGCATGGTCTCCCTTCTATCCGCCACAAAAATGACAAAAAACAGCATCCAGGTCCGTTCGTTTCGGCCTGGATGCTGATAAAGGCCCCCGCTTCCCTACGGCGGTAGCCGGTATCCCCGATTTTTGATAAAAGGTCGGATATGGCGGCGAACCCAAAGACGGCGCCGACAGAGTCTCCACAACAGCAGCGCCTCTGGTAACCGTCGTCAGGCGGTTTCACTCGATCAATCCGTCGATCCATTTTCCGAATCATCCAAATACCTTTTCGCGGTTTTCCGCCTTCAGGGGGGCTGCCGTCAAAAGGGTGAAAAGAATGATCCCGGACATGACCAGATAGAGGAAACGGACGCCGTGGCGGTCCACCAGAATGCCCGACAAATTCTGCAGGGCGATAGCGCCAAGACTGCTGATGGAGTTGATAAGGGAAAGACCGGTGGTTGTCAGTTCCGGCGGCGCCAGATTCCGCACCATTTTCAGCATCAGCATGACGAACAGGGTGGACGTTACCGCCTTCAGCAGAAGCAGCGTGGCGGCGGAAACAATCAGATTTTGGGAGAGTCCATAAGTGGTATACTGGGTCAGCGCCAGCAGACAGTTACCGATAATCAGCGCCTTTCCGGAAAAACGGTCCATAAATTTATGAGAAAACAAAATCAGAGGAATCTCCATCAGAGTGCTGACCGACAGCACGGTCCCCACTGCTCCTGTGGAGAGTCCCAGTTCGGAGAGCAGAAGCGGACAATAAACGACGTTCGTCCCGGCACATGAACAAAACAGCAGGGTAATCAGGGCAAACAGGAGGAAGGACGGATTACGCAGAAAGGCGGACAGCCGGATGGGCTCCCTCTTCCTGTCCGGCGGCAGGCTGGCGTCCCCGGGATTTTCTGCCACCGCAAAGCCTGCCGCCGCCAACAGCGCAGAAAAAAAGACCCATACAAAAAGGGCGGCCGGCGGAAAGCTCTGTATGGCGACCCCGGCCGCCTGTGCGCCGGCGGCATAACCAAAGGTCCCCCAGACCCTCAGTGTACCATAACGATAGCGGCAGGCCCCCGCCAGCCGCTCACAGACCGGCATAACCGCATTGAGGCAGGACATGATGAGACCATTGAGTAAAAACAGGGCCCACACCTGCCCCGTCTGAGAAAAGACCACAGCCATCACTCCAGCGGCCGCCAGCAGCAGGCCGCTGACCAGCCGTGGCCGGACTGTCCTGTCACAGAGGAAACCCGCCGCAGGAACCACCGCCAGAGAAAACAGGCTGGCCGCCGACACAATAAAGGACATCTCAGCAGCGGTTTTTCCGGCGCCGGTCAAATAAACAGACAGCACCGAGTTGAAAGCCGCCATAGTAAAGAAAAAGAAAAAGTAAAGGAGCACATAGCCGGCATAGCAGCCCCGGCGGAGAATCGTCTGCCTCATAGCCATCCCTTTCTTTTGAATAATACTGCCTGCGCGGTGCAGGTTTCTTTTCGCACCATTGCATGCCGTCCCCTTCCCCCCGACAGACAGAATAGCCATTTTATGCCTGTACAGGCGGAGCGGCGATACTGATTCGCCAATAATATATCTCAAAACGGGACTTGCCGCTTTCCCTCAAACGACTTATACTATAACAAAACCGACAAAGGGGGAGCGAATAGAAGATGATCCGGAGCAAAGCGTTTCTTCCTACTGACCCCTGCGACTGTGAGCAGCCGGATGAGGGACTGGAGCTGTTTGATCTGGCGGCCAACGAGGGGGATATTCGCCGTTATGTAGCGGGCAGCATCCCTCCCCACTGGCATCGGGAGCTGGAGCTGTTTATCCTGCTGGGGGGAACAGCTCAGGCAGAAATCGGCGGCAAAGTCTTTCGGATAGAGACCGGCGGCGGCTGTTTTATTAATACAGGCGTGCTTCATTCCTTTACCGCGGCAGGCGGCGGTCATTGCCCTTTCCGCTCCTTTGTTTTCGACGCGGGCATTGTGGGCGGTATGCCTGGCAGCGTGTTTGACGTCCGTTATGTTCGACCGCTTCTGGCGGAGGGGCCAGAGTGTCTGGTTTTTTCCCGGCAGAAGGACAACGACCCATATTTTATCCCCTTTGAGCAGGCCTTTCAAGCCTGCCGGGAGGAGGAACCGGGCTATGAGCTCTCTGTGCGGGCGGCGCTTTCCCAAATCCTCCTGTTTATCGGCGGAAAAGGCCAGGGCACGTCCGTCAAAAGGCCTGCCATGATCCGGGAGGACCGGGTAAAGCAAATGCTGCGCTGGCTGGACCTTCATCTGGGTGAAGAGGTCAGCGTCGGGAAGATAGCCCGCTCTGCCAGCGTCGGAGAACGGGAATGTCACCGCCTGTTCCGGCAATATCTCCGCTGCGGACCGATGGAATATCTGAACAGATGCCGGGTTCTGGCGGCGGCGGAGCGTCTCGCCTCCACAAACGAGCCAGTTACCAATATCGCCATGCAATGTGGGTTTGCCACTCCCAGCTATTTTTCCAAGCGTTTTAAGCAACTGACGGGCTGTACCCCCCGCGAATACCGGACCACTGCGCAGGAGTCCCCTGCTCAGAAAGGCGTAACAGAAAGCGCTGCTGGTTCTGTCTGCCGCCAAAACAAACAGCCGGAGGACAACCCCTCCGGCTGAATATTCTGCACCTCCTGTCCGGTGCGCCAGGCAGCATCTTCTGCTCCGATGGTATGATCTGAGCTATCCCTTGATCGCGCCCGCTGTCAGTCCCCGAATGATATTCTTTTGCAGCAGGATATACACCAGCAGAACCGGAATCACAATCAGCGTCACCACCGCGCACATCATCCCGTAATCGGTGCCGAACTGGGAGCTGACCTCATTGAGAAAACGAGTGATCGCCCAGGTTCGGGGACTGCGCAGGAAAAACAGCTGGGTAAACAGATCGTTATAGGACCAGAGGAAGGCAAAAATAGCCACTGTGGCGAAGGCAGGACGGCAGATTGGCAGAATGATTTTGTAGAAAACCTGGAAAACGTTGCAGCCCTCCAGAAAGGCCGATTCCTCCAGATCCACCGGCAGACCGCGGATATATCCCATCAGGATCACGATGGCAAAGGCCAGATTTCCCGCCGTCTGCGGCAGGATCACTCCAAGGGGGTTGTCCACCACTCCTAGGGCCGACATCATCTGAAAAACCGGGAGAATAGTGGAAAAAACCGGAAACATCAGACTGGCGATAATCAGGGCGTCCAGCGCCTTGCGGCCGTGGAAACGGTAACGGGTCATGGCAAAGGCGGCCATACCAGCCAGCAGCATCACCAGAATGGTGACGGCGCCCGAAATGATCACACTGTTGAGATAGGCCATTCCCACCGACTGCGGCGGGCGGGTGAAGGTTTTGATATAGTTGTCCAGCGTCGGTTCAAACAGGAGAGAAAAGGCCTGCGTCTGGATGATATCCCGGTTTTTAAAGGAGTTGATCACCACCCAGAGAAAAGGCAGAACCGTGGTCAAGCTCCACAGGATCAGCACCGTATAAATGAACAGATGGGGCAGAAAGCGCCCGCGGCGGGCAGAGGCCATGGCGTGTCACTCCTTTATCAGCGAAATATCAATAATCCTTTTCTCTGAAAATCATCTTGCTCGCCTGTGACAGCAGCACGCCCAGCAGCACGATAAACACCGCGATGGCCGCCGCGTAGTCCACATTGCTCTTTTCAAACGTCTGGTAGTACATGTAGGTTCCGGTGAGATAGGCGTCGGAAAAATACGGGGGGAACATCACCCACGGCATATCGAACACCTTGAGCGATCCTGTGATGGACAGTGTCAGGCAGGTAATCAGCACATTGCGCAGCAGAGGCAGGGTAATATACCGCACCCGGCGAAGACCGGTAGCCCCGTCGATCTCTGCCGCCTCCCGGATGTCTTCGGAGATATTGTTGAGGCCAGTGGCCAAAATCACAAAATAAAAGCCCACATACTGCCAGATAACCGGGACAGCCATCGTCAAAAAGGTGAACTGCTCCCGAAAAATAATCGCCTCGCCTCCCAGCGACTCGATCAGCTGATTGACCGGTCCGCGGGTCATCAGCAGCAGATTGAACAGCAATCCCAGAGCCGTGGCGGATACCACAATGGGAAAAAAGAACAGGGTACGGAACACCTGAGAGCCCCGGCGCACCGTGTCCACCAGCAAAGCCAGCACCAGTGCAATCCCCACCTGAAAAACCACCGTACAGAGCATGAGCAGCAGCGTGTTTTTGATGGCGGTCATCATATTGGGATCGGTGGTGGATAACCCGGGAACCAGCTTCAGATAATTTTCAAAACCGACATAGTCCCCCGCCGGAGCGCCCAGCTGACGGATTTCAAAGAAGGAATTGACTATGTTTTGAAAAAAAGGGTAGTACAGAAAAATCAGCATGAACAAAAACGCCGGCGTCAGAAAGAAAACGGCCGGCCATTTCTTTTTATAAATCATGGGTCCCACAGGCATTCCTCCCCTTTATTCAGCGGGAAGCCCGGGGACGGAACAGAATGTTCCGTCCCCTTCCTCTTCCCTGATGCCGCGGTTCAGGCACGGTTGTTTTCGGCCATTTCCTTCAGCACCTCCTCCGGGGTGCGCTTCCCCGTGGCCAGCGCGGTGGCGTTTTGCAGATAAATCTCAAACGCCGCCTTGTCCAGGTTGTCCTGGGCGGTCATGGGAGTGGCTGGTGCGTCCCTCAGCAGCTGCATAAACTGGCGGTTGATCGAATCCATGGAGGATTCCTCCGTCACGGCGCCGTCGGCAGCCGCAAATCCGCCGCCGGCTTCCACATAGCGGGCAATCGCCTCATCGGTGGTCTGATATTTGACAAAGTCAATGGCAGCGGCCCGCTTTTTCTCATCATTCCAGCATTTGCGGGTGATATACCAGCCAGAGGTAAAGCCTGACAGGACGGTACCCGGCTGATTCTCTGATTCGGTATAAGAGGGGAAGGGTATCACCCGAACATCCTTCTGGGTAACCGCCGCGCCGCTGGTGTCGTCGGCAGGCACGCCGAACCAGGAGCCGTCCAGATACATGGCGGCACTTCCGTTGAGGAAATAGGTGCGGCTGTCCTCATTGCTCATGGAGGCGGTATCCGCCGGAAAAGCGCCCGCATCGTACAGAACCTTTAGCAGCCCCAGCCCTTTGCTCCAAGAGGCAGGAATCTCCTCCACAGAGCGGGGATTGTGGTTCATGGCATCGGCGCCGCCCACCGCCAGAATCGTGTGATCAAAATAGTAATGCGGCTCTCCACCCAGCGAAACCGAGAGCGGAATTTTTCCCGCCGCCTTGAATTTTTCGATGGCGGTCATCAGGGATGCCCAGTCGGTCGGCAGGTCCACTCCCACTTCCTGGAACAGGGTCTGGTTGCAGAACAGCCCCTCCGCAAAGCCCTTGACAGGCAGGGAAATGGGATTACCAGAGGCATTCAGATTATTGGCCACTGTCAGCACCGATTCACGGATGTTTTTGCCATAGTCGGGGTCTACCTCCCGAATGGTGGAAACATCCACCACCTTGTCCCACAGCGGCTGGGCGACCGAACCGTTGAAGAAAAACATCACATCCGGTTCCGCCCCTGTCGTAAAGTCGGCAATGACCCGCGATTTCCAGACATTATCTGCTTTGGCGGAATCGTTGGTCACCTTATGATTAGTCTGGGTCTCCCATTCCTTAATCATGTCAATGAACAGACCCGACGCCGGATCATCACCGCCGAATTGAGTCACCACCTTCAATGTGACCTGATCGGAGCCCTCCCCGCTCTTTTTGGAGCAACCGGCCAGGCAAAAGGCACACAGCAGCACAGCTGCCGTCATCGCCAGTATTCGTTTCATCTTTATGAGTCCCTCCTCGTTTTCATCATGAAAAAGATGATCGGCAACAGTATGCCCGCACAGCGCCGAAAATATACGAGCCGGATGCTGTGCTCAGCAAGCGTGTTTCCTCAAAACGACAGCGGCGGAAAAAACTCCTGCCGAAGTCAAAACCACGCATTTTATATATGGTTTCGGCCAGGCCTAAAAACTATCATGCTGGCCAGAACCTTCCTTTTCCGGTTGAAATTTATTTATTAGCCGTCTCTGAATGGGCATGGCTTATTTGCTCCTCCTTACTGGCTCACCTGCCAACAGGTCGATGTACTTCTCTTATCTGATCCTGAACACAATTTTTTACCGTTAATTTCGCCTATACTCAGCATCTTTTTGTTCCCTCTTACCTGCCAAAGAAAACGCGCCTGGCAGCGGGCAAAAAAGGCGCTGCCTTCGTTCCTGGACCAGGCGGGCGTCAGCCCGACCACACGGAACGCCGTCAGCTTCTGTTTTTCCTGAAAAACAGGGTATGTCCTTGTGAATCAACGGTACCGTACCAGCACGATAGCCGGCACATCAGAATTTTCCGTTACCCTGTTTGTACTTGAGATTTGCCGCCTGTTGACTATGATTAAGCTGCTTTTCCTTTTAAGATATTCCATAAGCTATACTTTTTTATACAGGAGACGGGAAAGATTACTTTGTGTACGGAGGAATACGTGCCGACAGGTGAATGTGGGCTGAGCACGCGTTTGCTTTTATGATCTCTCCCCCTTTTGGTTTGCATCCTTTCCTTAATATCCCTCCGATATTTTTCAGTACTCCGTCTGTTTCTTTTCTTCTGTATTTTGGTGCAAATACCAGATGATATTCACGGTGATATTTTGAATCTGCCGTACTTTTATTTCGTTCTTCCTATGTTAAAAAGCTCCCTGCAGCTTTAGTAATGCGGTCGCCAAACCGCCACTATTACTACAAGGAGTTTTTATTTACTAAAGTTTTTTATTTTCCCTCTGCTTAACTGGAGCCACGCATAAATTCTGCAAAAAGAAGGAGGATACGCAGAATGCGTATCCTCCTTCTGACCGTCCTGATTACTGGTTCTTGGCCTTGCGAAGGGTCAGCGCCAGCAGTCCTGCGCCGGCGGTCATGAGCCCCAGCAAAAGCGGCAGCCAGCCGATATCCTCACCGGTTCCAGGAACTCGATTCACTGTTGTGGAAGCAGTAGATCCTGTCCCATTGGTCGGTTCGGGGGCGGTGGGGTCAGACCCCGCAGGATCATCAGAGGGGTTGGGAGCTGTCGGTTCGCCGGAAGGATCCGTAGAGGGATCGGTAGAAGGATCCGTGGAGGGGTCGGTTACCTGCACCAGTGCCTCCATGGCGGCATTCAGCTCCTGAACAGCGGTATCAACCGCCGCCTGTACAGCATCCGCGTCGGCATTGACCTGCTCAGCCTTTGCCAGCTTATCGGCCACCGCTGCATAGGATTCTGCAGTATAAAGCGCCGGGTCGAGAGCCTTCGCACGCTCTATCGCGGCCGTCAGTTCCGTTTTATCCGCCGGAACAACCGCTGGAGCATCGGTCATCAATTCAAAATGATTGATCGCCACCGGACCGGGCACGATATTGATGGTCATGGTAATGGTCAGAGGCTGCGTCAGGTCGAAGCCCTGATCTTCAAGCGCTCTGGTAACATCGAACACGCCCTTATAGGTGCCAATGCCGGCATCGGCGGTGTTGTCAGCCAGATTCTCAATCACATAGTTCCAGCGAAGATCTCCTGACTTGCTGCCCTGGGTGACGACCGGCGTGATGGACCAGGGACTGGAGCTCACGACATCCATATTCAGATATACCTTACCGTTGACCGGCTGAATCGTCACTGTCTCCTTCTGATAGGTGATGGCAGGCCAGTTGTTGGGGGAAGCCTTGGTTTTCTCAAAGACCAGACCGCCGTCCACGCCGGGCTGGACGCTGATATAGGAGCCTGCGTCATCAAAATCGACAGGGCCTGCGTAATTTTTCCAGTCCTTTTTCTCCAGACTGAAATTATAGAGAGAGGAAAGGTCTTTCGGATCGAGGGAACCCTCAGCCTTCGCCTCCAAAGCACCTATGGCGAGCTGGAGACGGGTATACATTTCAGAAACTGCTTCACCGGTAAGATCCGACTGCCCGGTCAGCGTCTCTGCCTCAGACAAAACCTTCTGCATAGCCTGGAACGATTCCGCCATATAGTTGACGGCATCCAGCTTTTTACCCGATTCAATCAGTGCCTTCAGCGCATAAAGGTCGACCGGACCCAGCTCATCGGCGGGCTTGGAGGGCGCTGCGCCCTTGTCAAAGACCTGTGCCGCTGTAGTTACAGAGGCGCCGTCAGCGGTCACTACCGCCGCCCACGCCGCGGCATCTCCATCGTAGTCGACGGAGACAGACGCTCCGGCGGCAGCGGCAGCATCCGCAATCTTGTCGCCGAGAACCACCGCGGAGAAATTCTCCGTCGTGATCACACGGTTAGACCGCTCAAAGTCTACCTGGATAGTGAACTCGTCATGAATACCGAACGGATTGACGCCGCCGGTCACGGGTGAGAAGGTTTTGGTGCTGACCGTGTTGCCTGTGAACTGCATGGAACGGATATAACCCTCGCCATTGCAGTAGGGATAGGTACCGATTTTATGCTGGGGATCAGTGGCGCCCAGCTTTTTATAATAGTCCTCCGACTCCACCTGAACAAACTGATAATCGGAAAGAATCTCATAGAAGGTCCGATTGCCAATGGTTTTGGTCAGGGTGAGCGCGCCATTGTCATGACCGCACAGCATCATCTTCACATTTTCGTTGGGAACCACAATTTCATTGAAGATGGTCTCTGCACGGGAGGTGGGGTCCCAGGCGCCTGTATTATATTTCAGATACTGGTGGGTGCACAGGATCGCATTGCGGTGGCTGTAGCGCTGCAAAACATCGTTCGCCCACGCCACCGTTTCAGGGGTTCCTTCCACACCATAGCCCAGATAAATCACTACGAAATCCAGATTGCCGATGGTGATCAGGTCATAGTGGGAAGCATTGTTGTTCAGACTGCCGCCGAACCAGGCCTCGCTGCGGTAGCGGTCGGCTCCGAACCAGGTGGTATATCTGCTGTAATCATGGCTGGGGAAATTGGCGGTATCGTGGTTGCCGGTAACGGTGCCGTTCGGCATCCCCGTCTGTTCCATCAGCTTAATCGCCTTGTCAGCCAGCTTCCACTGATTTTCCGCATTAGCCCCGTTGGGAGAATCATCAACGATATCTCCGGTGGTGATGGAATATGCCGCACGGCCCGCCTTGTATTCGTCTCCCATGAACTGATAAACCTGATCGTAGAAGGCGTTCAGGTCGGGGAACACAGTGTAATGCTGCGGGTCGGTGCTCCACAGCAGCGTATCACTGCCGTTGCCCACATAATCCACAATCGCCATCACGCGGATTTTGCCGTCCCGGGCATAATCGGCTGTCTCCACCTCGGCAGAAAGGGTTGCACTGCCAATACCGACTGCCAGCTTATCCCACCGGCCGGCGGTAAAGTTCCAGGCCTGCAACGCAAAGCGCTCGTTTGCCGCCGTGCCGCCGGTATAGCTCAGGCTGACCCGGCTGGCGGCTGTGCTGCCTACATTCACATCAAAAGCATGATAGGGCATACCGGAAGCAGAGGACGTTCTGACCGCTTCACCGCCGTTCGCCATCTGGTACGCATACCATTCCGGGAAGCTCTGCTCGGAGGCGGGCTTCTGCGCCAGCTTGTCGGTGCTGTCCACTGTTCCATAGGAGGAGGTGAATTCCAACGCCTCCGCCTCATAGAAGGAAACCTCTGCACCAGCGCCTCCCCCCACCTTGAGGGAAAGGGTACCGTTTTCCGCTTTCATCTCGGAGTAAAGAGGAACTGTTTCGTCGGCTACAGTGAAATTCACCGTCTGGAAAACCGTATTCCCCGCCTGGTCGGTCGCCTCCAGCACCAGAGTATGAACGCCTTTGGAAAGCCCATCCAGAGTATGCTGGATATGTGTGGAGGTGCCAATGGATTTCCCCTCCAGCCGCGCCTCCTGCTGAGCGAGGCCCGACACCGCGTCGGAGAACTGAACGTCCAGCTGGAAGCCGTTTTTCACCGTCGCATAGCGGGAGAGATTGGTTAAAACATCGGGATTGGAATTGTCAAACAACAGGGAAGCCCCAGCCACACGGGTAGAACCGGCATACAGCTCCACCGTATGCTCACCGTCCGCATAGGCAGAGGTGTCAATTGAAAAGAGCGCGTCAGACGGCGCCTTGTCATAGTCCAGTACAAACTCCACTTTATAAGGGATGTTGTACCGGGGATCCTTATGCCCCGCCCAGGTGTCGTTGGTGCCCCAGCCGTCGCCCAGCCAGAACATATCGTCCGGGCCATAGGGATAGGGATCCAGGGTCTCCACCACATGTTCAGTGGAACCAACCGCTTTGCCCTTATAGGTGATCAGGCGGTCCGGCGTCACTTCCGTACCATCAGGAAGCGCAAAACGCACATTACTGATCAAAAAGTCATCCTTGTTCCCCTGACTTGTGAGCCCATGCGGCTTGCTTTCGTCATAGGGACCGTCTCCCCAATAGCCGCCGATCAGGATAGAGACCTTGTTTTCCCCCGCCACAAACGCATCGGCGTTCATGCTGAAGCCCTTGGTTCCATCGCTGGGCAGACGGCCCAGTTCCACACCGTTGAGTCCCAGCATATTGGAGGCGCCATAGGTGCTGTCGGTCTTGATATCACGGTCGGGGTTGCCGTCTCCCCCCTTGTACAGCAGCCGTATCTGCGGCTTTTCATCGGTGCTGGGCTGAACTGTCTTGCCATCAATCCGAAGGGTCAGGGCATCCCCCGCCTTTCCAGCGGCGTACAGCCTCAGCTGGCCGGTACAGGCCTCGCCATCCTGAATGTTCCACCGGTATCCGTCCTCAATTCCAGAATCCGCCGCCGACAGGGAGACAGCTGGTACCACCGCTGTTGCCATCAGCGAGAAGGACAGAAGGATGGGAAGCATTCTGCGCCATTTAGACATTGTGCATTCCTCCTCTTTTTGTAAAAGCTGAAAATTTTCTATGCGGCTTGACCGCACAGTGTTAGTCTTATTAAACAATATATCTGTCAAAAAATCAAGTAAAAAAAAGAAGAAATGCCTTCTGTCTTTTTATTCTTCGTGTTGAGGTCTCTGGACTTTTTGAGCCCTCCGTTGAATCATCTGAACAGGCCGTCACCTCTTCCGGGATGACTTCTTGGTAACCCGGCATTTATTTTCTTGCCCACTTCATACATTGCTCTATCCTGGCGCCATGAGGATGATCTCCATGAACAGGATCACAGGAATACTGCGTTAATAATTCACAAGGAATTCGAGGACATTCGCCACAATGAACAAACCCTTTATTCTGACAGCACATGGCAACAGGACATTCTCCATGAAAAGGGTGCCCATTCGTTTCAATGCATGTCCCACAATGACAGGATTCTTTAAATGTACAGCCGGTACAATGTAACCCACATCTTGAATCTATCATCATGTTTGCCTCCTTTGGTATAACATCGGTTTGAGCTTATCACGCTTACCAGCACGCGCAGGAAACTGGCCGGCAAATACAATCGTCAACACAAAGCAGAAAAATCTCCGGTTCTTAACACCATCCGAATCGTGAAGAGAAAACAGACGGCCGGCTCAGGCAGCTGTATCAGGGGAAGGTCTCAGAAAAATCCTGTCAAAACGGCCTGAGCACAGAGGCTCAGGCCGAAACTATTCCCTTTGAATTATTCTTCCCCTTCCGTCAGGCGAGCCGCCTTGGCAGGATTGCGCAGCACCTGGCGAGCCTGACGAACCTCGCCCAGGCGAAGCGCCAGCACCTCTTCCGTCCGCTTTAAAAGATCCTCTGAAAAATCGGTTGCGCCCTTCCGCATTTCCCGTGCCTTTTGCTGTGCCTGACCGAGAAGCTCATTGGCCTTTTGCTGTGCCTGCCGGGTGATTTCCTGCTGTGCCACCATATGACGCGCCCGCTCCTCGGCGGTCCTGACAATCCCCTCCGCTTCCCGCCTGGCGGTGGAAATGATATCCGCCCGATCGGCGACAATCGCCTTGGCCTGCCGGATTTCCGATGGCATGTTGCCGCGAATGTCGTCGATGATATCCCGCAGGTGGTCGGCCTCTATCAGGCATTTTCCGCCCGACAGCGGCATACTCCACGCTTTATCAATCATGTCGTCGATCTGTTCCAGCAGCTCATCAACCGTCATTTTTATCCATCCTTTCCACCTTGCGTAAAATATCCTCCTGAATACACGCGGGAACAAATCCTGAAATATCACCGCCCAGCACCGCCACCTGTTTGACCAGGCTGGAGGACAGATACATGTGTTCCGCTGTCGTCGTCAAAAATACGGTTTCCGCGTCAGGATACAGCTTGCGGTTGGTCAGCGCCATCTGGAATTCATATTCAAAATCAGAAAGGGCGCGCAAGCCCTTGACAATCACATCAGCTCCCCGTGTACGGGTATACTCCGCCAGCAGGCCGCCATAGCTGTCTACCTCCACATTGCTCAGATCAGCTGTCACCCGGCGCAGAAGCCGTATACGTTCCTCTCGAGTAAACAGCGGCGTTTTGGAGGCGTTGGTCATCACCACCACCACCACCCGGTCAAACAAACGAGAGGAGCGGCGGATAATATCCAGATGGCCATAGGTCACCGGGTCAAAGCTGCCCGGACAAACAGCAATTTTCACAGGTCATCCGCCTTTCTTACACCTCAGCGCCGCTGCGCCGGTAAAGCCACAGACGCACCCGCCCATAGCGATACACCCGAGCGAGAAGGAAGGGGGCGTCGCTTCCCGACTCTACCGTTTCTGGGAGCTCTTCATCCGCGTCGCTTTCACAAAGAATAACACCGCCGGCACTCATGACCGGCGCGGTCAGCTGCAGTGCCTTCGTCAGCAGCCCGGAGGCATAAGGCGGATCAAGAAAGGCCAGGTCGAAGGTATCTCCCGGCCGCTGAAGATAGCTCATCGCGTCCTGTGTCAAAATCCGGGCGTGCTCCGAAAGCCCGGTCACCCGAGCATTGCGACGAATCACCTCCGCGGCCATGCGGCTGTTGTCCACAAATACGCAATTCGCCGCGCCGCGGCTGAGCGCTTCAAGGCCCAGCTGACCCGATCCGGCAAACAGGTCGAGAACACGGCGCCCTTCTATCTCAAACTGAATGATGCTGAACAATGCTTCCTTGACCCGCTCAGCAGTGGGGCGGGTAACCGCCTCGCCGGGCAGGGTCTCCAGCCGGCGGCCCCGCGCGGTTCCGGTGATAACTCTCATATTCAGGCTACTTCCTTATCTCACACCAGTATCGGCGCACCGACTCCGGCGGTATTCTGTTTGGCGGCTTCCCTGATGCTCTTTGCCCATCCGGCTTGCTCCGGTGCAGCCTCGTTTTTTCTGCCGCGTTCCCTGCTATCAGAGGCAGACCCCCGCCGCCGGAAAAAAAGAGGCCTCACAGGAGGACATACTGTCATTATCCCATTCCCCTGCACCCTTGTCAAGGACGTAATCATTTATCCCTCTGCCGGAGCTCTATCTCTTGACTCCACCAGGCCGCCAGAAAAAATGTTCATTCCTTTTACAACTGCAAATCGCGATCAAGGCTGGCTCTGGCGGCTGCCAGAACCGCCGCCTCAAAGCCCTCGCGCTGAAGAGCGCAGACCCCCTCAATGGTGGTCCCCGCCGGAGAACAGACCTGATCGGCCAGCGCGCGGGGATGCTCGCCCGTCTCCTGCAGCAGGCGGGCGGTTCCCATCACGGCCTGCGCCGCAATTTTCAGCGCTACGGACTTGGAAAGCCCGCCGCGGACTCCTGCTTCCGCCAGTGCATCCATATACAAAAGGGAGTAAGCAGGAGAACAGCCTGACAATACGGAAAAAATGGGAAACAGCCGCTCCTCCAGCTCCACAATCTCGCCCACCGATTCAAAAATCAGCCGGACAATGCCCTTCTGCGTGTCCTCCACCAGTTCATTGGCGCAGAAGGCAGACATCGCCTCCCCCACCCTGGCGTTGAGATTGGGCATGACACGGACAGCCGGCAGACCGCCCCCCATCAAATTTTCAAACGTTTCCATCGTTTTTCCCGCCGCGATGGAAATGACCAGCGGGCGGCGGCGGTGGAGCGCCGGCGACAGGGGGGGAAGAACCGCCGGCAGCGTCTGCGGCTTGACTGCCAGCACCAGCGCATCACAGCTCTCGGCCGCCTCCTCCGCAGAAGCACACAGGCAGATACCGCATTCCTCAAACAGCGGCAGCATTCGGCTGTGGTCCACATCGTATGCCAGAATATCGCCGCCGTGGAAACCGCCGGCGGTCATCCCCCGAATGATGGCGCCTGCCATATTGCCAGCGCCGATAAAGCCGATTTTCATCATGATCCATCCTTTTTTCGTATTGGCGTCCTTCCGCCGGATAAAAAACACTTTAAAACGGTTCCTGTCCCCTGCGAGTCTCCGGCACAGTAATTCCCCACATCCCCGATAATAAATGCCGGAGGAACTGTTTCATCACTCGTTCTCCGCATGGAAAAAGGCGAATACCGCTTCTGCTGCAGGGCGGCTCATCCCCCGAACCGCAGACAGCTCCTCCACCGCGGCAGTGCGTATGGCCTTTATAGAGCCAAAGTGGCGGAGCAGGGCACGGGCACGACTTTCACCGATTCCCTCAATTTTCGTCAGTTCGGTTCCGATTCCTCTCTTTGCCCGCTTCTGGCGATGATAGGCAATCGCATACCGGTGAACCTCCTCCTGAATAGCCGACACCAGTGTAAAGGCAGAACGCTTTGCCGTAATGGAAATTTCTCCGCCATCCTCCGCAATAGCGCGGGTGCGGTGATGCTGATCCTTGACCATACCGAAAACCGGTAGAGAGAATCCATAGGCGTCCACCACCGGCTTCACCGCTGAGACATGCCCCCGGCCTCCGTCCAGCAAAATTAAATCCGGAAGGCGGCCAAAGCCGGTTTCCTCCTCCCGATGGCGGAGATATTCCTCCATCCGGCGAGTCAGCACCTCTTTCATGGAGGCATAGTCATCCTGCCCTGTGACCGTTTTGATCATAAAACGACGATAGGCGGATTTGAGCGGCCGGCCGTTTTCAAACACCACCATACCGGCAACATTCTCGCTGCCGCCAGTATGGGAAATATCGTAGCTTTCAATATAAAGCGGCGGCTTCTTCAAGCCAAGAAGGCGGGCCAGCTCGTCCAGTGCCGCCGCATCCCGCCCGGCCATCCCTGCCTGCTGAGCCAGCCGTTCGGCAGCGTTGTTGCGGCACATTTCCACCAGCTGAGCCTGCTCCCCGCGCTGCGGCTGCACAATATGCACCCGGCGTCCCGCCTTTTCGGACAGCCACCGTTCCAGCAGCTCCTGATCCTCCAGCTCGCCGTCTACCGTGAGCTGAGGCGGAGGAGCTGTATCCCGCAGGGAATAATACCGCTGAATAAACTCGGTACGGGCAGCAGCGGGCGTGTCGATCCCGTCCAGCAGAAAATGCTCCCGATCATGGAGCTGTCCGCCGGTGAAGCGAAATACCTCAAAGCAGGCGCTTCCCGCGCCCTGTGCCAGAGCAAGGATGTCCTGCTCCTCCACCCGGGACATGACCACCTTTTGCTTCTGCCCCATCCGGCGGATGGCCCGGATGCGGTCTCTTAAGCGGGCCGCCTTTTCAAAATCCAGCTTTTCTGCGGCTTCCTCCATCCGCCTTTGCAGCAGTTCTTCGGCGTTTTTCCCGCCGTGGGTAAGGAATTCCAGTGCCTGTTCCAGCCGCTCCTCATAGTCCGCCTGAGACATCCGCCCGGCACAGGGACCGCAGCACTGCTTGATATAATAGTTCAGACAGGGACGCCCCTTGCCGATATCGCGGGGAAATATCCGGCTGCAGGTGGGCAGCTGAAAAATCCGGTTGGCCTCATCCACTGATTGCTGCACCGCCATCGAGCTGATATAGGGTCCCAGGTAGCGGGACCCGTCGTCCAGCTTCTGCCTCGCCTCATAAATCCGGGTATAGGGCGGAGGTGACAGACGAATATAGTGATAGCCCTTGCCGTCCTTGAGCAAAATGTTGTATTTGGGCAAATACTGCTTGATCAGCGAGCATTCGAGAACCAGCGCCTCGAATTCGCTGTCTGCAATAATATAGTCAAAATGATCCACATGACTGACCATCCGGCGCACCTTTTCGGGATGGCCGGTGTCCGACCCAAAATATTGGCTGACTCGGTTTTTCAGTGCTTTTGCCTTGCCAATATAGATAATTTTGTTCTGACTGTCCTTCATCAGATACACGCCGGGGAGCAGCGGCAGAGCCATCGCCTTTTTCCGCAGCTCAGCCAGCTTGGGGTTCTTTTCCATTTGATCTCCCCCTTTCTCTGGAAGCAGAGAAAAAACATATATTGACAAACAGAAAGAGAGTCAAAAGACGCAGCCGGTCAACGGCTGCGTCTTTTCGCTCCTGATCTGTTTCGCGGTTATTCAGTAAAGCCGGATTCCACCAGCTCAACCAGACCGCCGACCGCCTGCTCCTCATCGCCGCCGTCGGCAATGATGCGGATATTGGTTCCCCCCACAATGCCGAGAGACAGCACACCCAGCAGGCTTTTCGCGTTGACACGCCGCTCTTCCTTTTCCACCCAAATAGAGGATTTGTACTCATTGGCCTTCTGGATAAAAAATGTGGCGGGACGCGCATGCAGTCCGACCTGATTCTGTACCTGAACGTCTTTTACGAACATGTTCAATCTCCCTCTCACATAAGTAGGCTTTGGGTTCACAAATACCCTCACGGAAATTTCTCATCTTCAAACACAAGGTATTATATCACAGAAGTATGCGCCGTCAATCGCTTTTGTCTACAGAAAGCGCCAAAAACCGTATTTTTGGACGCCTGCCCTATTTTGAAAGCGGCGTCAAGAATCCATTTGGTAGTTTTCACAATACGGTTTAAAACTTTTTGTGACATAAAACAAGACGGACATCCCCTGTCCCCTCCTTTTGCTGTCTTACCTGGCCGTTTCCGATTCATCTGGCGGAAGATTCTCCAAAAACTGCCGATCCTCCGCTGTCAGCTGCCCCTCCTGCTCTGCCTGCTCCAGCAAATCGGGGCGGCGGCGGCGTGTACGGAGCAGCGACTGCTCCCGCCGCCAGCGGGCAATATGGGCATGATGCCCCGAAAGCAGTTCCGGCGGCACCTCCCGTCCCTCCCAGACAGCGGGGCGGGTGTACTGCGGGTATTCCAGCAGTCCAGAATAATGACTCTCTTCGGTAAAACAGGCCTCGTCGGACAGAACGCCGGGGGTAAGGCGCGCCACACAGTCCGCCAGCACAAGGGCGGGCAGCTCGCCTCCGGTCAGTACATAATCCCCAATGGACAGCTGTTCGTCGACCAGCGCTTCAATCACCCGCTCGTCCACTCCCTCATAATGTCCGCAGAGCAGACACAGGCCCGGCATGGCGGCCAGCTCCTTTGCCCGCTCCTGGGTGAGCAGGTTCCCCTGCGGCGTCAGATAGATCAGGTGCGGGCGGACTCCTGCCTGAGCGCATACGGCGCGGAAGCAGTCCGCAATCGGCTGGGCATACATCACCATCCCCAATCCCCCGCCATAGGGATAGTCATCCACCTGCTTCTGCCGGTTATCGGTGTAATCGCGAATCTGGTGGCAGTGAATCTCCAGTACGCCCTTCTGCTGTGCACGGCCCAGAATGCTTTCCCCCATCACCGTCTCACACATGTCAGGGAACAGGGTCAGGATATCAATTCTCATCGTCAAACAATCCTTTCAGCGGACGGATACGCATCACACCCGCCTCCAGATCAACCTCAGCGATCACCTCCGCAATGGCGGGGATCAGGACCTCTCCCCTGTCCGTGTTCACATGGTAAACATCGTTCGCGCCGGTGGGGCTGACCTCTTTCAAAGAACCATAGACCTTCCCGGTATCAGCATCTGTCACCGAAAGCCCGATCAAATCCTGTATGAAGTAATGCCCCGACGGCAGCTCCAGGTCCTGCCGATCAAGGTACAGCACACGGCCTCGCAGGGCGGCGGCGTCCTGGACCGTATCCACCCCCTCCAGCTTGACGAGAGTCACATTTTTGTGAGGCCGGGAGCGGACGCGGACAGGCGTCCGTCCCTCATCAAAATACAGAGTCTTCAGAGAAGCCAGCACGGCGGGCGAATCGCACCACGGCTGTACACGGAGCTCACCGCACACGCCGTGGGTTCCCACCACCTGTCCGGCTTCCAGATACCTTTTAGGGGGCATTAAAAACTTCCTCTCTTTTCAGGGGACTTGCCCGGCTTCCTAAAACGCCGCCCAGCCCTCTTCCATACCAACGCTTTCCGGCGGCGTTCCTGAAAATGCCTGCCGGCATTTTCCCTACGCCTGCTATGACATAGCGCCGCCCAGCCCGACCTCATGCCCGATGGGGAGATTTCCCGCCAGAGAAAGCTCCTGGCCCCAGACCATTCAGCGTAAAGCATGATTGACAGGTAAAGGCCCGAAGCCACCCATTATGGATAAGGGCAAAGCCGTCCCAAAGGCAAACGGAACCGACCGACCCATGGGACGGCGCGGTACATTTACCTTTGAAGACGGCTTTGCTCCGCCAGGGGCGGACTCAGTCGATCTCGACCGAAACCTTCAGCTCCTGGCGGGTGGCGGCGGCGCGCATGACGGTACGGATCGCCTTGGCGATACGGCCCTGTTTACCGATCACCCGTCCCATATCGTCGGGAGCCACATGCAGATGGAAGACAATCACGCCTTCTTCATTGGGCTCGTCCTGATCGACGGTGACGGCCTCCGGGTCCTCTACAAGGCCCTGTGCGATGGAAATCAACAGCTCTTTCATACCTGTACCAGCCTTTCCGGCCAGCATCCGCCGGGGGTATTGCCGCCCTCCGGCAAACGCGGACCTGTTTCGTCACGGAAGGAAATGAACACCCCGCCCACTTGCGCTATGTCAAAAGAGAAATCAGACCTTCTCCACGCCGGCCTTTTTGAGCAGCGCCTTGACCGTATCGGTGGGCTGAGCCCCATTGGCCATCCATTTCTGAGCCTTTTCCGCATCCACACGGATCACAGCCGGATCCTCCAGCGGATTGTAATAGCCAATTTCTTCAATAAACCGCCCGTCGCGGGGATAGCGGGAGTCCGCCACCACAATACGATAAAACGGTGCTTTTTTCGCGCCCATACGGCGCAGCCGGATTTTTACTGCCATTGTTGGTACCTCCACGATGATTTCTAATAATATATCTTCATCCAAAAAGAAAGCCCTTCTGGTATGAATTCGTCTGTTCTGTCCGCCTCAGCGGCCCCGGCGGCGTCCCCCGCCCATCATGCCGAGCGCCGCCATGCCGCGGCCGCCCTTTTTTCCCAGGCCCTTCATCTGCTTCATCATCTTGCGCATGGCTTCATATTGCTTGAGCAGGCGACCGACTTCCTCCACTTTGACACCGCTGCCGGCGGCGATTCGCCGTTTGCGTGAGGGATTGATCAGCTCCGGCTTTCCCCGTTCAGCGGATGTCATGGAAAGGATAATCGCTTCAACCCGGCCAAACTGGGATTCGTCGATATCTGCCTCCTGAAGCTGTTTGCCCACACCGGGAATCATACCCAGCATGCTCTTGAGATCTCCCATCCGGCGAAGCTGCCGCAGCTGCTCCAGCATATCGTTCATGTCAAAGCGATCCTGCTGGAGCTTGCGGGCCATTTCCTCCGCCTGCCGGTTGTCCAGCTGCTGCTGCGCCTTCTCGATCAGGGACATCACATCCCCCATACCCAGAATGCGGGAGGCCATCCGCTCCGGATGAAAAACCTCCAGATCAGAGAGCTTTTCCCCTACGCCGGCGAATTTGATGGGTTTGCCTGTGACCGCCCGTACGGAAAGTGCGGCGCCGCCGCGGGTATCACCATCGAGCTTGGTCAGCATTACGCCGTCAATGCCCAGCGCCTCATTAAAGGCTGACGCCACATTGACCGCGTCCTGCCCTGTCATGGCATCCACCACCAGCAGAATTTCCTGAGGCGTCACCGCCGCCTTGATATTTTTCAGCTCGTCCATCAGCTGCTCATCGATATGCAGACGACCAGCCGTGTCGAGAAGCACATAATCGTTGCCGTGGTCCCGGGCATGGGCCACCGCCTTTCGAGCGATGTCCACCGGGTTGGACGTCCCCAATTCAAAAACAGGAACGCCGGCCTGATCTCCCACCACCTGCAGCTGTTTAATCGCTGCGGGGCGGTAAACGTCGCATGCCGCCAGAAGGGGACGATGCCCCTGTCTTTTCAGCATACGGCCCAGCTTGGCCGCATGGGTGGTTTTACCCGCTCCCTGCAATCCGCACAGCATGACGATACAGGGCGGACGGTTCGCATTCGCCAGATGGGCGGCCTGCCCCCCCATCAAAGAGGTCAGCTCCTCACTGACGATTTTCACCACCATCTGGGCGGGGGTTAGGCTTTCCATCACCTGAGCGCCCACCGCCCGCTCAGTCACAGCGGCGGTGAAATCCTTGGCAACCCGATAGTTGACATCCGCCTCCAGCAAAGCCAGGCGCACCTCGCGCATGGCTTCCTTCACGTCGGTCTCAGTCAGCTTGCCCTTATTGCGAAGCCGCTTAAACGCGGCGGACAGTTTGTCGGAAAGACCCTCAAATGCCACGAGCATTCTCCTTTACCCGAAGTAAGCGGCGATCAGCCCTCCTCCGCCAGACGGCTGGCCAGCTCCAGAATCCTGCCGGCCCGGTCGTGAATTTCACGGGAGTAGCCGTACCGGTCATTCAGCCGCCGGATATCGCCGGCAGCAGTGCGGATCGCCTCCAGTCCCTCCCGCATATCGTGAAAACGGCGGGCCAGTCCCAGGCGCTCCTCCATTTCCAGCAGCTGCGCTTCCGCCCGCTTGATGGAATCGCGCACTCCCTGACGGGTAATCCCCTCGTTTTCCGCGATTTCGGAAAGGGAAAGATCATCATTGTAATACAGTTCCACCACGCCGCGCTGTTTATCGGTCAGCATATCGCCGTAAAAATCGAACAGCAGGGCAATGTCCATATTTTTTGCCATTGGACCCCTCCCGTTGCCGCAAAAACTGTAAAGCAAATTGCTTTACAGTGATTATAACGCAAATCCTTCCATTTGTCAAGCCCCTTTGTCTCTGAAATCGGGACAAGGCGGGTTCCCCGCCGGGCTATTGGCCAAAAAAACGGCGCGGGAACAGCGGGAAATGATGGAATCTTTTTGACAAAACGACAGGAGCAGCTGTTTCTCAGAGCGGGAAAATGATGGATTTGGACTCCGTCACGCCTTGTATTATTTCTGTTTATATCAGCAACATTTTTAAAGTCATCTTTCCCAAAACAGGATGTATTTTCTTTTTTACCGCCTGGCGGCTTCCCCTGTCAAAAAGCCTTAAGGATTTTATTGGGGGATACAAAAGGAGGTGGGAAAGGATTGTACAAACGGCGGCTCCATGATAAAATGTGATGTACTGCCCGGCTCTTTGTGGACCTCTGCTGAAATTTTTTTAAGGAGTGCCGCCATGCTGCTTCCCGATCTGCTGAAAAACCGGATAACCGACATCACTGCCAGCGATTTGCGGGCGCTGGGGGTCAAAGGCCTGCTGCTGGATGTGGATAACACACTGGCGCTGCACGGCAGTCAGGTACTGGACCCGGCGGTAGAAGAATGGCTCCAGCGCATGAAGGAAGAGGGGATCGCTCTGACGGTGGTCTCCAATGCCTTCCCTCGTCGGGTGGCTCCCTTTGCCGGCCGTATTGGGCTGGAATACGTGGCTTTTTCCTGTAAGCCTCTGCCCTTCGGCTACCGGCGGGGAATCAAACGGCTGGGCCTGTCCCGGAAGGAATGCGCGATTGTGGGCGATCAGACCTTCACCGACGTGCTGGGGGGAAAGCTGTGCGGTGTGCATACTATTCAGCTCTACCCGATCCGGCGGGAACGCGACCCCATCGCCCGGCTCAAGCGGCGGCTGGAGGGACGGATATTGAAGGACTATGAGCGCCGGCACAGCGAACAACCGCCGGAGCGGTAACAGCAAAGGGGAGCGCGATGATAAAGGAGCAAACGATTTTCGGTCCTGCCGGAAACGGCGACGAGTTTTACACCGACGGCGGAAAAACCACCCTTCAGGCTCCCGGCTATCTGGAAAAACGGGGGCTGAACGCCTATGAATACCAGTGCGGCCGCGGCGTCCGCCTCAGCGGAGAGGCCGCCTCCGCTCTGGGGAAAAAGGGCCAGGAGTACGGTGTTCATCTGTCGGTTCATGCCCCTTACTATATTTCTCTGGCCTCAGACGACGAACGCAAGCGCCTGAACAGCGTCACCTATATCACCGACAGCGGCCGGGCGGTCTGGGGGATGGGAGGCAGCCGGATCGTGGTCCATCCCGGCGGACTCAACCGGCGTTCTCGAACCGAGGCAGCAGCCCTAGCCTGCGACACCCTCCGTCTTGCGCAGCAGGCACTGGATGAGCAGGGCCTGAGCGGGGTGCATATCTGTCCGGAGACGATGGGAAAGCTCAACCAACTGGGAGATCTGGACGAAGTGCTCCTTTTCTGCGGGGTGGACGAACGTTTTTTGCCGTGCGTGGATTTCGGCCATCTGAACAGCCGGACACAGGGCGGCATCAACTCTCCTGAGGCCTTCTCCGCCGTACTGGACGCCGTAGAGAACGCGGTGGGCCAGGAGCGGGCCCGCTGCCTGCATATTCATTTCTCGAAGATCGCCTATTCTGCCGGAGGAGAACAGAAGCATCTGACCTTCTCCGATACGGAGTATGGTCCCGAACCCGCTCCCCTGATGGAGCTGCTGGCTCGTCGGGATTATGCCGCCGTTGTCATCTGTGAATCGGCGGGCACACAGGTAAGCGATGCCCTTCATTTGAAGCAGCTGTACGAGCGGGCGCTGGCCCGCCGGTAAAAGAGGACCATCAGACAGAGGGAGGAACAACATGAAACGGATTTTGATTCTCAATGGGCCCAATCTCAATTTACTGGGCCGGCGGGAGCCGGGAGTCTACGGCAGCGACAGCTATGAAGCTATCTGCTCCCGCATCGCCGCTGAGGCGGAAAAGCAGGGAATGGAGGTAGAATTTGTCCAGTCCAACAGCGAAGGCGCTCTGATCGACGCCCTGCATGCCGCCATGGATACAAAAGAAGGGGTCGTGCTGAACGCGGGGGCCTATACGCATTACAGCTACGCCATCCGGGACGCCATTGCCGCGATCAAAATCCCGGTGGTGGAGGTACACCTTTCCAACATTCATGCCAGGGAGGAATTCCGCAGCACCTCGGTGCTGGCGACGGTATGCCGCGGACAGATCAGTGGCTTCGGCCCTTTGAGCTATCTGCTGGCGCTTCAGGCGTTGGCTGCGGAATAAACACAGCGGAGGGACAAAAGCGATATGACCGGCAAATACGAAAAACTGGCGGCCCGCCTGTCCGCGGACGCAGAGGGCGCTCTTGTTGTCAGCGGGGAAAACCGGCGTTATCTGACCAGCTTCCGTTCCAGTGCAGGGGCGGTGCTGGTTCTGAAGGAGGCGGCTTATTTTCTCACCGATTTTCGATATATCGAGGCGGCACAGCGGGCGGTTCGCGGAGCGGAATGCCTCCGCTGCCGCGATTGGCATAAGGCTATACGAGAGCTGCTGGACCGTCATGGGATCACCCGCCTCCATATTGAGGGAAAGGGTACTACGCTGGCGGAGCGGGACACACTGACCACCGCCCTTCCCCATACCGAGCTTTTGGAAAAAGAGCTGGACGGTTGGCTTCAGGAGCTGCGTCTGATAAAGGAACCGGCGGAGCTCGCCTGTATCCGGGAGGCCCAGCGTCTGACAGATGAAGCCTTTTCCCACATTCTGTCCTACATCCGTCCGGGCCGTACCGAACGGGAGGTGGCGCTGGAGCTGGAATTGTATATCCGCCGTGCAGGTGCAGAGGGAGCGTCCTTTGATTTCATCGCCGTATCAGGGGTTAACTCCTCCCTCCCCCATGGAGAACCGGGGGACAAGCCGCTGGAGCCGGGAGATTTTCTGACGATGGACTTTGGCGCTGTGGTGGACGGCTGGCACTCCGATATGACCCGCACCGTGGCTCTGGCCTCACCGGGCGGCGGAATCGGTGCGGAGCAGCGCCGGGTGTACGATACGGTTCTTCAGGCGCAGCAGGCGGCGCTTTCGGCGCTGCGGGCGGGACTGCCCTGCGCCGAAGGAGACGCGGCGGCCCGCCGGGTGATCGAGGCAGCGGGCTACGGCGAATATTTCGGTCATGCCACCGGCCATGGTGTGGGAATCGAAATCCATGAGGCGCCCCGCCTCTCCTCCTCCGCCGGCAGTGCTCTTCTGCAGGAGGGGATAGTGGTAACGGTGGAACCGGGCATTTATCTGCCCGGCAAGTTCGGCGTGCGTATTGAAGATATGGCGGTGATCACAGCCGACGGTTGTGATAATCTGACCGGTTCGACGAAGGAGCTGCTGATTTTATAGCGGTTCCGTCCCGCAAAAACGCAGAAGAGCGCGGGAAATTGCCCATTTCCGTAAATTTTACTTGAAATGTCCTGTTTCATACGGTATGATGAGGTATAGTATAGGCATAGGAGGTATACACTTATGGTATCCGCAGGCGATTTTCGCAACGGCGTTACCTTTGAGATGGACGGCAGCGTCTATCAGATCATTGAATTCCAGCATGTCAAACCGGGAAAGGGCGCGGCCTTTGTCCGCACCAAAATCCGCAATGTGCTGGCCGGCTCGGTGGTGGAGAAAACCTTCAGCCCGACCGATAAGTTCCCCACCGCGTATGTTGAGCGCAAGGATATGGAGTATTCCTACAGCGACGGCGATCTGTTTTATTTTATGGACCCGGAAAGTTTTGAGCTTATCCCGATCAACAGGGATATTCTCAGCGACAGCTTCAAGTTTGTGAAGGAAAACATGGTGTGCAAGGTTGCCTCCTTCAAGGGCAAGGTGTTCAGTGTGGATGCTCCCAACTTTGTGGAGCTGCAGGTCACTGCCACCGATCCCGGCTTCAAGGGCGACACCGCCACCAACGCCACCAAGCCCGCAACGCTGGAGACCGGTGCCGAGGTCCGTGTCCCGCTCTTCATCGAAGAGGGGGAGATGATCCGGGTGGACACCCGTACAGGCGAATACATGGAGCGTGCCTGAACCGTTTTTCCGCCACCATTTCAATAAAAGGAGGGGCAGCCAATGACTGTCACGGAAAAAGTTGCGTATCTCAAGGGTCTGGCCGAGGGGCTGAGCGTAGACGACACATCGAAAGAGGGCAAGCTTCTGAAAGCCGTTATCGATGTACTGGATGATCTGGCCATGAGTGTAGAGGATCTGGAGGATTATACGGCTGAGCTGACTGAGCAGGTCGATGCCGTCGATGAGGATCTCGATTCTCTGGAGAGCGCTTACTACGGCGATTTTGATGAAGACGAAGACTTTGATGAGGAATACTACGACATCACCTGCCCCAACTGTGGCGATGAATTCAGCGTGGATGAAGAAACGTTACTGGAGGGTGGTATGGAGTGCCCCAACTGCGGTGAGCATCTGGAATTCGATCTGGAATGCGACTGTGAGGATGAGGCATGCGGCTGCGAAGACTGCGGCCACAGCCACGAGGATTGATTTCTGCTTTTTACGAAACGCCGCCGGATTTTTCTCCGGCGGCGTTTCGTGTCCATAATGGAAAACCCGTCCGTTTCCGGATGGGTTTTCGTCGTTTAGCTTCCGGCATTCATACCGCTGAATTTTTCCCTGGCGCTCTGCACCTTCTGATCCTCGGCAGCCGCTGCAGAACACCATCCGCGCTTTTGCATATCCAGATAGATATCCGCTTGCATGCTGTGCGCATCGTGCAAAATATTCAGCATCTCATCCCGCAGCGCGGTGGAAACACATTCTCCAGCTCTGGTATTGTACAGACCGGTCATCTGCTTTTCCGAACGGAGGGCGTCGTACATCATTTCCCGATCCTGCATGGAGAGACTCAGGTTTTGAGCCATTGCGGTCATCCTTCCTTTCCTGTCAGTTCAGAAAGCCCATCAGACGATCAAAGTGATTCTGATGCTTTCCGGCAAGCTGCTCATACTGGGTCCGCAGTTGGGGGTCTGTGGACAGTGCCGCGTAGCTTTTATACTTTTTGACCAGCAGCAGCTCTGCGTCCAACACATCCTCCAGCGCACCGAGCTCCCTGGATGTGAGATTGGCCATAGGCGTCTCCTCCCTTTCCTTTGATATCTTTATTTTGACAACGGGAAGAAAAAATATACCAGT
The DNA here is from genome assembly GCA_022793315.1 of Clostridiales bacterium. Classification (GTDB taxonomy): domain Bacteria; phylum Bacillota; class Clostridia; order Oscillospirales; family Acutalibacteraceae; genus Avimonas_A. Next base: position 5,023 of record JAAWCO010000048.1, on the reverse strand, counting down.
CCGGACTTTAACGCAATAGAGAAAAGCCGTTTGGAGCGTTTTAGACGCTCCAAACGGCCTTTTATCGCCGGGCATTTATGTAGCCCGGCTTTCCAGTTCCCCGCCCAGACCAAAGCTGATCTCCAGCGCATGATCCACCCGGTTCATGGATTGATCATCCAGCCGACCCATACGTTCCTTCAGCCGCTTTTTGTCAATCGTGCGTATTTGCTCCAGCAACACGATGGAATCCCGCGCCAGACCGCTGCCGGTAGAATGGAGCTGAATATGGGTGGGCAGACGGGCCTTATCCTTCTGGCTGGTAATCGCCGCGGCGATGACGGTGGGGCTGAAGCGGTTGCCCACATCGTTTTGCACGATCAGCACCGGACGGATACCGCCCTGCTCGGATCCCACCACCGGACTCAGATCGGCATAATAAATATCTCCCCGTCGGACATTCACGTTTCTCACTCCTGTTCGCTGATTTACAGGGATATTTTGACCTGTAAAAACGGATTTAATCGCCGCGGACCGAAATTTTATTCTTCGGCGAGCGAACGATCACTTTCCGATAGTCCATATTATGCCCGTCCGCGCGTTTTGACAGAGCTTTTGTCGTGATTCCGCGAGAATTGACACCCGCCCTTTTCAGCGGGGTTCCGCCTCTTTCCGCAGGGAGAAATAGGTACGATTGTGTTCCACGGCGGGATCATGCGGTTTCAGAGTGGCTGCCTGTTCATTGCACGCCTCCGCCCGCATTAGGTCTCCCAGCCGATCCCAGCAGACACACAGCTGGAGCCAGGGAATGTACCCGTTGCAGTCGGGCTGGTGAAAGCCACCGCCCTCCTCTGGACGGGAAAGAGCCAGCTCATACCAGAAGACGGCCGTTTCATAAGCACCTTTTTCAAAAAAATGCCGTCCAATATCACAGCAGAGCTCCGCCCGCGGCGGCGCATAGGTCAGAGCCTTCAGCAGCGCTTCCAGAGCACCAGGCGAGTCCCCCAGCTGTTCCCGGCAGGCAGCGAGATCCCGGCAGGCGCCAAGAACGTTTTCAATCCATCCCCTCCCGCTTTCCAGAAAGGCCTCCAATTGCTTTGCTGCCTCTTCCATACGGCCGTTGTCCATCAGTTCGCGGGCGTAATAATATTGCTGGCGAGGGTCCAGCTCGTGTCCCTCCTTTATCAGCTTTTCCAGAATGCGCAGATTTCGACCTGCCTCTCCAGCGTGCTCCTTGCGATGGGAGACCGCCGCCTCCCACTGAATGGTCAGGCCATGCGGCGTGACCGCCTCATGAACCGCCCCCTCAAAGCGAAAGCCAGCATCACGTCTCATCAATCGTTCCCGTAAATAAGAAAAGGTCGGACGCCCCCCGGGGTCGAACGCCACATGGTAGGGCAGCATCACCATCTGCACCGCCGGGTTCAGGGTCTCTTTTAATTGGCGGAAGGACGCCTGAGCAGATGACTCCAGCACATCGTCGGCATCCAGCCAGAACAAATATTCTTGTGTCGCCTGATCAAAGGCATAATTGCGTGCAGCGGAAAAATCATCGCACCAGGTAAATTCAAATACGATGGCCCCCCGCTCCCGAGCGATTTCCTGGGTACGGTCAGTGGAACCGGTATCCACCACGATGATCTCGTCTACCAGCTCTCTGACGCTGTCAAGACAGCGACCCAGCACGTCTTCCTCGTTTTTTACAATCATACACAGACTAATGGTAATCATTTCCTCTCTTCCCTTCACTCATCATTTCTCTCCCCCGGACCCCTCCGTTTCTGCTATGCTTTTCCTTTGCCGGTCCGGGGTCTCAAGATTTCCTGACATCCTACATTCCTCAAAAGCGTCGTAAAAGCAGGTTGGGCAGCATTTTCAATAAAAAACGGAAAGAGCGGGGCCGTCTAACGACGCCCCCGCCGCTTTACCTCAAAAAATCGGTTCTATAGGGACCAGATCAATTGAGCTTTTTAACCGTCAGTGTAGCATTGACGCCACTTCCAAGGGTTACTCCCACCGCAATAAGGGCGGAAAGTGCCATATCAATAACATCACCAGCAGTCAGGGCCAAAATGACGCTGCCGCTAAGCAGAGATCCCACGCCTACAGACAAGACACGGGAAATCGTGGCATCCGGAATATTGACGCCATTTTGGCGCACCGCCAGCGTCAGAGTGGTTCCCAGTGCAACTGATACCGTAGTGGAATAGTTGATTTCATAAGTGCCCGCCTGTGCGACCGTAATCGAATTGGCCGGCGTATAAGTCGCATTTTGGGCCGGCATCGTAGAGGGAAGAGGAATTTGTGTGGTTCCACCCAAGGTCAGGTTCAAGGTCTGGGGCGTGGTGCTATAAGCGCCGCCATAAGCCGCCAGCCCGTTAGCAGGGCCAGTCGGACCTGTTGCCCCCGTCGCACCAGTCGGGCCGGTGACGCCATCCGCTCCTGCTGCTCCCGTCGGACCAATCGGGCCGGTCGGACCTGTGATGCCGTCCGCTCCTGTGGCTCCTGTCGCACCAGTCGGGCCGGTCGGACCTGTGACGCCATTCGCTCCTGCTGCCCCCGTCGGACCAATCGGGCCGGTTGGGCCTGTGACGCCATTCGCTCCTGCTGCCCCCGTCGGACCAATCGGGCCGGTCGGACCTGTGACGCCATTCGCTCCTGCTGCTCCCGTCGGACCAGTCGGGCCGGTCGGACCTGTGACGCCATTCGCTCCTGTTGCTCCTGTCGGACCCATCGGGCCGTCAGCACCATCTGCTCCGGTAGCACCCATAGGACCAGTCGGACCGGGAATGCCATTTGCTCCCGTCGGGCCAACAGGGCCAGTCGGACCTGTGACGCCATTTGCTCCGGTGGGGCCAGTCGGACCAATCGGCCCCTGAACACCAGCAGGGCCAGTTGGGCCGGGTGCACCATTCGCTCCGGTGGGGCCAGTCGGGCCAACAGGGCCCGTTGAACCAGTCACACCGGTTGGGCCAGTTGGGCCGGGTGCACCATTCGCCCCTGTGGGGCCAGTTGGGCCAACAGGACCCGTCGAACCAGTCACGCCAGTCGGACCAGTTGGGCCAGTTGGGCCGGTTACTCCATTTGCACCAGTGGCGCCGGTGGGCCCAGTTGGGCCGGTGATGCCGTTCGCTCCAGTGGGCCCTGTTGGGCCTATAGGACCGGTAGGCCCTGTTGCACCAGCAGGACCGGTGGGACCGGTCGGACCTGTGTAGTAGCAAACGCAGGTTCCTCCGCAGGGACAGGCGCACCCACATCCACAGTGGGAGGCGCAGGCTGGATTGCAGGAACAATTATCGCTGTTTTGCAGCGGCTGAACAGCGGCATCCAGAGGGAGGGATTCACAGACCGGCCGCTCACCATCTGCGTCCATCCCCGACCCCGGCATGAATGGAAAATCACCTCTGCGGAGACAGGGAACCCCTTGTCCCCGGCAGTTGATGACGTTCATGCCGGGCGTATTGCCGTTGGGTTTTCTCATATTGCCAGACCACCTTTTCTTCTGTTTTCACAGGGCTCTCTCTATACTCTATGCGTTTGAAGCAAGACGGTGACAGAGGAGATAGTGGTTGTTTTTGAAGGTTAAAGCAATCTGGATTGCCATCGTGAGAGCTTTATGGTACAATGACCATGGCCCAACGTTTATGCTCTCATGGCGCTTGGTGGCCGTGGTCTCGAAAATGCCTACTGGCATTTTCTCCAACTCCATGGTACAATGACCACGGCCCAACGTTTATGCTCATATGGCGCTTCGAGAGCGTCGCCGCAAAGCCGCGGTATGGAAGAAGGTTGGCGGTGCTTTATGATACAATTAGAAATTTTCGTCGTTTCCGACTGCCGCACCGGTCGCCAACGGCGAATGAATAAAGGAGAGATTTTTAATGCTTTCATTCAAAAAGATGGCCGCCGTTCTGGCGGCCGCCGTTCTGACCGTTTCCCTTGCCGGCTGTCATGTGGTACAATATGTGCAGCAGGAGGTAATTGGCTTTGACTCTGCCGGATATGTTCAGGCGGTGTTGGATTGCCAGTACAAAGCGAAATATGACGACTATAAGCGTTTGACGAACAGCACAGATCAGGAGGCCGCCGAGGCATATGAGTCGGGTATGGAAGCTGAAAGCCAGACGTTTGCCCATTATTTTAATGTCACACTGGATGATGATAGCAGTGCCAAAGTAATGGACATGTACAAAAAACTCTATCAAAAGGCACAGTATACTGTTGGAGAGGCAGTGCGTCAGAAGGACGCCGCCAGTGACAAATATACGGTTGAAGTGCGGATCAAGCCCATGAAAATTTTCGACGATATTACAGAAGATTACGCCGCCTTCTGGCAGGAATTCTCCGCCCGCTATACCAATGAGGTACTGATGGAAATGAAGGCTGGTGATCTGCAAAAATATTACAACGCTTACACTGACGGCGTGTTGGAACTGCTGAATCAGCATATTGATTCCGTCTCGTATGGAGAAGAAAAGACCCTGACCGTTCATATTCAGCAGGATAAAGACGGCTTATATGAGATAGACGAAGACGATTTTCAGGAAATTGATCTGGCCATTATCGCATATTAACCAGAACGGGGCGGGAAACCGCCCCGTTTTTTTATCAGTGAACCACAAGCACTGGTCACCAACAAACCTATTAGCTTGAGAGGACGACTACCGCCGTCGTCAAAAGGCTGGATTGTGCCATTGTGGACTTCGACGAGCGATAGACCTCATCATCATCCAGCGACGCCTTGGATGCTGTCCACTGCAAAAGGCAGAGGGGTGCATGATGGCTTTTTTGTGGACCGATGTACGTTTAAGGCTGAAAAATCAGAGAACCTTCGACAGGATAAAAACCGGAAGCGAAATCATCTTCTTTCTTCCAATCGACAACAGACATCAAAAAAGCAAAATTGGGTTGACAGATGCTATTCTGATATGTTATTATAATTTCTGCTGTACAGCATATTATGATGGCATGTCCTAATATGCGGGTGTAGTTCAGTGGTAGAACCCCAGCCTTCCAAGCTGGTCGTGTGGGTTCGATTCCCATC
>JAAWCO010000047.1 GCA_022793315.1 Clostridiales bacterium | reverse complement strand
TCTGACAGATAGCTTTCATCTATGAACACCAATCCATCCATTCTGTCACAGCTCAAGGTATAGTTCATGTACAGTTCCTCCCCTGATCAAAAAATTAATCACCCCCCCCATTTTGGGCTGATTTTATCACAGAGACCTTTAAGTGTCAACGTATAGCCAGTGAAATTGACAGTGCCATACTCTAACAACACTTTAGCACAAGGGGGAATGGGGGGCGAAATAAAAGAAAAGATATATCTTTCAAATGAAAATGGTTGAAATCTGTACCTGCTTTTGAGAAAGAACGGCATGAAGCTTTTCTAAAGAGACCGCAGGCCTTTATAGGATATCCGCCGGGGAAGTATTTAGGAGTGAACGCTTCGACCGCCCGGCAATCGAACAGGAAGATCGCAGATGGGACAACTGAGAAAAGAGGGGAAGAAATCAGAGCAGTTTTCCGAAAAAAACGGCTGGAGCACGGATGCCCCAGCCGGAGATGACAGGAAATACACACATAAAAACAGTTGGGAGACGCTGTCTCTCTCCCAACTGTTTTTTTATCGTTATCCCGCTTTTCAGGATTCTGCCAGATCGGGTGAAGGCTGCCAGCCCCGACACACATCCACCCAGTCGACGGCGCGGGAGTATTGCTCCAGTTCAGTGCAGGTGAGCGGAATGGCGGAATGTGCGCTGCCGGCAGCGGGAAAGACGGTGTCAAACCGTCGGAGGGACCGATCCAGATAGACTCTTACGCCATCCGGAACGGCAAAGGGGCACACTCCACCCACCTCATGACCAGTCAGCGACGCCACCTCCTCCGGAGCAGGCATCTTTGCCTTGCAGCCGAAGGCGGCTTTAAAGCGGGAATTGTCAATCCGGGCGTCACCCGCAGCGACCACTAAAAGGCAGCCCTCCGGTGTAAGAAAGGAGAGAGTTTTGGCAATGCGCTCCGGAGCGACGCCAAGGGCCTGTGCCGCCAGCTCCACGGTGGCGCTGGAGACAGTAAACTCCCGAATATCGCTGTCCCGTTCCCACTGCTTCAGATAAGCGCGGACGGCTTCGGCCGACATACTGTTCCCCTCCCTCTTACAGTGTATCCAGTGCCTGACGGATATCGCCGATGATATCGTCGATATGTTCGATTCCCACCGAAAAACGAATCAGGTCGGGAGTCACGCCGGCCTCGGACAGCTGCTGGTCGCTCAGCTGACGGTGGGTGGTGCTGGCCGGATGCAGAACACAGGTGCGCAGATCCGCCACATGGATGACAATGGCGGCCAGCTTCAGTGACTCCATAAACCGGCTGGCGGCCTCCCGGCCCCCGCGGACGCCAAAGGAAATGACGCCGCAGGTGCCGTGCGGCATGTATTTTTGGGCCAGCTCATAATTTTTATCGCCGGGCAGGCCGGGATAGTTTACCCAGGTAACCCGCTCATCCTGCGACAGGAATTCCGCCACCTTCTGCGCGTTGAAGCAGTGGCGTTCCATGCGCAGATGGAGGGTATCCATTCCCTGACTGAGCAAAAAAGCATTTTGCGGTGAGGGAGCAACTCCCATGTCCCGCATCAGATGAGTACGGCATTTGGTGATATAAGCCGCTTTGCCGAACTGCTCAGTATAGACGATGCCGTGATAGGTCTCGTCGGGGGTGGTCAGGCCGGGATACCGGCTCGCATGGGCCTGCCAGTCAAAATGACCACTGTCCACGATTACGCCCCCCAGAGCGGTGGCATGGCCGTCCAGATATTTTGAGGTGGAATGTACCACGATGTCCGCCCCAAATTCAAAGGGACGGCAGTTGATCGGGGTGGGGAAGGTGTTGTCCACAATCAGGGGAACACCATGGGCGTGGGCAATGCGGGCATATTGTTCGATATCCAGTACCTGAAGAGACGGGTTTGACAGGGTTTCACCAAACAGCAGTTTCGTATTCGGGCGGAAGGCGGCCTCAATTTCTGCGTCGGTGGCGCCCGGCTGAATAAAGGTTACGTCGATTCCCAGCTCCCGCAGGGTTTTATGAAACAGATTGAAGGTGCCGCCGTAAATAGCAACCGCACTGATAATGTGGTCACCGCTGCGGGCAATGTTGCACACCGACAGCATGGAGGCTGCCTGACCCGCTGAGGTCATCAGTGCGCCGATGCCTCCCTCCAGTGCGGCGATCTTATTTTCCACAGCGTTGGTGGTGGGATTGGACAGACGGGTATAGAAATCACCGCCGATCTTCAGATCGAACAGATCGCCGAGGGTTCCGGCACTGCTGTATTTAAAGGTGGTGCTTTGATAAACAGGCAGTACGCGTGGCTCGCCTTCTCCGGGCTTCCAGCCCTCCTGTATACATTTGGTGTCAATATGCCAGTCCATGAGACAGGGCCTCCTTTATTGAGTGATTCTTCTGGCGGCGGGAGAAGAGGGAGTGCGCTTCCCGGAGCTGTTCGCTTATAGTCGGTGCAGCAGCTTCGGCTGTCCGCCGCCGGCGCATATTCCGCTGGAAGAAATTTTAACACAGGCAGGAGAGAATTGCAAATATGCCTGACGAAAAACGGCCTCACCCCGTGTGTATGCGGAGTGAGGCCGAATCTCTGCAGCGTTTATAAGTCAGGGGCGTTGGCAGGAAGCATCCGGTCCCGACGTTTATCAGAACGGAGCTGGTTGGACAGGGGAAAAGACAGGCTATTTTCCGGAGATCAGCAGCTGTTCCTCCACGGCGATATCCTCAATACAGTCGTACAGGCCGGTAAGAATATACACGCCGTTTTCCACCCGTTCTGACTGGGAGCTGCTTTGAATTTCCACACCGGTCAGTTCGGCCCTGACACGTTCGTTCAGTTGGCTTTGAGCAAGGGCGGCGGCTTCTTCTTCGGTATAGATAACCTCACGGGGAGCCAGCAGGGTGTACAGCCGGTCGCTGAAACCAACAGGAAGCCGGATATGGCCGGAGGTCAGGGGATGTGCTTCTTCGGTAAGTATGAATTCGCCGTCAATGGGACCATCGGTATACAGAGGAATTTTCAGACCGAACAGCTGGAGCGTGGGACGGTAAACGGTTCGTCCGGTAGGGAGCAGCCGGGTTTCTGCCAGAGGAACCTCAACGATAAGCTCCCGCCGGGTCTGTGCCAGAATCCTGGCCCGGGAGCGCTTCAACACTGCGCCGGAGGCGTTGTCCACCACCCCGCTGACCAGCAGCATATCCTTGACGACCGCATCGCCTGTCTGAGCGACTGCCTGCCCCCCGGTGACCTCCATCCGGATAATACGGCCGTCCCGTGCCGCCTTGATGTTGGAGGGGCGGTTGGGGTCCTCCAGCTCAGGGGTGGGAATTCGTTCACTGACCTCCACGTGGGCGGTGCTGCCCTCCAGATTGACAGTCAACCAGGCGAGATCGGGCAATTGCTGCAAAGCCGCCAGCTGAATGGTGGGAATATCCAGCTGTTCACCGTCGCCTCCCTGAACGACTCCCATCTGTTCCACGACATCCAGAATCGCCTTTTCCGGCACCCGCTCGTTGCCGGATACGTCGATTACCCAAATACGCTGGGACAGCAGCTGCAATAGCAGAAAATAAACCGCCAGACCGGCAGCGATTCCCGCCCGTGCCCGGTAGCGGTGCAGAAAGAAGGGAATCCCCTGCTTTTGCTTCAGCCGCATGCGCATACCCGATTTGCGGGAGAGCGGGCGCATCCGGCGATAACTGCGGGCGAAGCAGCAGGCGCTCAGAAAGGTGCCGTGCCGTTCCACTCCCCATAATCGGATGTGTTGCCTTGAGGCCAGATTCAGCAGACGTTCGGGAAAACCGCCCTCTGCCTCCCAGCGGACAAAGCCGAACAGCCAGCGTAAAAAGTGGATGAGAAACATCCGCAGTCCTCCTTTTTATAGGGTGCCGTACTGGTGTCAGGAGAAAAATTCCAGTGACAAGATGGAACCAACCACCACCGCGCTGTCTTCGGTCATACAGGTCATGCTCAGCCCGGTGCCCGAAAAGCGAACGACGCCGCTGCCGGTGTTCAGGCGGATCACGCCTTCTTCATATTCTACAATTCCCCGGCACCCCTCTACCACCGCCCGGTGATTTCCCGACAGTTCAATATGGACCGCCCCTGTCAGTGTTCCGGCAGGAAGCTCAAAGGTTTTTTCCATCTGTTCCGACAGTCGGGGGAAAAACGTCCGTCCCTGTTTTTTTTTCGCCATGGATGTTTCGCCGTCCTTTCCCAGGCATTGTTCTGGATATTATTCTATGCGGGCGGCCCCACAACAAGACCACCTCAAAAATTTACGGTGAAAGGGGAAAGAAAGAGGGGGGACAGGCATATGTATGGAGAAGAGCGAAGCGGAGGTTAGGCAGCCGGATGGAACGGTTGGTGTGCTTTTCCGCGGCGATCATCACAGGAGGCGGCGGTATGTTCGTAAAGACCATTCATAAGTCCCGGATTGTATCGGTCCTTCTGCTCACGGTATCCGTGGCGGGCGGCGCGGCTCTGCTGCTGTGGCCGCAGGCTGCGGCCGCTGGTGTCAGCAGGGGGCTGGCTATCTGTTCGTCAGTGATCATTCCCTCTCTTTTTCCTTTTCTGGTGCTGTCAGGATTTTTGGTTCGTTCCGGACTGAGCGTGAAGCTGGGACGCCATATGGACAGGGTAACACGAACACTTTTCGGACTGCCTGGCTGCTGCGGAGCGGGCATCCTGATCGGCTTTATTGGGGGATATCCGGCGGGAGGAATGGCCGCCGGCGAGCTGGTGAAGCAGGGGAGCATTACCCGCCAGGAAGGAAAGAAAATGCTGCGCTTTTGTGTAAATGGCGGGCCGGCCTTTGCTGTCAGTGCGGTAGGAGCTGGCCTCATGGGGGATGTCCGCTACGGTGTGATGCTGTATATTGCGCATATTGCGGCGTCACTGCTGATCGGTCTGGCCGACCATCTGTGGGAGGGGGGCTCTCCCGGAAGGCAGAGGAAGGTCCGCCATTTACACAGGTCGCTCATTCCGACAAACGAGCTGCCGGCGGATCGGACAGGGAAAAATAGGAAAAAGGGTGGGATACCTGTTACTGCTGCGTTTGTGGAATCGGTTAACGCCGCCTGCTCTTCTTTGCTGTATATGTGCGGTTTTGTGGTCCTGTTTGCCGCGCTTCTGTCCCTGCTCGACGCCACGGGAGCCGCCGGCCAGCTTCATCGTCTGCTTTCTGCGCCCTTTCGCCTTGCTGGTGGGGATACCAGAGGGCTGGACTGCCTGCTTCCCTGTTTGCTGGAGGTGAGCTGCGGCTGTGTGGAAGCCGCCCATTCCGGTGCGGCAGCCCCACTTCTGCTGGGCATGGCCATGGGCTGGGGGGGCTTGTCTGTTCATTGTCAGCTGGCGGCGGCCCTTCATGGAGAGGGACTTTTGGACCGGAGCTTTTTTGCCGCCCGCGCTCTTCACGGCCTTTTGGGAGGAGCCATCAGTGTACTGTTGTTCCGCTTTGTTCCGATTGCGGTGGGAGCCTTTGCTCCCTCTGCCAAGACGATGGTGGTTCCCTTTTATACCTCAGCGACTGCCTCTCTTGCCCTGCTGGCCATGTGTGCTCTGTTGCTGCTGACCACTGCCGGAAAAAAACGATGAAGTGCCGCTGGACTTCTTCGCTGTGACGAACAGCATTTTCCGTCCTGTCCGTAAAAAACATATTTTTTCGTTTTTTGCTTAGGAAGATCAGGGGATTTTCGGCTTTTTGCTGGAACGATGCTCTTTCCTGTGCTATAATGACCCTGGGCCTTTTCGTGAGTGCAGAACTTTACGTCAGTCGGCCCAGGGTCAGGAGATTTTCCGACTGAAAATCTCCCGAACGCTTGAAGTATTGCTGCTGGCCTTTTCGTGAGTGCAGAACTTTACGTCAGTCGG
>JAAWCO010000046.1 GCA_022793315.1 Clostridiales bacterium | reverse complement strand
GTCCCGATGATCCGGAGGATTTCCTCCAATCCTCCTGTCCTTTCTTTATCACAGACTGCCGCCGTCCCGATGATCCGGAGGATTTCCTCCAATCCTTCTGTCCTTTCTTTATCACAGGCTGCCGCTATGTCAATGAGCGCTTGTTCCGTACCAGCTTGTTCATGCCAATGTCCGGCCGGCCGATGCCTGGGTCAGGCGGGGACTTGACAAAGAGAAAACGCTCTGCTATCATACTGCCATTATGGCGAAAGGGGTTGAAAGGATGCGGATGATTTCCTGCTGATCCAATAAGGAAGGGACGTAGCGCTGGCAGAAAGCCGGCAGGCGTCCACGCGGGAAATTTCGTATCCGACGCTCTGGGCGACGCCTCTTTATTTTTGCAGCATAAAGGGGAGTTCTCTCCGTATGACGGCAGCCGCAGGAACGATTTCCTGCGGCTGTTTTTTGTCAGGAGGAGAAATGATTATGTCACAAATTCAGTTGTCCCATTTGACCTTTCAGCATGACGGAAGCGAAGCGCTGCTGTTTGACGATGTGTCTTTGCAGCTGGATACCGGGTGGAGGCTGGGTCTGATCGGCCGCAATGGTCGTGGGAAAACCACCCTGCTTAAATTACTGATGGGGGAATACGAATACCGAGGAACAATCAGTGCATCGGTGGACTTTGCCTATTTTCCCTATACCGCCGGCCAGCCACAGGAGTCCGCCCTTCGGGTGGCTGAAAACGCCGCACAGGGACGGGCGGAGGAATGGGAAATACAGCGTGAGCTGTCTCTTCTCGCGTTGCCTCAGGAGGTGTGGGACCGCCCCTTTTTCACTCTGAGCCCTGGAGAACAGACCAAGGTATTGCTGGCCGCGCTGTTTCCAGGTGAAAACCGCTTTCTGCTCATCGACGAGCCGACCAATCACCTGGACCAGGAAGCCCGGAGGGAGGTTGCCGCCTTTCTCAATCGAAAAAAGGGATTTATTCTCGTCTCTCACGACCGCGCTTTTCTTGACGGCTGTATCGACCATGTTCTGTCGATTAACCGGTCGGATATCGAGCTCCAGAGGGGAAATTTTTCTTCCTGGAAGGAGAACCGGGACCGGCAGGATCAATTTGAGCAGGCACGGGATGAAAAGCTGCGGGGAGACATCTGCCGGCTGAGCGAGGCGGCCCGGCGTGCGGGAGCCTGGTCGGATCAAACCGAACGAAGCAAATTCGGCATCCGTCACGCGGGACTTCGCCCCGATCGGGGATATATCGGCCATCAATCCGCCAAAATGATGAAACGCGCCAAATCCATTGAAGCGCGGCGGGAAAAAGCGGTGGAGGAAAAAAGATCACTGCTGCAAAACCGGGAAAACGCCGAGACGCTTTTCCTGCGTCCGCTGGCCTGCCGGAGCCGCCTGCTGGCGGAGGCAAAGAACCTGACCCTTCTCTATCCGCCGCGGACCGTCTGCGGACCGCTGCATTTTACGGTGGAGGCAGGAGACCGTATCGCCCTCATCGGCCGAAATGGTAGCGGGAAAACGACCCTTCTCCGTCTCCTCGCCGGAGAGCCGATCGCCTATGAGGGTCTCCTGCGGATGAGCGGCGGGCTGGTCCTGTCGACGGTTTCTCAGGAGATATCGGTCCTGTCGGGCGGGCTGGAAACCTATGCAGCGGAGCATCGGCTGGAGGAAAGCCTGTTTTTTGCCGTTCTGCGCAAGCTGGGCTTCCGCCGGGAGCTGTTCGATTGCGACATGGGTCACTTCAGCGCCGGTCAGAAAAAGAAGGTACTGCTGGCTCGCAGCCTGTGCGAACCGGCCCACCTCTATCTGTGGGACGAGCCGCTGAATTATGTGGATGTGCTGTCCCGAATTCAAATGGAAGAGCTGCTTTGCAGCAGCGGCGCTACCCTGCTGTTTGTCGAGCATGACGCCGCCTTTGTCCGCCGTGTGGCCACTAAAACCGTCCACCTTGACCCGCCATCCCACTGATGCGGGAGCCGCCCTCCCCTGTGCAGCTTATATTGACAATGTGCCCCCTGCCGACAACGAACACAGCCGGCAGGGGGCGCTATCAGTACCATTGTTAAAGGGTTCAGAAGAGCAAAGGAAAGATAGGTCCTTTTGTTGCCTAGACTGTATTTAAAGGTTGGAACAACAGTCATACACTCTAAAAAGTGATCCGTCATAAAGATTTTCAAAATAGACTGTATCGCTTTATTCTCTCTTTTAAACAATTCCTGAACGGCGCGGTAAATAACCCTCAAAAAGTCGGACAACAGCCGGAGCGTTGTTTCCGGGTTGACCGCAGCATTGATTAGCTGCAATATCAGCTCCCGATCAAACGGAAGAGCCAATATTTTTTGGACAAGAGCAGAAGAATCTCTGATTGGGAACAGATCAGGGTCTGTCAGGGCAGGACCATAGTGGCCAAAGAGTAACGGCCAAAAAAGATCGGTATGCTGTAATAACCGCTCCCAAAAGGTCAGGAAATCCTCCTGCCCAAAAAGAAAATGCTGGAGGAAATATACAGACAAAGCAGAGGGACGTGTAAAGTCGCAGTAAAAAAAGGGATACAGCTCCGGGGAAGGAGGAGGCGCCGTCTCTTTAAGCCGGTAGAAATATCGATGATCGTCAGGTATCTCTACACCTCCCCAATGCAGAGCATCAATCTTTTCAAAATTAAAGCAGAGAACCCCATAGAAAATGGTGTCATAGGCGATTCCCATCCGCTCATCGTATTCCAATAGGTATTCCCCGCCTTCCACAATCCATCAGTAAAAGCATATCCCCACACAATTTTATCAGTCTTGTGCAAGCAATTCAATATACTATTCAAAAAATATCAATTATTGTGGGCTCCCTGCTTGTAAGCCCTGCTTTCACAGATATTCTGTCGTTTGCAGAAATATAGCAGGCAGAACGCCTTCAGGACGCTTTGTCACAGCCTGATGAACGCAGAAAGACCGGCGGCCGCCCTTTCAGGCAGCCGCCGGTCTCTCCCTTTTACAGATTCTGCTGCTTCGGCTATCGGAACGCATCCGGTCCGGGAGGTCTCATGCCAGCCCCTCCGGCAGATGGGCGGCCAGCTCACGGGACGCAATCAGTCCATCGCCCGAAGCAGGCTGATCGACAACAATCCCGATCATATACCCCTGACCATAAATCAGCAGTTCCCCTGTGCCCGGACT
>JAAWCO010000045.1 GCA_022793315.1 Clostridiales bacterium | reverse complement strand
CTGGTCAATTCCATCGGGGAGGAGCTGTCCGCTTCGGCGGCGCGAGCCATCGTGCAGAACCTGCTGGTGCAGGGGACAGTGTCGCAGGAGGCCGCGGGACTGCTGGGGGCGGCCCTGTCCGACCGCGCGTACCGCGATGTGCCGGTGGACAGGCGTGAGCGGCTGCGGGCGGCGCTGATGAAGCAAATGCTGACCGCTCTGGTGCTGTAATCGGGTCGAAAAAATACGAATAGAAATATTTTGTAAAAAAATAACGAATAGTAAAGGAGAAGAGCTATGCTATGTCAAAATTGCGGGAAAAGTCCCGCGACGACTCATGTCAAGCGAAACATAAACGGTAAAACCGCCGAATGGCATCTGTGTGCAGACTGCGCCGCGAAGCAGGGGATTGGAGCTGGATTTGGCCAGGGCCTGGTACCCGTACTCGGCGGGCTTGGGTTTGAATTGGGAGACTTCTGGGGCAGCCTGTTCGCGGAACCGGCCGCACGGGAGCAGAAGGACGCCGAACGGTGTCCCGGCTGCGGGAGCAGCTTTAACGATATCGCGCAGTCGGGAAAGGTGGGCTGCGCACAGTGTTATACGACCTTTTATGACCGGCTGCTGCCCTCTGTACAGCGTATTCACGGAAAAACTCGACATGTGGGTAAAATTCCCGTGCGCATGACAGGGAACGAGACGCCGGAGGACAGCGGGGGAACGGTTGCAGCGGTCAAAAGGGCCGCACGGGAGCAGGAGCTGAAGGTGCTGCGGCAGGAGCTGGACGCCTGTGTTGCGCGGCAGGAATATGAGAAGTGTGCCGGACTGCGCGACCGGATCCGGGAGCTGGAGCAGGACGAGGAAGGCGCCGGCGAAAAGACAAAGGAGGAAGGACGCCATGCCGGAGAATAAGCAAAAATGGTATCGCCTCAGCGGCGCGGAGGGAGACGTGGTGGTCAGTACGCGCATACGTCTGGCCAGGAATCTGAGTGGTACGCCCTTTCCCGCGGGCATGACCGGCCGGCAGAAGCAGGAGATCATCCGGACGGTGGACCGTGCTCTGGAGGAGAGCGGGGAAGCGGGGGATTTCCGGCAGATTGAGATGGGAGAGCTTCCCCTGCGCAGCGCGCTGTCGCTGGCGGAAAGGCACCTCATCAGCCCGGAATTCGCCCGTGTGGGCGACGGCGGGGCACTTTTGCTGAACGGGGATGAGAGTGCCGCGCTTATGCTGAATGAGGAGGACCATCTCCGCCTGCAGATCATGCGGCCCGGACTCGATTTGCACGGCGCGTTTCGGGAGGCCGACCGCCTGGATACCCTGCTGGACAACCGGCTTCATTTCGCCTTTGACAGCCGCCTGGGCTATCTGACCCAATGTCCCACCAACCTGGGCACCGGTATGCGGGCCTCCCTGATGCTCCATCTGCCCGCCCTGCAGGAGCGGGGGGCCATCCAGCAGCTGGCGGTTACGGTTTCCAAGCTGGGGCTGACCATACGCGGCCTGTACGGTGAGGGAAGCAAGCCCCAGGGTGCGCTCTATCAGCTCTCTAACCAGGTGACACTGGGAATCTCCGAACAGGAGGCCATCGACAATCTGGCGGGAATCGCCGCCCAGATTCTCAGGGAGGAGCGGACCGGACGCGAACAGTGGGGGCAGAATCCCCGCTTTGAGGACATGGTCTGGCGCTCTCTCGGGCTGCTGCGCACCGCCCGGCTGCTGACCGGCGATGAGTTTATGACCCTGATCTCCAATCTGCGGCTGGGCATTGCGATGGGAACGCTGCCTGACCTGTCGCTGGAGACGGCGGACGCCCTGATCGGCGATGTGCAGCCGGCCACCCTCATGTCAGAGGGGGGGCGGGACATGGAGTCCGCCGAGCGGGATGCACTGCGGGCCCGCATCGTAAGAGAACGGTTGTCCTAAGTACGGATTTTGTGAGGTTTCACACCTTCAGAAAGGAAGGGATTGTTTTATGTATCGTTTTAAAGGGTTTACCGAAAAGGCAAACAATGCGCTGAACCTGGCCATTACCTCCGCGCAGGAGCTGGGTCATACCTATATCGGCACCGAGCATATCGTGCTGGGGCTTCTTCGGGAGGGCACCGGCGTCGCCGCCTCCGTGCTGGCGGGACGGGGCATTACCGCCGCACAGTATCAGGAGAAAATGGTGGAGTCGGAATCCCGCGGGGAACCCTGCCGCCTGACGCCGGAGGACTTTACCCCCCGGGCGAAAAAGGCGATGGAAATTTCCATGGCTGAGGCGGCGATGCTGCAGCACGGTTATGTGGGCACCGAGCATATTCTGATTGCGGTCCTGCGGGATGAGAGCAGCGTGGCGGTGCGGCTGCTGACCGCGCTGGGCGCACGGGTGGACGAGCTGTTCAACGACATCGCCCGCGCCATTGGCGCCAATCCGGCCCAGACAACCGCAGAGGGACGCCGCGGCGCCGCGCGCGGGAAGGCGGCGGGCGGCAAGACGCCGACGCTGGATCAGTTCGGCCGGGATTTGACCCGGATGGCAAGGGAAGGCGCGCTGGACCCCGTGATCGGCCGTTCGGCGGAGATTGAGCGGGTGATCCAGATTCTGTCCCGCCGCACCAAGAACAAT
>JAAWCO010000044.1 GCA_022793315.1 Clostridiales bacterium | reverse complement strand
TCCTCCACCGCCGTGCCGTACAGCCAGATCATCTCCAGGGTGGGGATGGTGGCCAGAGGGGACACATCAGTCACCGGAGTGCTGCTCAAGGTAATCATCTGCAGGCTGGGGTGCCCTGCCAGAGGGGTTAAGTTGCTGACAGCGGTATCCACAGCGGACAGCTCTTCCAGATTGGGGCACGTCGCCAGGGGGGATAGGTCACTGAGGCTGTGGCTTTCGTGTAAGTCAATCTTGGTCAGTAGGTCCAGGCTCTCCAGCCCTTCCAGACTGTCAACTTGAGACAGATAGACGATTTTTAAGGGCAACCCCGTCACCTTGGGGATGGTACAGCGGTCGTAGTGGAGAAAGAGGCCGGTCAAACGTTTCAGCGGGGTGAAGTCGCAGGGCAGAAGCTCTGAGCCGCCGCTGATGGAGATGTCCTCCAGGGTTGGGATTTCCGCCAGCGGGGAGAGGTCCCGGACGTTGCACTGATAGAGTTCCACCCGCATCAGGCCCCGCAGCTTGGCCAAAGGGCTGATATCGGTCAGCGGCGGGCGGTCCCGGCCTCCGAAGTAGTGGAACCGGTACATCTGGTTGTTGTGGATACAGGTCTTGTAGATCATCTCTGGCTCTGTGTTGTTGAGCACAGCCATCTCGGCGAAGACCTCCCGTTCCAGCGGGGTCAGTTCGTAGTCCTTCATATCTATTTTCCTTTCATGTTGCAAAAATCCAGATTTACCAAATTGTATCAACCAAGGTATAGCATACAGCCAACCATCCTTCCTGTCTGTGCCACATACCACAAATGAGTCGCAGTCATATGTATTTGATGGCAGAAACCACCCTCTACATAGTAACTCTCATAAAGAGCTTTTTTCCGCATGCGTATAAACTTTATATCGTTGTGTATATGTGATGAATATCACGAGAAGCCAAGCCAGAACAGCGATGACAATGATAATGGCAGCTTTATAGCTGCACACATACAAGGGCGACTCTTTTTTCATGTCAATACCCGTTCCTTTTCATAAATTGATTTGAGATATAGCCGCCTCCCCCAAACGTAGCTGCCGTATATGCAAAATTAGAAAATGTGCTGACACCCACACTTGCGGGTGTAGTAGTTATAGCAGCGGTAAGGCCAATACCGATGACGCCTGTCGCAATATCATATCCTACCATAACGGCTTTCTGCCAATTAGTCAAACACGGATTCATACCATCCATGGCAGCTGAAACAACCACTGCTGGCACCGCTAAAACAGTTGCCGTCACCAATGCCTGTCATCGTATAGGTGTTTGACAAGCTGTGAAACGCCTGTTCTGTAAATGTCAGAGGTTTTATGTTATATGCTCATCGCTAATATTTCCCCGCCCCCGACCTATGCCAGGGATTTCCGCCTACAGCAAAAAGCTACATTTCAAAAAATTGAAATGTAGCTTTTAATTTGGTTGCGGGGGGCGGACTTGAACCACCGACCTTCGGGTTATGAGCCCGACGAGCTACCAACTGCTCCACCCCGCGATATGAAAGCGCTCTTTCCAAAGCGCTTCTATATTATAACGAATCGGGGGAAAAAAATCAAGGGGATATCCAAATTTTTTTGAAAAACTCATTTCCGCCTGATTTCCGCTGTCCTGCCGGACATTATATCACAAAATTCCGCCCGGCCCTTGTCTCTGCCAGCGTTTCCCGGCGACGCTCCCGGAAATTCCTGTTGGAATTTTCCCCACGCCTTATGATAACATATTCCTTACGGGAGTACTGGAAGAGGATGAGCGAAACGGGGTTCTCTCCAGCGCTTTTGAGCCGTAATGGCCGCTGTCCGTTCAGAGCACAGGCCCTTTCTTCAGCTGCCGGACTTTTCCCTTTGTGCGTTCATCCAGGCGACGATATCCTCCACAAACTCGTCGCGGTTGGTTTCGTTGTGCAGCTCATGTCGGGCTCCGGGATACAGCTTCAGCGTCAGCTCCCGGACACCCGAGGACTTCAGCCAGCCATATACCTGACGGACGCCTTTACCGTAACAGCCCACCGGATCCATATCTCCCGCCAGAAGAATAAACGGCAGATTTTTCGGCACGCGGTCACTCCAATGCTTTCCGCTGACCCGATTCAGAAGGGTGAACAGATCGCGGAAGCCCGCGTTGGTGAAGAGGAAATGGCACTTGGGATCGTTTTCAAAGGCAAGATAGCTGGAATCGTCCCGGGACAGCCATTCATTCCCCGTTACCACCTTTCCATACCGGCTGTTATAGCCGCGGAAGGCCAGCCGGTTGATCAGCCTGCCCTTTTTCTTTCCGCGCCCGATCAACACCATCAGATTGCTCAGCAGCAGGGCCAGGGACATCAGCGGGTTGCGCCCGGCGGTGCCGCAGCAAAGATAGCCCGCCAGCCCCTCCGCGTATTCTGCGACATAGTTGCGGGTGATAAAGGAGCCCATACTGTGCCCCAACAGAAAGTAGGGGAGAGAAGGGTACTCCTTTTGCATCAGGAGACGGAGCCGGTGCTCATCCTCGATCAGACAGCGCCAGCCGTCTTTTGCGCCGAAATAGCCAAGCTCGTCTTCCTGCACGGCGGAGCGGCCGTGACCGAGGTGATCGTCGCCGCAGACCAGAAATCCGCGGGCGGTCAGTTCACCAGCCAGCCATTCATATCGCTCCATGTGCTCCACCATGCCGTGACAGATTTGGACGACAGCACGGATATCACCCTCCGGCGGCGTCCATACCGTGGCGTAAAGGGTGTGGATACCGTCGCTGCTGGGAAAAGACACTTCTTTGCGATGATTCATGGATATACCGCCTTTCAGAAATCTCATCAGGAGTTATTCACGGCCGCGTTCGGCCCGTTCGCGTTCCACCGCCTCAATCAGCAGACAATAGGCCGGCTCCAGCGCCTGAAAGCCTGTTTTCAGGCGCTCCACCAGCTCCGGTCCGCTGAAAAAGGCGGGGCCGTCTTCCTTTTGTATAAAATCTATATTTTTTCGATTATACAGCTCATCCATAAGCGGGGGAAGACCTTCCCGCCGCGGCCGGGCATACCGCTCGCCTTCTATCGAAAAGCCGGCGGCCAGCGCCTGCTTCGCCGCTTTTTCAAACCGGCCGGGCATTTCCTCCATCATGCGGCGCAGGGTACGCATCAGCGCGGGAGGGGTGGAATAAAACCCCACTCCATAGGAGCTTTGACGGAGCGACATATCAACGAAAAAGCCGGGCAGACAATCCCAAGCCTTTTTGTCCCGCATAAAACAGACCCAGACATTTTCGCGATACAGGGATTTATCGCGGGAATACCGGTTATCACGGCGAATCCGGCTGATGCATCCGTTGCGTCCCGGCTCAGCAATCAGCCGGGAATCCATTTTCAGCAGGGCGGGGGACAAATCCTCCAGAAGTGCGCGAAGCGGCTCCAGCACCTGCCGGCGGATATCCGCCTTATGCTCCTCGTAATATTCCCGGCTGTCGTGGAAGCGATTCTCTGCCAGAAGCCACATGGCCTCGGCTGAAATACCCTGAAAAGCTGACATGATGATATCCTCCTGTATTTTCTGTCGACCCTGCCGGTCGTCGCTGACCAGCCGGCAGGGCCGGCGCGGAGCCCTCAGCTTACCGGCGGCGAATCAATAGAATGCGGTGGACAAAATAGACCAGACCGTTGCACCTTTCTCTGAGAATGGATTCCAGCCGGTTGTGAATCTGTTCCAGCTGCTCCAGATCGGAATCGGAGGGCGCCGTCTGGGCATAACGCCACCTCATCAGGATTTCGGCAGCGGCGCCGAAACCGGCGGTTTCTCTGTCGGTGGACCCCAGCGCCATATCCACACGAATCGCAAAGCGTTTGAGTGTTTCATCAGTTGCGGGAATCAGCGACAGCAGACGAAGCTGGACCAACATGTCCCGATAATAGGCGTCTGCGACTTTTCCGCCGCTGTGGCAGGCCGTGCGCAGGCGGTTCAATGGGAACAGGGTCAGACTTCGATAATATTGCAGCAGGACAAACGCTGTCAGCAGCACAAGCAGAACGGGTAAGGAAAACAGGAACAGCAGGGGATTCATACGGTGATCCTGCCCCGGCTGGTGGGGAGGGGAAGTGGCGTCCGCTGCTGTTGCCGGCTCCCGGGAAGCGGAAGACGAAGACAGGGTCGGCTGTTCGTCCCCGGTCGACGGGGAGGGAGCGGACACCGTCGGGACAGTCGTATCCACCGCCGGCGCTACCGAAAGGGTGGCGCCGGGTGTGGGATCAAAGGGAACCCAGCCAATACCCTTAAAATAGCATTCCACCCAGGCATGGGCGTCACGTGCCTGTACAATCACATCCTCCTGTCCAGTGCCATTCACCCTGTACCCGGCGATGAAGCGGGAGGGGATATGGAGGCTTCTGGCGATAATAGCCATGGCGGAGGCGAAATAGACGCAATATCCCTTTTTCTCCTTCAAAAAATACGTGACAAAGTCTTCCTCCTCAGGGACCGGTCCGGGTGTCAGGGTATAGGTGAAGTGCGTTCGGTCCCGAAGATACTGCTCCAGTATGACCATTTTCTGATACGGCGTTTCGCTGCCGTCAAACAGAGCTTCGGTCGTCCGGCGTATTTCCTCTGGTATTGTATCATAAGGGAGCTTCAGACAGGTGTCCTGGGTTTGATCAGATATGTCCGGCGGATGATTCCGCTCAACCTCCTGTATCAGGGAATCAAAGGAGGCAGCGTTGCGCTGAAAGACATCGGCCGTCATCCGATACCGATAGGGGGCCGTCGCCTCACCGTAATAGAGCATTTCGGAGCGGGGATAAAAATAGATGGGACAGTTTTCCATAGAGGGGTCAAGCCATTGGATATGGTGCACCCTTCCGTTCGTATACAGATGATGGTCCCGGCTCAGAACCGATATCTCCAGATTGACCGGCTGCAGAAGGCGGTCGTCGGAGATCAGGGAATAGCCGAAGGCGTTAGTTTGTTCATAGCCGGAGGAACCGCTGTAAAACAGGATGCCCGCTTCCGAAGGGTCCTGCCAGCTGCTTCCGTCGTACTGACGGTAGACCAGGCCCTTGAGAGAGCAGGGCTGGCGGCCCTTTACCTGCATGACCGGCGTGGTATCATTCAACGAGATATCACCGCCCAAACGGCTGAGATCCGGCTGCAGCCCCATTCCGCTCAGGGAGCCGGCCTGATTTCCGCCGGCATCCCATAGCTCCAGTGAAATCAGGCGGTTGATGTGGTTATACAGCGATACATCCCGCCAGCCGCTGGTCTCCTGCGGCGTTATCAAAGCGGCAAGAAGCGCAATGGCAGAACCTACGGCCACCGCGGGGAGAGCCGTGTGCTTTTCAGAGGTGACCATTCCTGATCGGTGCCGGTCGTAATACAGGAAACGACTTTTGACCATCAAAGGAAGAGCGCCGGCCAATATCCCTGTCGAAGCCAGCCGGCTGCCGGAAAAATCATAGAGAAACAGGCTGACCAGTAAAAGCAGCGCGGCGGTCAGGAGGGTCAAAGCCCCGCGCGTGA
Source organism: Clostridiales bacterium (assembly GCA_022793315.1). Classification (GTDB taxonomy): domain Bacteria; phylum Bacillota; class Clostridia; order Oscillospirales; family Acutalibacteraceae; genus Avimonas_A. The sequence continues at coordinate 9,910 of JAAWCO010000044.1, read as the reverse complement.
AACGGATAAAGAGGAAAACGACTGCCGTCACAAGGAAATGGATCAAAAAGAGAACCAGCACAATGGAGCTCGTGCGGTAATAGGGAGAGTCCTCCGGAAACAGCTCCATCCACCAGGAGATGAAGCCGGCCGCGTAGTGGCGGAACTCCTTTCCGCCGATCCAAAAGAGGACAATCAGCAGGAGGACAAGAAGCGCGAGGGAAATCAGTCCAATGTGCTTGTTGTATTCGCAGGCGAAAAAGAAGGAGGTTATCAGCAAGGGACCTGTCATCAGCAGCACAGGGGCCGACTGAAAGGGAAAAATTGGTTCAATGATCAGAAGCGCGCTGGCCGCCACCAAAACACAGCAGAGAAAATCCAACGCCATAAACGAGTGTTTATCAAGAGAAACAGGACGGCGAAAGACGCGGTTCATGTTGACAATCCCTCCCTTCCCGGTTCAGCGAAGGCCTGCGGCGGTTCCGGTTTGACAGAAAAACCGGCCTATCCAACCGGCAGACAGCTTTCCTCAGCTTTCATCCCCCAGCACCTGAGCGGTTTCCCTGCTGTTAAAGGTATGCAGCAGCTGGACCTCTCCGCGGCGGGTAAGCGTGGTTTCCGCCGTGTGCGGATCCACCAGAACGCAGAAGGTCCGGCAGTGCCGGGCGGCTATGCTTTGCAGACAGCCCATGGCTTCCTCCTCCAGCTTTCCCGTAAGATAATACAGGGAATGGATAGAGGGGACGTGCTGGAGAAGATGACGGAGCGGGCTGACGGCGGCTCCGTCTCCAAAGGATGCCGCTGCCAGCTGTCCGCAGACCTCATCGAACTCCTTGACGGATTCTATGGCCATATCGCCGCTGTTGGCGCCGGGAAGTATTAACCGGACGCGACAACAGTGTGAGGCATAGCTCCAGGCAATTTCCCCTGCACATTCACACAGGGCGTCGATATAATCCAGTCGCTTTTCGATTTCCCGCACTGCCGGTGGAAGCTGTCCATCCACGATGATCAGCGCATATTGATCGACCGGCGTCTCATACTGGCGGGTAAAGGGCTCCTGCATTTTTGCCGTCAGCTTCCAGTGGATGCGTTTCAGCGAGTCGCCGTCCCGATAGACACGGACACCGGCGGATGAATCGCCTGCTTCCGCGGTGGTCAGACGGTCTTCCGAATAAAACGGGCTGACAGGCAATGAAAAACGGGGAAAATCGGTCAGAGACAGACGGGGATAGACCGTCAGCCTTAACTCCTCCCTACTGCGCCGGGAGGCCAGCGACCGGGAAGGAAAGGCGAAAAGGCCAAAGATGTCCCGCACACGCAGACGCTCCATTTGCAGCGTCCAGATGCCGCGGTGGGTGCAGTCCAGCGGAAGAGAAACGACCTGCATCCGTTGGCCGGGAGATAACTGGAGACCATATTCCTGTATGGAGGCGCTGTTCAGTCCCACTCTCACCGAGACAAAGGCCGGGAGCAGACGAAGACCTGTGCAGGTCAGCCGGATATCCGCCTGTTCTCCGCGCACCGCCGCCCTGATTGGGGGCTGGAAGGCAAAGTGCAGAAAAAGGGCCGAGAGAGCAGCTGAAATCAGAGAATACATCAGCAGAAGACCCACACAAACCATAAAATACACGATTTCGCTGCCGCCGGTTAATCGTCCCAGGAAAAAAAGCAGCGCAAAAAAGGCCGTGACCACGGCGCCGCGCCTGGTCATTTGACTGCCGGCACCGGTACAGTGCACAGAATCGCGCGGATCACATCCTCAGGGGTCTGGCGGCGGGTCCCCATGTACAGGCGTGTGACCAGTCGGTGGGCGAGCACAGGAATCGCCATCTTCTGTACGTCGTCGGGCAGAACATAGGAACGTCCCTCCAGCATGGCGCAGCCTTTGGCGGCCTGCATCAGGGCAATGGCCCCGCGGGGACTGATACCCATCTGCACCTCCTCCAGAGAGCGGGTCATCTCCGCCAGCGAAACGATATAATCCATCACGGTATCGGCGCAGAGGATTTGATCCAGCTCTCGCTGCATTTGCAGAACGTCCTCTGCTGTAGCTACCGGGGAAAGCGCATCTGACCGGATTTGTGTACGGTGGCGGCGAAGAATATCCAATTCTTCCTGATGGGAGGGATACCCCATCGAAATCCGCATCAGAAAGCGGTCGAGCTGTGCCTCCGGCAGAGGATAGGTACCGGTCATTTCCACTGGATTCTGTGTTGCCAGCACCATAAAGGGCGAAGGGGCCGGATAGGTTTTGCCGTCAATCGTCACCTGATTTTCCTGCATGACCTCTAAAAGGGCGGACTGGGTTTTGGGACTGGTGCGGTTGATTTCATCCGCCAGCACTATCTGGTTCATGATGCTGCCCTCATGCAGCTCCAGCTCGCCTGTCCGCATGTTGAACATGGTGAAGCCGGTGATGTCAGCGGGAAGAATGTCGGGGGTGAATTGAATCCGGCGAAAGGAGCAGCCGAGCGACGAAGCCAGGGCGGATACCAGCGTGGTTTTGCCGGTTCCGGGCATATCCTCGATCAACACATGTCCGGAGCATATCAGGGCGATCAGCAGCCGGTCGATCACTTCGTCCTTTCCGATCATCACCGTTTTGATATTTTGACGGATTCGCTCCAGAAGCGGCATATGATCCACAGTGTTTCATCCATTCTCATTTTATTTCAGCTGAAGAGGCAGACCACAGGACATCAGGTAAACCTCCTGACAGCGTGACGCCAGATATTGGTTGATCCGTCCCAGAATATCGGTAAAAATGCGGCCGAGGCGGTAGGGGGAAACCAGCCCGCTGCCGCACTCACAGGTGACCAGTACGGCGGTGTTTTCCCTTTTTTCCAGCGCGTCCAGAAAGCGGCGGAATTCCTCATGGATGTCCCGCTCTATTTCCTCCGCCCGTTCGGCGGGGAGGTGATCGAACTCCGACTCCGCATCCAGCATCAGATTGGTGACCATGTTGGAAACACAGTCCAGAAGCACATCGGCCGCCGGTGATTGTTCCACCAAACTGTCCAGCCCGCGATATTGTTCCACCGTGGTCCACGCAGCGGGCCGCGAAGCGCGGTGGAGGGCGATGCGCCTTCTCATTTCCTCATCCGTACAGTGCGCAGTGGCCATATATAAAACAGACGATGTATGTGCCAGCAGCTGTTCGGCCATACGGCTTTTTCCGCTGCGAATGCCGCCGGTGATCAGAATCAGACGCGCCACATCGTTTTTCTCCTTTATACATGAAATAAATAGAATCTGCCGTCATTGAAACGGAATGCCGTGACAGGAAATGTAAGAAACTTTAAAACCAGGCATTCGCCCCTGAAAGGGATACCCGACGCGGTATCGCTATGTATACAGCCTCGGCCCATTCCGTGTAAAACATGGCTGACAGGTAAAGGCCTGGCCTGTTTATAATGCCAGAAAGAAGGATTTTCGTGAGGTCATTATATCGGATATGCCCTTATCTGTCCAGCAGGTATTGTGATGGCGCCTGAAGTGTTCCCCGTCTTTCCTGGTCATCAGAAATAACAGAAAGATTCGCAGGCAGAGTGCCGGATGGAGAACAGACCCTCAGATCATACTGTACTCTGACAGCAGACGCTGCTTTTCATCCCACAGAGCCTGAGAGAGGTCCACATAATAACGATGGGGATGCTCAAAACGAAGGACCTCATCCCACATGGTGCCCACCTGCTGGGAACAGAAGGAGCGGATTTCTTTAATATGGGGAGAGGAATAGACGCATTCCCCCGCGCGGAACAGCTGTTTCTGAAGAGGGACAGCCGTAAAATTTTCCAGTGTTTTGCGTTTCCAGATATGGTCGGGATCGAAAATGGTATAGGGGATGCTGTCGTTGATGCTCTCATTGTGAAGGGTAAGAACATCGCCGATTGCTTTGCCGCTGTCCCGATCGAAGAGTCTCCATAGCTTTTTAAAGCAGGGATTGGTGATTTTGGTCACGTTTTCGCTGACCTTGATGCGGGGGACAATCCGCCCTTCCTTTTCCACTGCCGCCAGCTTATACACGCCGCCAAAAACCGGGTCGCTGGCGGCGGTAATCAGCCGTTCGCCTACACCAAAGTTGTCCACGCAGGCCCCCTGAATGATCATGTCGCGGATGATATATTCATCCAGAGAATTGGAGGCGGTAATTTTGCAATCAGGATATCCGGCATCATCCAGCATTTTACGCGCCTTTTTGCTCAGATAGGTGATGTCCCCCGAATCAATACGCACTCCCTGCGGGCGGAGACCGAGGGGCTTCAATATTTCATCAAAGGTGCGGATGGCGTTGGGAATGCCTGATTTGAGCGTACTGTAGGTATCCACCAGCAGAGTACAGGAATGGGGGTATTCCCGTGCATAGGCCTGAAACGCTTCCAGTTCACTGTCAAACAGCTGAATCCAGCTGTGGGCCATGGTGCCGAGGGCGGGGATGCCAAATTCCCGGTCGGACAGGGTGCAGGCGGTGCCGTCGCAGCCGCCGATATAGGCGGCGCGAGCGCCGTAGATGGCGCCGTCGTATCCCTGAGCGCGGCGGGAGCCAAACTCCATGACGGCCCGGCCCTGAGAGGCGCGGACAATACGGCTGGCCTTGGTGGCGATGAGGGACTGATGATTGATGGAGAGCAGGAGCATGGTTTCGATGAACTGGGCCTGAATCACCGGACCGCGGACAGTTACCACCGGCTCATGTGGGAAGATAGGCGTCCCCTCCGGAACGGCCCACACATCACAGCAAAAGCGAAAGTGCCGCAGATAATCGAGAAAATCCTCACTGAACAGCCGCTTCTCCCGCAGATAAGCGATATCCTCTTCGGTAAACCGGAGATGGCTCAGATAATCAATCAGCTGCTCCACCCCCGCCATAATAGCCAGGCCACCGCCATCGGGAATGGTGCGGAAAAACATATCAAAATAAACGATCTGTCCGCCATAGCCGTTCTGGAGAAAGCCGTTTGCCATGGTCAGCTCATAAAAATCGGTCAGCATGGTTAAATTGCTGTAGTTGAAGCGACTGTTCATCCTTATTTCCTCCGCTCTTATGCTGAAATAGACTGGACCAGCTCCACACCGTTCCCCTGCATCATGGAGAGAGAAACCAGATTCATCAGGTCGGCCGGATGGGTACCGCTGTCGAAGGTGTCTACCAGCGACAGAGGAACCACGACCCGGGAAGGGAGCCGGCGGGTGTTAAAATAGGCCTTGGCCGTCAGGGCAAACTGGGCGACGCAGATGTCGGTGCAGTCGCCCGCCACCACAAACTGACGGATGCCGGGGTGAGCGTCCCGCCATTGCTCAAAGGCGGGTTCCACAAAGCCGTTGGTGGAGTCCTTGTCTATCCGAAGGAAGCCGCCTGCCGCTTCCAGCTCAGCGCAGATCGCCTCCTCACCGCTGCCGCGCAGACAGTGGGGGGGATAGGATCGAAGCTCCAGACTGTCGGTGGTGTGTGCATCCGCAAAGGCTATGCAGGCCATGCCCCGGTCCCGGCACAGGCGGAGCAGCTCTGCTGCCGGTGCAACCAGCGCCTCTACCCGGGGGCTGGCCAGCGCTCCTGCTTTGGCAAAGCCGGCAATCATATCCACCAAAATCAGCGCAGAAGTGGCAGGATTCAGCTCTGACAGGGAAAGGGAAGGAAGCTGTTGAAATTGATGTTGCATGTTAACCAGCGCATCAGTAGCAGCCGGCAGCCAGTCGTCAGGCTTTGACAGTATCATCCCCTGGACCTCCTTGTAAATATCTATCCTGATGGGACAGGGCAAGACCTTCAGCAGCTTTTGAGAGACCCGCTCTGCAGAGTAGGTCAGCTGTCGCTGAATTTCTTTTTTCCTGGCGCCCGGGTATCCTCTCTCATATTATAGACGAAGGTTGACGTAATAACAAGGCTGCCGCCATTTTCCCTTTGAAAAGAAGAAAGCCGGGATTACTCCTTGACACCCGATGATCTTCCGTATTATAATTTAGAGGCTGGTAGACCTGCCGCGGCAATTATTTCTCCTGTTTAGCCGGTGGATGTGTCCTCTTTGTATTGTCAAGAAACAACAGCCGCCGCTGTAGAGCTTTATTGATCTGGGATTAACGCGGCCGGTTGAGGAGAATACTCTCTGCCGGATAAAAATAAATAACCGGGTGTAGCGCAGTTGGTAGCGCGCCTGCTTTGGGAGCAGGATGCCGCAGGTTCAAATCCTGTCACTCGGACCATACCTACAACGGGCAATTCGTAATGAGTTGTCCGTCGTTTTTTTATGTACTTTTAAGAGTTTTTCGCCTTTGAAGATGATGCCTTACAGCGTTATATCGATAGACTTGACAGGTGTAAACATATATAGAACTAACGTTCTGATGGCTTGGAGGTGTAATTAAATAGGAATTCTGGAAGACATCTTTACAGCAGAATTGTGGGGAAAAGAATCGCCGGAGATTCCGGACTGGGTTGAATGGAAACATATATCGGTTTCGTTCAACTCCGGTTGGATGGTGTATCCATACGGATCTATTACACTAAATACACCAGGAGGTAAATAAGATGAAAGAAATGGACTGTGTTGAAGTTATTGTGGAAAAAGAATGCTATGCAAAAGAGGGTGTCCATAAAGGGATGCAGGGTTGGATTTGTGATCCTAACAGTATCGATGGTTCTTGGTTGGTTAATTTTCCGCAATATGGAGAAAAGAAAGACATTGCTGCCATAGATATTGAGGAAACTGATTTGAAACTTGTACCTCGCATGGAAGCAAAGAAAAATGAAAGAATCCGTGCTTTATTTTCCGAGTAAAAGGTATGGCTCCCGCAAAATGCTTTTGAATTGGAAAATCTGGTGTTAAAGCACATCCTGGAAATACTCACTCGCTTGACCGTCTGTAACACGTTGATTTTCAAGAGCTTCCCCAAATCCTATCATTCCACTCGAACCATCTCATGATAATCCGAACGCTGTCCTTCAAGTGGGGAATGTGTTCGGATTTATCATTTGTATCGAGAATATCCTTTTTAGGCGGAAACAGCAGGCGGGGAGGCATCCTGATGAGATGCCTCCCCGCCTGTTACCATTTTTCCTTCTGTCTTTCCTTCCATGTCGTTCTGCTCGGTTTTTGCCTTTGGCGTGTAGACCAGGGGCAGTTGTTGACACAATGCCATAGAGCATCATATCAAGGATTTTGAACAGCTTTTCCTCATGGGACTCCATTAAGGCCAGATAATCGCCGCCCTGACTGGCTTTGCTTTGGAAATATCCGTTGAACATTTCCAAAAATATGGAGAAATATTCAAGCGCCGTTTTTTCTGTAACACCATCCCGCAGCGCGAGCGGGCCCAGCATATTCCGGTATCGTTCCACACAGAACATATCATAATTCCGGCGCGCTTCTTTCAGCTCTGACCTCAGATGCCTGGGCGGCTGTAAGAGCGCATGGAAAAATAAACCGGCATGGTGTGGATGTTCCGAAAAAATTGTTGCCGCAGGGCTTTTATATCCTCCGTGGCACAATGGCAGACCCGCTCCTGAGAACGCAGATATTCCGTCATCTGATTGCAGCAGTGTTTGAAGCATTGAATGTACAGATCATCTTTGTTTTTGAAATTGTGGTAGATCAGTCCCTTCGGGATTTTGCTTTCAGAACAAATTGCGCTGATCGAAGCGCCTTCATAGCCTTTGACTCCCAATTCCGCAAGCGCCGCGGTCAGAATACGTTCCCACGTTCGCTGTGTCTTTTCCTGCTGTTTCATAGCTGCCTCCATTCATTGACTATGCGGTCTATTAGACAAAAATAGACCGCATAGTCAATGAATGAAATGTTAACTTTTGCAGATGCGGCCTCAGTAAGAAAATATGATACAGGATCAGGACCTTAAGTAGCGGCAAGCGGGATATCGAGGGGTTTATAATGCAAATTGGCAAGCAGGCAAATATTGACACTTGCTCTGCTGCCGCTTGTTGGGGCCAGCCCCACCCCCCGGAACGCACAAAGCTCTTGTGTGGCTGCGCGTCCCTGCGGGACGCTTTTTTTATTGATAATGTAAAGTTTGCAAATAGAGCTGATTTTATTTTGAATATAGCTTATACTTGTATTCAACAAATACAAAGGGAGACTGGCGCTGGAGCTAGTAGGGCAGCGGATAAAATTTTTGCGGGAAAAGCGCATCTGATACAAGCAAAAATAGCCGGGCTTCTTGGAGCAAAACAGCCCGCCATCAATCGCTATGAACATGGGCAGGCAGCGGCTCCTTTCAAGGTTTTGCGGACCTGCGCCGACTGCTTCGATGTATCACCGGACTACATTTTTTGCCGATGTGACGAGCCGCAGGGTAAGCTGTACGAGTATAAGCCGAATTATTCCGATAGCCCGGAAATGCGAAAATTTGTAGAAAGGTGCTTTGATCCTGGTTCTGCGATGAATAAGAAATTGAAGCAAGCAGTCTATGACATATTAGGGAAGGAGGGAAAATGAAAGCGGCCATTATCTCCAGCCATTCGTCTCGGGATATCACTATCGCTCCGTCATTCCTCCTTTTTCGACTGACACGTCGCCGCAAGCTGCCATCGTTCACGGCGCTTCCGACTTACTGCCAAATTTTCTGTGATACTGACAAAGCAGACAAATATGATTAAAATAACGAGGGAGAAAAATATATGTCTAAATATCCACAATTTACGATGTCCTTCAGCATAGGCCCTACAAACAAAGAGAGAATCGCGGCGTATGACATGTATCATAGAGCCTTCAAAGCGAAAAAGCTTTCCGAAAGCGTGCCGCCGGATGGTGAGGACATCCATATTATGATGGAGATATACGGTCTGGAAATTCTGATTGGTCCGGGCAAAGCGGCGGGGACGGGGTTTGACGGCGCTTTATCCTGCGAAATCCGCTTTGATCAATCAGACGATTTTTATCACGCATACCATGAAATCAGCAAAGAGGCGCAAAGCCATTCGCTCGAAGGCCCCTATCCATGGGCCACATTATTGGGTCTGGTGGTGGATAAATTCGGGATTGGATGGGCTCTTTATTATCATGAGCCAACGCGAACATTGGATGAGAAACATGACGGAACTGCGCAGGGAACGGAGGATTAAAAATGGCCTCTCGTCAGAGTGAGAACCGATTACACTATATTCGCCCGTTATTTGATGGAATGAAAGGCTTTAATTATGCTCTGCCCGATTGCATAAAGTACCTGTTTGAATGTCTGGGAGACTTTGAATATCTTGATTATTGGGATATCGCTGCCGTCACAGGGGACACCGTCGCGCAGGTTTATGATCGTTCTCCCTCTTCCTGCTGCGAATATTGCGTATCAGGGTATTTAGAGGGGCAGGAATATATTTCATCTGTTTTTGACGACTTTGGCTATACCTGCGAATATGCCAGCGCCGAACAAATCGAGGCGAACCCGACTCATTATATACAAAAGATCAGGGAATATATCGACAGTGGCATACCTGTTTTTGCTGTTGCCAATAAAAATGATATACCCGATTGGGAAACGGATGTGGGAACGCACTGTCTGGTGATTGGCTACGAATGCAACGGTCAAATTTTGAAGCTGCTTTTATGGGATCAGATAATAAAGGATTACGATGCCGGGGGAATAGACAAGCTGGAACTGATTTTTATCGGTGAAAAGCAGCGTGAGGTAACACAGGAGGAGCTGTATGTGAAATCGGTCCAAAAAATGCCCCATTGGCTGACCTTGCCGGCACAGGGTGGGAAATCTTTCGGCGCTGCGGCGTTTCGAGCATGGGCGGAGGATATAGAAGGCGGGCGGTTCGAGGAGGAGAATCTCTCGCTGTGGGATAACTATGGGGTTTATGTGGTCAACCTTGCCACGTCGCCAGCCATCCCCTTTTTCATTTTAAAGCGGCTCGCTGACAGGAATCCGGCGTACTCCGATTATAGGGTACTGTATGAACAAATCCGACAGTTGTTTC
>JAAWCO010000043.1 GCA_022793315.1 Clostridiales bacterium | reverse complement strand
CGTTGTCATTGGGGAGACGACCCGCATTGGCGACGACTGCACCATCTATCAGGGGGTGACGCTGGGCGGAACCGGTAAGCACCGGGGAAAACGCCATCCCACCCTGGGAGATCATGTGATGGTTGGATCAGGAGCCAAGGTACTGGGCCCCATCACCATCGGCAACCATGTCCGCATTGCCGCGGGCGCGGTGGTGCTGGACGATATTCCCGACAACAGTACCGCCGTGGGTGTTCCCGCACGGGTGGTCCGGCGCAACGGCGAACGGGTAGTGGATCTGGATCAGGTGCATATTCCCGACCCCGTCTCACAGGAGCTGTGCCGTCTGCAGGGCCGTCTTGACCGGCTGGAGGCCGGGCTGAAGGCCGCCGCTGCCGGGGAGTCTGTCAATAAAATCAGGGAAGCCGGAAAGGATCATACAAATGAAGATTTATAATACGCTGACCCGTCAGAAAGAGGAATTTATTACGCTGGAGCCGGGGGTGGCCCGCATCTACTGCTGCGGGCCCACCGTGTATAATCTGATTCATATCGGCAACGCCCGCCCGCTTTGTGTGTTTGATGTGCTGCGCCGCTATCTGGCCTGGCGGGGGATGGAGGTCCGCTTTGTCCAGAACTTTACCGATGTGGACGACAAGATTATCCGGCGGGCCAATGAGGAGGGGGTTCCTTCCGATGAAATCGCTGAGCGGTATATCGCCGAATACCGAAAGGATGCAGAGGGACTCGGTGTCCTTCCCGCCACGGTTCATCCACGCGCCACCGAGAATATGGATGAGATTCTGGCCATCATCTCCGCGCTGGTGGACAGGGGGTATGCCTATCCGGCAGCGAACGGGGACGTGTACTTCCGCACCGCCCGGTTTGAGGGCTATGGCAAGCTCTCCCATCAGCCGCTGGACGATCTGGAGGCCGGGGCCCGCATTGATGTCAGCGAACTGAAAGAAAATCCGATGGATTTCGCCCTGTGGAAGGCGGCCAAGCCCGGCGAGCCCTCATGGCCTTCGCCCTGGAGCGACGGACGGCCCGGTTGGCATATCGAATGCTCGGCCATGGCCCGCCGCTATCTGGGGGATACCATTGACATGCACTGCGGGGGACAGGATCTGATTTTCCCGCATCATGAGAATGAAATCGCGCAGAGCGAATGCTGTACCGGCGCGCCGTTTGCCCGCTACTGGATGCACAACGGCTATATCAATGTGGACAATAAAAAAATGTCCAAATCTCTCGGCAATTTCTTCACGGTTCGTGAGGTGGCAGAGCAGCTGGGATATGAGCCGATACGGTTTTTCCTGATCTCTTCCTCTTACCGCAGCCCCATCAATTACACTGCTGAGGTGCTGCATCAGGCAGCGGCCTCCCTTGACCGGCTGTACAACTGCCGCGACGGGCTGGATTTTGCCCTTTCCCATGCGCCGGAGGAGGCACGGGAGGAGGAAGAGGAGATTCGCGCCCGTCTGGATGCCCGGCGGGAGCAGTTTATCGCCGCTATGGAGGATGATCTGAACACCGCCGACGCGCTGGCCGCGGTCTTTGAGATGGTTCGCGATATCAATGTGGGCGTCACCGACGCCGCCCGTCCGGCCTCCCGCTCTCTGTGCGCCTGTGCGAAGGAGCGGTTTGCCGAACTGACCGGTGTGCTGGGGCTGCTTTATTCCCGTACCGGCGGGGAACAGGATCCGGAGGCGGAGGCGATAGAGGCGCTGATCGAGGCCCGTGCCGCTGCCCGCCAGATGAAAAACTGGACGGAATCCGACCGAATCCGCGACCAGCTGAAGGACATGGGTATTGTGCTGGAGGATACGCCGCAGGGGGTCAAATGGCGGCGCGCCTGACAGAATACAGCGAAAGGGGGAATTTGGTGTGAATATATCCCGTCTGGCCAAAGGGATCGTTTATCTGCTGACAGCGGCTGTACTGATACTGACGGCGGCCCTTCTCCAGTCCGGCATGCATAACCCGTCCGGCCCGGAGGAAGCCTATTTCCGGACGGTCAGCTATCTGTTTATTCTGGCGGCAGTGCTGCTGGGAACCGGTGTATACTCCTTCTTTTCCTACACCCGGCGAAAGCAGCAGCATCGTCTGGATTCTCTGTTTCTGGTGATTACCGGCGGGGTGATTATGCTGTCGGCTGTCCTCCTGCTGGTCAACTATGGCGGGCTGGAGGTCCCTTTTGACGAGGCCGGGTATCAGGCGGCGAATGTGACCATTTTTCTGACAGCGGCGCTCCCGCTCCCCTTTTTGGCGCGCGCGTGCGTACTGGCCTTTTCCGCTGACGCGCACAGGGGAACCGCTCGTCTCATCCTGCGCTGTGCCTGCGGCGCGCTGGCGGCCGTTCTGATCCTCCTCATTGCCGTTGGCCCTCTTCTGCGCATGGTGCGTTACAGCGAGCCGGCCCCTCTCAATCCCTTTATTGATGAGATATAAACGAGCCTTTGCCTCAGCAGGGCAGAGACCTGCTGCCAATAGGACAGAGAGCGTTTTGACCGCGCCCCAGGCAAGTGTTTCTCTGTCAGACCAATAGGGAAATGCTCAGGAAGGAAAGGCCCTTTTCGTCAGACGAAATCCATTTTCGCAGGCATCTGTCATATGGTAAGAAAATTCAACATCGTATGGCGGACAACGATCCGCCATTTGGGTGTTTTGCCGTTTTATAAACACGGCCTGATCGACGGCAGGAAACGAAAGGAGAAACAGGAATGTTTGAGAAAAAACAGCAGGTGGTCATTGATGTGGAGGGCATGACCTGCTCCCATTGTCAAAAGCGGGTAGCCGATGCGCTCCGTGCCCTGAAGGGGGTCAAAAGCGCTGAGGTGAAGCTGGAGGAAAAGCAGGCGGTCGTTTCGTTCCTTCCCGCCAGAACCGGGGTGGCCGAGCTGGAAAAGGCGGTTGCCGATGCCGGATATACCGTGACGGGAACGCGGATGCTGGATGAGTGACAAAGCGGGAGGCACTTATGGCGGATAAGATCATGATGCAGATCGGCGGCATGACCTGTGTGCGGTGCGCCGCTGCTGTGGAGCACGCCCTTCAGGAGGAGGCCGGCGTAACCTGCGCGGCAGTGAGCTACGCCAATGAGCGGGCAGAGGTGGAATACGATCCCTCCCGCACCAGCCTGCGCCGTTTGTCCCGGGCGGTGAAAAAGGCGGGCTATACCGTGGTGGAGGACAAGGCGGCCTTTCGGAAGAGGGAATCCCGCCGGCTGACCCTTCTGTTTGCGGCGTCGGCGGTGCTGTCCGCGCCCTTTGCCCTGCTGATGGTGCTGATGTTTGCCGCGCCTGACGCGCCGGTGACCCACTGGCTTCACAATGCCTGGCTTCAGCTGATTCTGGCCACGCCGGTACAGTTTATCATCGGCTGGCGATTTTATAAGGGAGCGGTTCTTTCGCTGAAGAACCGGAGTCCCAGCATGGATGTGCTGGTATCGCTGGGGACCACCGCCGCATGGGGCTACAGCGTGTACAGTATGGCGGCGGGCAGCGGCCATCTGTATTTTGAGAGCGCTGCCCTGGTGATCACGCTGGTGCTGCTGGGCAAGCTGCTGGAGGCGCGGGCGCGCGCCAAAACCTCCGCCGCCATCGAGCTGCTGATGAATCTGCAGCCCAAGACGGCCACCCTGCTGCGGGAGGGGGAGGAGGTTACGGTGGATGTTGCGGAAATTGCCGAGGGAGATACCGTGCTGGTGCGCCCCGGTGAGAGCGTGCCTGTGGACGGTGAGGTATTGTCCGGCCGGTCGGCGGTGGACGAGTCCATGCTGACGGGGGAGAGCCTGCCGGTGAAAAAAGAGGAGGGCTCTCCCGTATTTGGCGGCACGGTCAATGGGACCGGCGCCCTGACGGTGCGCGCCAGAGGAATCGGCCAGGAATCGGTGCTGGCGGGAATCATTCGCCTGGTGGAGCAGGCCCAGTCCTCCCGGGCGCCGATTCAGCGGCTGGCCGACCGTGTATCCGCGATTTTTGTTCCTGTTGTGGCGGGGACAGCGCTGCTGACCCTGCTGCTGACCCTGCTGATCACAGGGGAGCTGGAGGCTGCCCTGTCCCGCGCCGTGGCGGTGCTGGTAATCGCCTGCCCCTGCTCGCTCGGCCTGGCCACTCCCACGGCGCTGATGGTGGGCACCGGCCGCGCCGCCTCTCTGGGCATCCTGATCAAAAGCGCCGATGCGCTGGAAAACGCCTGCCGGATCAGCACCCTGCTGCTGGATAAAACCGGTACCGTGACTGAGGGCCGGCCAGCGGTCACCGATTTGCTGACGGAGAAGGACGCCCCTGTCACAGCGGCGGAATGTACCCGTCTGGCCGCTGCGGTGGAGGCCCTTTCAGAGCATCCGCTGGCGCGTGCGGTAGCGGCTCATTACGACGGCACCCCGCCGGCGGCGGAGGCGTTCGAGTCGCTCACTGGCCGCGGCGTCCGCGCCGTGGTGGAAGGGCATACCGTGCTGCTGGGCAGCCGCCGTCTGATGGAGGAGGGCGGGCTGAGCTTCTCCGCTGACGCCGAAGGGCTGGAGCGGGAAGGCAAAACAGCGGTGTTCCTGACGGTGGATGACTGCCCTGCCGCCGTCATTGCGGTGGCCGATCCGGTGCGGGAAAGCTCTGCCCAGGCGATTGAGGATCTGCACCGGCTGGGGGTGCGCACCGTTCTGGTGACCGGTGATAACCGCCGGACGGCCGAAGCGATTGCGGCCCGGACGGGTCTTGATGAGGTGATCGCCGAGGTGCTCCCCGATGGAAAGGTGGAGGTGGTGGAGAGGCAGCGGAAGGAGAAGACGGTCATCGCCATGGCAGGCGATGGTATCAACGACGCGCCGGCGCTGGCCGCCGCCGATGTGGGCTTTGCCATGGGCTCCGGAACCGATATTGCCATGGAGGCGGGTGACGTGGTGCTGATGAGCGCTGGTATTTCCGCCGTTCCCACGGCAATCCGCCTCTCCCGTGCCACCATGCGGAAAATCCGTCAGAATCTGTTCTGGGCCTTCTTTTATAACTGCGTGGGGATTCCGGTGGCGGCCATCGGTCTGCTGTCTCCTGTGCTGGCAGGCGCCGCCATGGCCTTCAGCTCGGTATCGGTGGTGACCAATTCCCTGCTGCTCCGGCGGAGCCGGCTGTAGCGTCGCTGTTAAATGTTAGAATTTTGGGAGGATATGCAATGATGAAGAGGACAACGAGGTCCCCCTGGCTCCGGGCGCTCAGCCTGCTGCTTTGCCTGTGCCTGCTGTCGGTTTCGTCCGCCGGCTGTACCGGCCGGGTCCCGTCCGACCCTTCCAGCCGTGTTGTCAGCGCGGAGGAAGCGGAGCGACGGAGGTTTGACGCCTGGCTGGACGCCCTGTTCCGCGAGGAAATCTCCCAGAACATCCTGAATCTGCACTGCACCACCGCCCATCCGGAAAATATTGGGATTGAGGATTATCCGATTTCCCTGGGGGACCTTTCCGCCGCTGCTGATGCGGAGGGATGGAAGAAGCTGCGGCAGGATATTGAGGAGCTGGAAGAGTTTGACTATACCCGGCTGACTGCCGAGCAGCAGCTGACCAGGGACATCCTGGCTGTCGGCCTGAAGGACAGCCTGAAGCTGGAGGGCTTCCGGCTGTACGACAACCTGCTTTCTCCTCTCAAGGGGATACAGGCGGCGCTCCCCACCCTGCTTGCCGAATACACCTTCTATGATGCGCGGGATGTGCAGGACTATCTCGACATTCTGGGCCTGTTTCCCTCTCTTTTTGAAGGGATGATCGCCTTCGCGCAGGAGCAGGCGGATGCAGGACTGCTTATGCCTGACTTTGGGCTGGAGAAGACGCTGGACCAATGCGGGGAATTGATTGCGGATACCGATGGCCACTTCATGCTGGACAGCTTTAACCGGCGGATTGCCGCCGCCGGCTTCCTCTCCGATACGGAGAAGGCGCAGTATCAGGCGGAAAACGAAGAGCTGTTCCGGGACACGGTCGTTCCAGCCTATCGGACGCTCATGGAGGGTCTCACCGCTCTGAAGGGCGCCAGCCGCCGGGAAGGGGGACTTTCCCAGCTTGAGGACGGCAGGGAATATTACCGGATTCTGGTGCGGGATGCCACCGGTTCGGACAAATCGGTTGAAGAGCTCAAAAGCCTTCTGCAGGAGCGGTTGACGGCGGATTTCCGTGAAATAGCGGAGATTCTGATGGAGCATCCAGAGGCTTATGAGCATATGTTTGACCTGACGGTGGATTTGAGCGATCCCCGTCAGGTGCTGGAGCGCCTGAAGACGGAGATTGCGGCGGATTTTCCAGTCCCGCCGGACAGACCCTTTACTGTCAACGAGGTGCCCTCCTCTATGGAAAAGCATTCCAGTCCCGCCTATTATATTCTGCCGCCCATCGACGATCCGGACCACAATGTGATCTATATTAACCGCTCGCAGAATACGGGCGATATTGAGGATTTTGTGACACTGGCGCACGAGGGATTTCCGGGCCACCTCTATCAGACCACCAGCTTTTATGCGTCCAATCCGAACAGAGTGCGCCTGCTGCTCTCCTTTTCCGGCTATGCGGAGGGCTGGGGTACTTATGCTGAGATGTATGCGTATCGTCTGGCGGGAATCGACGAACCGGTCCGGCGGCTGAACGAGCTCAACAAATCGGTTACATTCGCCCTTTACTGTCTGGCAGATATCGGTATTCATTATGAGGGATGGACTTACGACCAGACAAAGGCATTTTTTACCGGCGCCGGTCTGGATGAAGCGGCGGCACGGGAGATTTATGAAACGCTGGTGATCCATCCCGCCCTGTATCTGTCCTATTATGTAGGGTATCTTGAATTTCTGGAGCTGCGGACAGAGGCCGAGCAGGCGCTGGGTGATCGCTTTGTTCTGAGAGAGTTTCACGAGTTTCTGATGAAAATTGGCCCGGCGCCGTTTGAGCTGATCCGCGAGCGGATGCAGGGCTGGATCGGCGGGAGACAGGCAGCCGCGGCCTGAGATGATTCATTACCGACTCCAATCAAACGCAGCCGCCGCAGAGCTTTCCGCGGCGGCTGTGCGCTGTATCAGGGATTACATCGACGGAGACTGCTCCGGCGGAGCGCTTTCCCCGGTGGCCGTCCGGGCTCTGGCTCGCCGCCCTTTCTGTGTGCAGATCTGTGTTAAACATGGTGGGCAGCGTTTTTATCCGTCATAATATTTGTGAAATTTCAACGCCGGTTTGTATCATACATTCCATTTTTTGATCATAAGTTCGATCAATGACATATCTGTCTCTTCCTTCAAGGCAGCTGGAAAAGAAGCTGCCATGAAGCCTGCTCCAAAATCCCCATTGGAAAAATCTATCTCATATAATGAAATCACTTTATTATTTCTCCAGCAAAATTCCGATTTATTGAGATGAGTATATCAGGGCCCGGTTTCTGGTTTCAAGCGGTGATTTGTGAAATCGCTGGTGCTTAAACCCATCAACACGAAAGGCAAAGGGAGAAATGCCGGAATCAGCGCGGGACTCTTTACTATGGGACCGGGGATGGTAAAAGCGATAGCCGTCCTGTTGCAGGATCCCTTCTGCCCGCCGAAGAAGAGGCGGGGGCTTTTCTTGTGAAAAGAGCGGATTGGGCATTGCAAAATACAGGGGACGGGTGTATCATAGAACATATACAGGAGGTTTTAAATATAGCCGCCTGTCTGGTCACGCTTTTTGCTCTGCCTTTCGCCCGCCATCCGCGCGAGACGCCCCCAACGACGCCCCGCGCTTTTTTGTTACCTGGGACCGGGCGATGACAAGGAACCGGCAATGACATCAAATGGAGGGGATATACGCATATGAAGAAAAGCATTAAGACAATGGTGGGGATCCGGGTGGCCGCCGCCTTGGCTGCCACACTCCTGTTCAGCTTTATGACCACTATCAATACCTTCCGCATTAAAAACACACAGGCCGATGCCGCTTCATCGAACGCGCTGCTGGATAAAGCGCAACGGGCGGAGACCGCTCATTATAAATGGTCGGCCAATCTCAGCAACGCCCTGTATGCAGGGACGGAGTTCACCGGCAGCGTTGATCCGACCACCTGTGTTTTAGGCCAATGGCTGTACGGCGAAGCAGGCTCGGACGATCCGGAGATTCAGAAGCTGCGTTCCCAGCTGGAGCCGTTACATAAAGAACTGCACCAGTCGGCTGTTCATGTGCTGGATCTTCTGGAGGGAAGTCCGGCCCAGGCACAGCGCTATTATCAGGACACCATCCAGGCCAATCTCACCACGCTGGTGGGACTGCTGGATAAGGTGATAGAGCGAGGCGGCGTACTGAACGCCGAAGATCAGGCAAGAATGGAGAACACCATCCTGATTATGCAGATTACCTCGGGCGTTTGTCTCCTTCTGGCTCTGGCCTGCCTGCTGAGTCTGGTGCAGTATGTTCTTCGCCGGGTGATTCGTCCCATCATTGATATTACCAATAGCAGCAAGTCGCTTCAGGAGGGGCGGCTGGAGATGCAGCTTTCCTACAGCTCGGAGGATGAGCTGGGAGATCTGGCCAGCACGCTGAAGCGATCGGTGGAGATGATTCATAGCTATATAGCGGATATTAACCGCCTGATGGGAGAGTTGTCGGACGGCAATTTCAATGTGCAGACCTCAGCAGATTATATTGGGGATTTCCGTTCGATTCAACTTTCTATTGAAAGCTTTACTTCTACCCTGTCTGCTGCTTTAGGCCAGATTACACAGGCGGAACGCCGTATTTCCGAAAATGCTGAGCAGCTTTCCAGCAGCTCTCAGGCTCTGGCGCAGGGCGCTACAGAGCAGGCCAGCTCCGTTCAGGAACTGTATGCCACGCTGGACGATCTCTCCAAGAGCGCAAAGCAAAATGTGGAGGTGGCCTCTAATGCCCGGGAGCATGCCCGCCTGACAGGGGAGCAGGTTTCCGCCAGCGGCGAACAGATGGAGCAGATGGTTGCCGCTATGGCCGATATCAGCAATACCTCCCAGCAGATTGGGCAAATCATTACTACCATTGAAAATATTGCCTTCCAGACCAACATTCTGGCCCTGAACGCGGCGGTGGAGGCCGCCCGGGCCGGAGCATCAGGAAAGGGCTTCGCCGTCGTGGCTGATGAGGTCCGCAGTCTGGCGGCTCAGTCGGATCAGGCGGCCAAGGCCACAAGGGAGCTGATTGATAATTGTGTGAAAGCGGCCGGCCGGGGCGGTGATATTGTCAACGAGGTTTCTGTTACCCTGCAAAAAACGCTGGAGCTGGTGACACGTTCCAACAGTGATATTGGGGTGATTGCCGACGCGGTCGGAGGAGAGGCAGAATCCATTCTCCAGGTAACGGAGGGGATTGGGCAGATTTCCGCCGTTGTTCAGACGAACTCTGCCAGCAGCGAAGAGGCGGCAGCAGTCAGCACCGAGCTGTTTGATCAGGCGCATCAGCTTCAGGCGCAGACCGGAAGGTTCCGCCTGAAGCGCTAGAATAACTGGGGATGGACGAACATTCTGAGGAATGGCAATCATGCAGCAACGTCGCTCATCAGCCGCCGAATCGTCCGGTCAGCGCCCGCTTTTATGCCGGTAAACCATGTTGGTTTCCTGCTTGTCAGGGGATGCCATCAGCAGAGAAGGTCAGCAGGATCTCTCAGCTTGTCAACAAAGCCGTTGCATAGAAAATCCTGCACCACAGATTTTCGCCCTCCTTTTTAGAAGGCGGTGGGGGGCGCGTCCAGCAGGACGCGAAATCTTTGAAACGTAAGGCGCAGGAGATCCCTGTGTTTTGTGCCTTTTGCGGTTTGCCTGCTGGTTTTTCAACAGCCTGAGAAATCCGCCGATTTTATCGGCGGATTTCTTTTGCGGAAGCCTTGTCCTATGAGACAGTCCGTATACTGCCGATACCGGATGAAGCTGTTGATTACCGCTTGTCGAATTTCGGCATTTGTGTTATCATTCCCTGACAAGGGATGGCACAGCTTGGAAAGAGCCAAAAGGGTGCCGGAGGAGCTGGCCTTGGTCAGCTGAGACAGGTAGGCCTGTGCGAGAGGGCGGACAGAAGCTGACAGTACTATGTCTGTGCGGCCTTTGCTGTCGGTGCCTCTGCCAGTATCCCGGACGCGCCGCCGCTAACGGGCGGCAGGCGTCTGAAAACAGAAAGAGGGAAAAATGATGCATTATCGACCGTTTGGCAAGACTGGCTTTGAGGTATCGGCACTGGGGATGGGCTGTATGCGTCTGCCCACTGCCGACGGCGTTCCCTGCAGCGCCGCTGTTGATACCCATGAGGCGGTGCGCCTGATCCGCGCGGCTGTTGACGGAGGCGTTAATTATCTGGACACGGCCTATCCTTACCATGGAGGTCACAGTGAGGAGGTGGTCGGCCTTGCACTGAAGGACGGCTACCGGGAGAAAACCCGGATTGCCTCCAAATCCCCGGTTTTCCTTATGGAGCAGGCGGAGGATTTTGAGCGGATTCTGGAGCTTCAGCTGAAGCGGCTGGGGGTTGACTGCATTGACTTTTATCTGCTGCACGCGCTGAGTCTGAATACCTGGACAAACCGGGCGCTGAAATTTGATCTGCTGACCAAAATGGATCGTGCCCGGCGGCAGGGAAAGATCCGCTATCTGGGGTTTTCCTATCACGACAGCGGGTTTGAGGAGTTCCGCACCATCCTGGATGGATGGGATCAGTGGGATTTCTGTCAGATTCAGCTCAACTATATCGACACACAGAATCAGGCGGGAATACAGGGGCTGGAATACGCTGCCTCCCACGGGGTGGGCGTGGTGATCATGGAGCCGCTGCTGGGCGGGGGACTGGCCTCCCCGCCCGAGCAGGTACGCCGCGTCCTTGATCGGCTGGAGCCGGCCAAAGCGCCGGTGGAATGGGCTCTCGACTTTTTATGGGACCGGCCTGAAGTGGGGGTGATTCTGAGCGGCATGAGCACACGGGCGCAGCTGGATCAGAATCTTATCTGTGCCGGACAGGCCCGTCCCGGTATGCTGAACGCCGGCCAGCACGCCCTGTTTGAGCAGGCGCGAACGACCTTTGAAACCATGGCGCTGGTTCCCTGCACCCGCTGTACCTATTGCATGCCCTGTCCCTTCGGGGTAGATATTCCCGGCGTATTTGATGCCTATAATCAGACTGTGTCCCGGGGGGATCAGGCGGCGTCGGAGCGGTACGCTGTGCTGGAAGGCGGCGCCTCCCTGTGCCGGGCCTGCCGCCGGTGCGAAAAGGCCTGCCCTCAGGGCATTGCTGTCAGCGAACGGATGCCGGTTATCCACGAGTATTTCGCCCGTCTGGAAACTGCCGATTCGGACAAATAAAAGGAGCTCATCTCCATGAATAAATCCCAGCTGAGAACCCGCAATCTGACCTATTCCGCCCTCCTGATCGCTTTGGGAATCCTGACCCCGCAGGTCTTTCACATGATCGGCGGCCAGCAGGCTGGTGGCTGGTTTTTGCCCATGCATCTCCCCGTTCTTATGGCCGGGCTGCTGCTGGGGCCCGCCTATGGGGCAGCGGTGGGGGCCGTAACGCCGCCGCTCAGCTTTCTGCTCAGTGGTATGCCGCCGCTTGTCCGCCTTCCCTTCATGCTGATCGAGCTGACGGTTTACGGCTTTGCTTCTGGTCTGCTTCGCAGCCGCCTGCTGCCGAAAATCATCCGCAGTGCCACGCCCTGTCTGCTGTTCAGTCTGCTGGCGGCGCAGGCGGCTGGTCGGGTGATGAACGCTGTCAGCCTGCTGATAGCGGGCGACCTGCTTCATTTGAGCTCTCTGGGCGTCGCCGCGGCCTGGAGTTCCCTTGTCTCCGGCCTGCCGGGGGTTGTACTGCAATGGCTGGCCGTGCCTCTTCTGGTTCGTGCCATTGAGAAAGGAGAGAGCTTCCGCCATGGAATGGGAAACCGTCAAAAAAAACTTCGCTGACAGCAAGGCCTCCTGTCTGGTGCTGAGGGGAGGCAGACGTCTGACCTCCTCGGAAAGGGGCATCCGTCCGCTTTTAAACTGGCTGCGGGAGGATTCCCGCTGCTTTGAACAGGCCTGTGTCGCCGATAAAATTGTGGGCCGTGCCGCTGCGCTGCTTCTGGTATATGGCGGGGTGGAACAGGTGTACGCCGATACACTGAGCGAAGGCGCGGCCGCTGTGCTGACCGCTTTTTCCATCCCGTATATCTGCGGCCGGTGCGTCCCCTTTATCCGCAACCGGGAAAATACCGGTATGTGTCCCATGGAGCAGCGGGTGCAGGGTATCGAAACGCCGCAGGAGGCTTTTGCCATCTTATCAGCGGCGGTCCCCACCTGAGATGAAGGCCGGCGACCGGCAGATTCCAGACTCTGTCGGGTGTTTTTCGACAGACAAAAGCACGGTTTCCTGTTCGGGGACAGGAAACCGTGCTTCTTTGATGAATAAGCTGATTTCGCGGTATTTTTTGACGGGGGAAGCCGTCAGATTTTCCGGGCAATCTCCTTGGCGCAGAGGCTGCAGATATTGCGCCCCTTATAGGTGGAGACATCCTTGGCGTTGCCGCAGAAGATACAGGCAGGCTGGTATTTTTTGAGGATGATGGTGTTGTCTTCTACAAAAATTTCCAGCGAATCTCCGTCGGTGATCTCCAACGTGCGGCGCAGTTCGATGGGGAGAACAATTCGGCCCAGCTCGTCGATTTTTCTGACAATTCCAGTGGATTTCATGGAATTTCCTCCTTAGCAGGTAACGTCGGTTTTTTCTTCTTCTGAAAGACAGTTCTTTCGACACTATATTACCAACTTTTGCATTTTATGTCAATCCCCCAATTAGAAGGATGAAGCGGTAATTATTGGATGAGTTTCCGCATACAAATAAGAGAAAAGGGGGAAGGATCATGCTGAACGGACTCTGGGTGGGAATCATGCTGCTTTCCCTTGCGGCGGGGGCGATAAATGGCCGCCTTCCGGAGGTGACGGGCGCGCTTTTACAGGGCGGCGGGGAGGCGATTACTCTCTCACTGACTCTGGGCGGAGCCATGTGCCTGTGGGGCGGCATGATGCGCGTGGCGGAAAAAGGAGGACTGACCGGAGTGATTGGCCGGGTGATGGCGCCGCTGATGCGGCTGCTTTTTCCCGGTCTCGATCCGACCGGACCCGCCTGCCGCGCCATACTGATGAACATGGCGGCCAATCTGCTGGGACTGGGAAATGCTGCCACGCCGTTCGGACTGAAGGCGATGGAGGAGCTGCAGAAGAGCAATCCCGACCCGGAAACGGCCTCCTCGCACATGGTAACCTTTGTGGTGCTGAACACCGCCTCCATCCAGCTG
>JAAWCO010000042.1 GCA_022793315.1 Clostridiales bacterium | reverse complement strand
TATACCGCCATGGAGATCAGCATACAAATTTGTTTTTCCGACATGCGCTCCTCCTCCGTTTCCGCGCCGGCAGGTTATTTCCCGCCGCCGCTGTGTTGATCGCCCCAATTCCTCTTAATGCTGTCCCAGTAAGCCTTAAAGGCCTGCTCGTTTTTATTGTCGCCCGGTGTGTAGTAGACCCGGTCCTTCAGCGCATCCGGCAGATACTGCTGGGGAACCCAGCGGTCGGGAAAATCGTGGGGATATTGGTAAAATTGTCCCTTGTGGTCGTTGTCCTCCCCGTCGAAGTGCCTGTTCTGGAGCTGACGCGGAATTGGCCCCGACCGGCCCGCCTGCAGGTCGGCCATTGCCTCCCAGACCGCCGTCGCGCCGGTGTTTGACTTGGGAGCGGTCGCTACCAGGATCACGGCGTCGGAAAGGGGGAGCGCCGCCTCCGGCAGCCCCACCTGCAGGGCGGCATCCACCGCCGCCTTGACGATGGGAATAATCAGGGGATAGGCCAGCCCCACATCCTCACAGGCGCATACCATCAGGCGTCGACAGGCAGAGGGCAGGTCTCCCGCTTCCAGCAATCGGGCCAGGTAATGTACCGCCGCGTCCGGGTCGGAACCCCTCATCGACTTCTGATAGGCGGAGACGATATCATAATGCTCGTCCCCCTCCCGGTCGTAGCGCATGGCACTGCGCTGAGCCAGCTGCCGGGCAATATCCAGCGTCACATCCAGTCCGCCGTCGGCGGAGGGCGACGCTGCCAATACACACAGCTCCACCGCGTTGACCGCCTTGCGGACATCCCCGCCGCAGGAGGAAGCAATATGCGCCGCCACTCCCTCCTCCCGGCGGATGGCCGTTTGCCGCTCCCGCTCAAGAAAGGTGAAGGCGCGTTCCACCGCCGGTTCAATTTCACTGCTTTCCACCGCCTTGAATTCAAACACGGTAGAGCGGCTGAGAATCGCGCCGTATACGTAAAAATACGGATTTTCGGTGGTGGAGGCGATCAGGGTGATCCGCCCCTTTTCGATATGTTCTAAAAGAGTCTGCTGCTGCTTTTTATTGAAATACTGGATTTCATCCAGATAGAGCAGAATTCCGTTTATACCCGCAAAGGAATCCAGCTCCTCAATCACCGCCTTGATATCCGCCGTGGAAGCAGTGGTTCCATTGAGCCGGTGCAGCCGCCGGTCAGTTTTCGCCGCGATGATTCCCGCCAGTGTGGTCTTTCCCACCCCCGACGGGCCGTAAAAAATCAGATTGGGGATATCGCCCGATTCGATAATACGCCGCAACGCCTTTCCCGGCGTCAGCAGATGCCGCTGGCCGACGATGTCGTCCAGGGTATCCGGCCGCAACCGGTCCGCCAGGGGTGAGGCCATCGCTCACACCCCCTCCTCAGCCGGCATCCCGCCCGCTCAGCAGGAAGGGAATGGTTTTCTGAATGCTGGCGTCCCAGAAAAACCAGTCGTGCACACCCTCCCACTCTTCATAGGTGTGTGCGATATTCAGCGACTCCAGATGACGGTGGAAGTCCCGGTTATCCTCCACCATAAAGTCGGAGGAACCGCAGGTGATGTACAGACGGGGAACCGGTCCCCTGTCCTTCAGCCCCTTCGCCAGCTCAAACAGGTCGCAGTCGTCCGCCGGCTTTCCGTTGCAGACGGCGATCTGCTCCCTTTCGGGCAGAATGGCAATACGGTTTTGGATATTGGCCACACCGGAAAAGCTGGCCGCCGCCGCATAGCGCTCCGGGTGACGGAAGGCCAGCTTGAGCGCCCCATATCCTCCCATGGACAGCCCGGCAACAAAATTGTTTTCCCTTTGGGCGGACAGGCGAAACATCCGGCGGCAAATGTCCGGCAGCTCCTCCGCGATATAGGTATAATAGTTCAAGCCATAGGTCATGTCGGCGTAAAAGCTCCGCTGAACCTCCGGAACCACCACGGCAAGCCCCGCCAGCTCGGCATACAGATCCACTCTGGTCCGGCGTATCCACGAGCTGCGGTTATCCGACAGGCCATGCAGCAGGGTGAGCACCGGCATATTCCCTTCAGAATCGACGTGCGGACTTCTCTCCGGCAGGACAACGGTCAGAGAGGCTGTCATGCCGAGCGTTTCCGAAAAAATATTGCCGTCAAAAATTGCCATGATACGCGCCCCCCTTTATTCATACAGCGGATAGCGAGCACAGATCTCATTGACGCCCGCCCGGACAGCGTCGGCGCTGCCCTCAAAATCGGCGATGGTGTCGGCGATAAACGCCGCAATACGGTCCATCTCCGCCTCCCTGAGTCCGCGGCTGGTCACCGCCGGCGTTCCAATCCGAATGCCGCTTGTCACAAAGGGCGACAGCGGCTCATTGGGAATGGTATTTTTGTTGACAGTGATATAGACCTCATCCAGACGGTGCTCCAGCTCCTTGCCCGTGATGCCCGTCTCCCGAAGGTCCATCAGCATCAGATGGTTATCGGTGCCGCCGGACACCAGCCTGAGTCCGCGGCCGGTGAGTCCTGCCGCCAGAGCGGCGGCATTTTTGCGGACCTGCTGCTGATAGGCTTTGAAATCGTCGGACAGCGCCTCTCCCAGACAGACTGCCTTGGCGGCGATAACATGCATCAGGGGACCGCCCTGTGAGCCGGGGAAAACCGCCTTGTCGATCGCTTTGGCGTATTCCTCCCGGCAGAGAATCATACCGCCGCGGGGGCCCCGCAGCGTCTTATGGGTAGTGGTGGTGACCACATCGCAGTAGGGCACCGGGTTCATATGCTCCCCGGCAGCCACCAGTCCAGCTATGTGCGCCATGTCCACCATCAGCTTCGCTCCACAGGCATCGGCAATCTCCCGCAGGCGGTCAAACCGGATCTCCCGCGGATAGGCGCTGGCCCCCGCCACAATCAGCCGGGGCTTCGATTCCATCGCCAGTGCCATCACCCGGTCGTAATCAATAAAGCCGGTCTCCTCATCCACACCATAGGGGACAAAATGATACAGAGCGCCGGAGAAGTTCACCGGAGAACCATGGGTCAGATGACCGCCGTGCGCCAGATTCATGCCGAGAACGGTATCCCCCGGCTGAATCAGGGCAAAATAGGCTGCCTGATTGGCCTGAGCGCCCGAATGGGGCTGTACATTGGCATGCTCCGCGCCGAAAAGACGGCAAGCACGCTCACGGGCGATGTTTTCCACCACATCGACCTCCTGACAGCCGCCGTAATAACGCTTGCCGGGATATCCCTCTGCGTATTTATTGGTCAGCACGCTGCCCATGGCCGCCATAACCGGGGAGGATACCAAATTTTCGGAGGCGATCAGCTCCAGGTTCCGTCTCTGCCGCTGCAGCTCTTTCCTCATCGCTTCGCCCACCTCGGGATCATAGCCCGTGACAAAAGCGATGGTGTCCATCATATCGGCGTACATCCGCATCTTCTCCTTTTACACGATGATATGTTATCATAACATTTTCTTCCGACAGGACGCAAGCGTTATGGCAAAATACTGCGAAAAAGCGCAGAGATTTTTTCATCAGCGCTCCAGAGCACGCTTCAGCGGCGTCCATGCCTCCAACTTATGCTCAAACCGCATGGCCCGCGCCGGGCTGGATGAGGGAAGACCCAGCCTGTCCAGCGCCGCAAAAGGGTCAGGGATCACCAGCCGTCCATACAGCTGTTCCGCCATACGGGAATTGAAGACGAGCAGCCTCAGATGCGGATGGGCAGCGGCAAAGGCGGCGAAATCGTTGGGAACCGGCCGGCGGATGGCGGCGTCGGCGCTTCCCTCCCGTTCACACGTCGCCAGTACGTCCCAAAGGGCGATATGCCGATCGAGAACAAAGCGCCGACGCTCCTCATACCTGCCGGCCAGCGGCTCGTCCCACAGCGCATACAGCAGCGGCCAGAAAGCGTTGCGGGGATTGCCGTAATATTCCTTCCTGAGCAGGGACATCTCCGACGGCATGGTCCCCAGGACCAATACCTCTGCCCGCCGGTCCTCAACAGGCGGCAATCCTCCAGGCATCAGATTTCCTCCTTTCTTCTGACTATGTCGGCGAAGCAAGCCGGAACGGATCTTTTTCGCCTCAAACAGCGTTTTTTCCGGACGGTTTGACAGCTTCCGTTTTCTCATGCTACACTGAAAACAGTCCCCGTCCTGAAACACCAGCCGGCGGGCCGCTCCCGCCGGGTTTCCATGAAAGGATCGAGCCTTATGACAAAAAAAGCACGGGCCCTGACCGCCATTCAGCGCCTGAAGGAACGATATCCCGACGCCCTCTGCTCCCTGACCTACCGGGACCCCCTGCAGCTGCTGATCGCTACCCGCCTGTCCGCCCAATGCACCGACGCACGGGTCAACCTGGTGACTCCCGCCCTGTTTGAGCGTTTCCCCTCTCTGGAGGCCTTCGCCAGCGCCGATCCTGAAGAGGTGGGAGAATATATTCGCTCCTGCGGACTGTATAAAACCAAGTCCCGCGACATCGTGGCAATGGCCAATATGCTGCTGCGGGATTATAACGGCGTGGTGCCCGACACGGTGGAACAGCTGATTAAGCTGCCTGGCGTGGGACGCAAAACGGCCAATCTGATCTGCGGCGATATTTATGGAAAACCCGCCGTCGTCGCCGATACGCACTGTATCCGCATCTCCAACCGGATCGGGCTGTGCAGCGGCAGTAAGGCCCCTTATAAGGTCGAAACACAGCTGCGCGCGCTTCTGCCTCCGGAGGAAAGCAACAGCTTCTGTCACCGGCTGGTCCTGTTCGGCCGGGATATATGTAGCGCCCGCGCTCCCCGCTGCGCGGACTGCCCTCTTCAGGACTGCTGTGCGTCCTTCCAGAAAAGCGGCGCTCTCTGAAGCCGCGGACTGGGAACCGCCGCTGTCAGCCTTTCCCGAAGGAGGCGGTAAACCGGCTTTGCTGCGATACTCAGCAGCCCCCACAGTACAGCATACAGCGCGCATACCTGCCCCATCAGATTGAACGGCATCCGGCTGTAATCCCAAACATTCATCCGGAAGCCCAGATTGAACAGGCAGCCACTGACAAATTCAACTCCGGTAACGGCGACAGAACATAAGGCGCACCGGCTGACCAGCCGCTTCACCCTGGGGGAATTCTGGATTTTCCCCATGATGTGGAAACAGGCGCCCCCCACCAGAAACATGCTCCAGTGGGTATATCCCCGCCACACCACCTCGATCAGATTGTAAATCCCGCCGCCGAGACAAAACAGCTCCAGCGAACAGGAAACCTCTGCGATATCTTTATTTTTCATATGGCAACCTCCGGACAGGCGTTTCGCTGTTTATCATACCCGCACGGGCCGCCGTCATACCACATCGCTCTAATGAAATAATTGCCGGGAGGTTTCTGACCGGCTGATTTTAAAAATAAAAGCCCTGATGTGGTTTGAACTGTCGGTCAAAACCGAAAAAAGTAGGGGAAAGCGCGGAAATCTCCGCGCTTTTTTGTTTGCCCGTTTTGGTACGGTACAGCAAAGGTCCCCACTTTTCCGCCGTTACCTGTTAAACAAACAGCGGTCCTGCTGCCGGCCCCTGCTCCAGAAGCCCTCGCAGAATACCCAGTCCCCGGTGCAGCTCCTCCCGGTTCCGGGCCGCGGAAAGAGAAAGGCGCACAGCTGCCGGGGCGGATTGTCCCCCAATGGCAAACCGGTCCGCACAGCTGACCCGCACACCGGCTGCAGCGGCAGCGCGCTCAAATTCCCGCCCGCTCCATCCGTCAGGCAGATACAGGAACCGGAAATAATCCCGCTTGCTGCCGCTCATCCGCCATCCCGCCAGCAGTTCGTCAGCGATCCGGCTGCGGCTCTCTGCCTCCTCCCGCTTCAAAGCGACGATTCGATCAGCCATGCCGCTCTCAATCAGGCTGGCGGCCACCTCACAATTGAAATGAGAGGTCGTCAGATTGACATTGTACAGTCCCCGCGCAACCGCCTGACGGAGGGCGCCCGCCGCCCGTATAAAAGATACGCGCAGCCCCGGCCCCAGCGATTTGGAGGTACCTGCAATATACACGCTGCGGTCGGGGATCAGCGCCGAAACCGGCGGCAGGCCGGTATTTCCCAGAAAGGAATAATGATCGTCCTCCAGCAGGATCAGCTTCTCCTTCCCGACGACATGTGCCAGCGCCTGCCGCCGCTCCTGTGACAGGGTAACAGCGGTAGGGTTCTGACATTCCGGCATCAGGTACACGCCGCCCAATCCCTTCTCCCGGCAAAGGCGGGACAAGGCTTCCGGATTCATCCCTTCCCTGCCCCCCTCCACCGGCACCAGCTCAATATTAAGCATCTCCGCCAACTGGCGAAAGCCGGTATAGGTAAGAGGGTCGGCGCCGATTCGATCCCCCGAACGAAACAGGGACATCAGAGCCGCCGCCAGCGCATTTTGTGAGCCGGATGCGATCAGAATTTCCTCCTCATCGGCCGAAAGTCCGGCCTGACGGAGCCAGCGCACCCCTGCCCGGCGATGGGAAATTCCCTGATACGGTTCATCATATTCAAAATACCTCTCGATACCGATTCGCCGGGAAACCTGTTTCACCGTTTCTGCAATCAGCCGGTTTTGACTGTAAAGAGAGTGAATCATTCCCAGATCGATCAGTCCCCCTGCATTGCCGGGGAACGACCTTTCCTCTGACAGCTCTGCCCGAGGGTCGGCGATGAAGGTTCCGCGTCCAACCACCGCCTCCAGAAGCCCCCGTTCCCTCCCCAGACGAAAGGCCCTGGAGACGGTAGTCAAATTCACTCCCAGAAAGTCGGCCAGCTCCCGCTGCGCAGGAAGACGGTCGCCCGGCTTCAGAATCCCCCCGGCAACATCCCGCTCTAAAGCGTCGGCAATGAGACGGTAAAACGGCTTGCCGTCCTCCTTCTGGATGACTGGTTCCCATGTCAGCACATAGGAAAAGACTCCCATGGATTTTTCTCCTTCCCGATTGTTCCCGCTCAAGATTGTTTTTTAGCCAAAATGTATGTCATACAATATTATCATTGACAGGTATGTTTGTCAAATATTATACTGAATTCACATCCAGATAATCCATACATTTAGCCAAACAAAAGGAGAACCCACCATGGAAAAAAACCGTTGGGAAATCAATCAAAATCTTGCCAGGATGCTCAAGGGCGGCGTTATCATGGACGTCACCACCCCGCAGGAAGCAGAAATCGCACAGGAGGCAGGTGCCGTCGCCGTTATGGCGCTGGAGCGGGTCCCCTCCGACATCCGCCGGGACGGCGGTGTGGCGCGGATGAGCGACCCCAAAATGATCCGGGAAATTCAGCGGGCGGTCACTATTCCCGTTATGGCCAAGGCGCGAATCGGCCATATCGCGGAGGCCCGTATATTGGAGGCACTGGAGGTCGATTATATCGACGAAAGTGAGGTATTGACCCCTGCTGACGACCGCTTTCATCTGAACAAGCGCGCCTTTCGCGTCCCCTTTGTCTGCGGCGCACGGAATCTGGGTGAGGCGCTGCGCCGAATCGGTGAAGGCGCCTCCATGATCCGTACAAAAGGGGAAGCCGGCACGGGAAACGTGGTGGAGGCAGTCCGGCACATGCGTACCATGACGGCCGGCATCCGTTCCCTGTCGGTGATGCCGGAGGAGGAGTGGATGACCTTTGCGAAGGAAACCGGCGCGCCGTACGAGCTGGTAGCGTGGGTGGCGAAAAACGGTCGTCTGCCGGTCGTCAATTTCGCGGCCGGAGGTGTGGCTACTCCCGCAGATGCGGCGCTGATGATGATGCTGGGCAGCGAGGGGGTGTTTGTCGGCTCGGGTATCTTTCAGTCGGCTAACCCGCCGCTCATGGCCCGTGCCATTGTGAAGGCGGCGGCCTGCTACGATCAGCCGGCAGTACTGGCGGAAATCAGCGAAGGAGTGGGCAAGGCGATGAAGGGGATGGAGCTGCGGGATATCGCCCCGGAAGAGCGTCTGGCGGAGAGGGGCTGGTGACCCGATGAACGGCCATATGACAATCGGTGTTCTGTCCCTTCAGGGTTCGGTGGAGGAGCATCTTGCCTCTCTGTCCCTCTGCGAGGCGGTCACGCCCCTCCCTGTCAAAACGCCTGAGGCACTGGAGCAGGTAGACGCCCTGATTCTTCCCGGCGGGGAAAGCACAGCCATCGTCCATTTGCTGCGTGCCTTTGGACTGTTTGAGCCTGTGCTTCAGCGCGCGCAGGACGGAATGCCGGTATGGGGGACCTGCGCCGGCATGATCCTGCTGGCAAAGGAGCTGGTGGATGAGCCGCCCCATTTTGGTCTGATGGATATTCTGGTACGCCGCAATGCCTATGGCCGTCAGATCCACAGCTTTACCATCAGCGATACGATTCCCGCCTTTTCTCCCCATCCCATGCCCCTCGTCTTTATCCGCGCCCCCTGGATGGAAAGGGTGGGACCGGAGGTACAGATTCTGCATACCTGGAACGGCCATATCACAGCAGCGCGCCAGGGAAATTTTCTGGCGACCGCTTTTCACCCCGAATTGACCTCCTGTCCGCACATCCACCGCTTTTTTGCCCACATGGCGCGGACAGCTCTCGATTGACCGAAAGGCTTTATCGTGTTATCATAAAAGGCAAATTGCGCCGGACAGGCGCGCACTGCGGAGGTGCGGCAATTGGATAAACTGCGTATCGAGGCGGCGGTGAGGGAAATCCTTCTCGCCATCGGGGAGGACCCGGACCGGGAGGGACTGCGGGAAACGCCCCGCCGGGTGGCCAATATGTACGGCGAAATCTTCGCCGGGCTGGAGGAGGACCCGCGCAGCCACTTAAAAATCTTTACTGAGGATCAGAATGACGAAATGGTTACGGTGCGAAATATCCCGCTGTATTCCATGTGTGAGCATCATCTTGTGCCCTTTATGGGGGTCGCGCACATCGCCTATCTTCCGCGGGACGGCAGGGTGATTGGGCTGTCCAAGCTGGCGCGCATTGTCAACAGCTTTGCCCGTCGCCCCCAGCTTCAGGAGCGCCTGACCGCTCAGGTCGCTGACTTTCTGGAGAAGGAGCTCAAGCCGCTCGGTGTGGCGGTGATTATTGAGGCGGAGCATCTGTGCATGACTATGCGGGGGGTGCGTGCCGCCGGTTCCCACACCCAAACCTCCGCTCTGCGGGGACGCATGAAATCGGACGCCCGCAGCCGGACCGAGGCGCTGTCCCTGCTCACCTCCTCCCACGGGCGGGACTGATCCCTGCTT
>JAAWCO010000041.1 GCA_022793315.1 Clostridiales bacterium | reverse complement strand
GCCATACCGGAGGTGATGGAGCCGCCGGGGCTGTTGATATACAGCTCAATCGGCTTATCGGGGTCCTGTCCCTCCAGATATAACAGCTGCGCTACCACCAGAGAGGCGGTCACATCGTTGATTTCATCCGACAGCATAATGATACGGTCGTTCAGCAAACGGGAAAATATGTCATAGCTGCGCTCGCCGCGGCTGGTCTGCTCGACGACATAGGGAACCAGGCTGCTCATTCTCTCCATGGAAAATCCATCCTTTCTTCGGAAATAGCGGCGGCTGTTTCCGGCATGCCGCCGCGGCTTTTCATAGTATGGCCCTGACGGAGCGGATTAAGACGGTCCGTCCCATGATTTTTTCCTCTTATTTTCCGCCGGGAACCGCCGTCTCTTTGACAAGATCCATCGCCATGCCGACGGCAATATCCTTTTTCAGATCCTTCTCGGCAATCAGAGTTTTGACCTTATCAACATCCACCTGATAGCTTTCGGCCAGCTTGCCGAATTCCGCCTCCACCTCTTCGGCGGACGGCTCAATGGATTCCAGCACGGCAATCTTTTCGAGAGCCAGACGGATTTTCACCTTTTTCTCCGCCTGCTCGCGGAAGCCGGCGCGGAAGGCGTCCATATCCATACCGGTGTACTGCAGATACATCTGCAGATTCAGTCCCTGGTTCTGGAGACGGTAATCAAACTCACGGACATCCTCATTGACGCGGTTGACAAACATCGCTTCGGGAATATCCGCCTTCACCAGCTCTACCAGCTGGTCGATCAATGCGGTTTCAAACGCCTCCTCAGCGGCGTGCTCCCGCCGGTCCTCCAGCTTCGTTTTCAGGTCGGCCCTCAGCTCCTCCATCGTATCGAATTCACTGGCATCCTTGGCAAACTCGTCATCCGCCACAGGCAGCTCCTTCATTTTGATTTCATGCAGCCGGCACTTGAAAACAGCAGGCTTGCCTTTCAGCTCCTCCGCGTGATAGTCCTCCGGGAAGGTAACGCTGACTTCAAATTCCTCATCGGTCTTTTTATCGACAAGCTGCTCCTCAAAGCCGGGGATAAACTGGTGAGAGCCCAGCTCCAGCGTATAATTTTCCGCCTTTCCGCCCTCAAAGGGCTGACCGTCCGTAAAGCCCTCAAAGTCAAAGACGACGGTGTCTCCGTTCTGCGCGGCGCGGTCCTCCACCGTCACCAGACGGGAGTTGCGGTCGCGCAGCTTCTCCACCTCAGCGTCCACGTCCTCATCGGTAACCGCTTCCACCTTTTTCTCCGCCTTCAGACCCCGATAGCCGTCGATTTCCACCTCCGGGCGGACGGTAATGACCGCCTTGAACTGCAGCCCCTCTTCACCTACAGAGGTCACATCCAGATCAATTTTATCCTCGACATATTCGTAGCCGGATTCGGTTACCGCTTCGTCCAGAGCTTTGGGATACAGAGCGTTGACGGCCTCCTCATAAAAGACACTAGTGCCGTACAGCTTTTCAACCAGATGACGGGGGGCCTTTCCCTTACGAAAACCCGGAACATTCATCCGGCGAATATTCTTTTTGTAAGCTTTGACGACGGCGGCCTCAAAAGCAGCGGCGTCAACCTCTACTTCCAGCTCCACACGATTGTTTTCCAGCTTGTTGGCTGATTTTAAACTCATGTCTACTTCCTCCTACGAATAACGATTACAACAATGGTAATGATTATACCACATCGTTTGCCGGAGCGCCAGTTCCTTTTCAAAATAATCCGGGCAGATTTCTGAATAAACTGTAAATAAAATGCAAATATGGCGCGGCCGCGCGTCACCTGACCAGCAGCGGCATAAAGGAGAGAGAATCCCCCGATATCAGCCGAAGCTGAATCCCCCGGACCGTCCCCTGTACCGCCCAGCGGATCCCCGTACCGTGGATATGCCCATAATAGCAGCGGCGGACCCCCCGCTGCTCCAGCACCGCCAGCATTTCCTCACAGACCCGGTCGCCCCATATCGGCGGATAATGCAAAAAGACCACCGGTTCCCGGCCCGTTTTTTCCGCCGCGTCAATGGAGGCATTCAGGCGGCCAGCCTCCCGCGCCAGTACCTTTTTATCCTCATCTGCCTCTGCGTCATAAAACCAGCCGCGGGTACCGCAGACCGCCAGGTCGCCGACCGGTTCCGCCGTGTTATGAACAATTGTTATTGACTGAAAGCCCGCCTGTTCAAAAAAGAAATCCATTTTTTTCCGGGTTGTCCACCAATAATCGTGATTTCCCTTGAACAGCAGCTTGCGCCCCGGCAGCGACTCCAGAAAGGCAAAATCGGCGCGGGACTGCTCCAGCGTCATTCCCCAGGAAATATCGCCGGCCACCACCACGGTATCTTCTTCAGAAATCAGGGAGCGCCAGTTTTTTTCCAGTCGGGCGACATAGTCTCTCCAGCCGGGAAAAGCATCCATCGGCTTATTGGTCCCCAGCGAAAGATGAAGGTCCGCGATGGCATACAGCGACATAGAAAGGTCCTTTCCATTATTTCCATTCTTTTTTTGTCTGCAAAGGGGCAAGATATCAATGGAAGCATCCGCCGGACGGATTGCTTCCTCATTATTCTATTCCGGAAAGGAAGGCTGTCAAATGAGTTGTCACCATACCGACTGCTGCAATCCCGGCGTACGTTGCGATGTGAAAAACTGTGTGTACCACGACGGCGACCAGTCCTGTACCGCGAACAAAATCAATGTGGGCCCCACTTACGCTGTCAGCACCGCGGACACGGCCTGCGCCACCTTCAAGCCCCAGACGAAATAGCGCAGAGCGTCCCACATCCCGGCAGCACATCCATTCACGAGAAAGCAGGCGGAAATCGGGAGAATTTTCGCCTGCTTTTTCCTTTTATCCCTCAATATGAAGCAGCTGATACACCGCCTCGCGCATGGTTTCCCGCTCACAGATCTGCCGGAAACGCGGCGCTTTTCCCCTGAGCGCCGCCAGCGGAGCCGGAATGGGGGCGCCTGTCAGGCGGTGCAGCTCCTCCACCCGCCCAAATTCATCCGACCCGTCTGTTCCACCGCCAAGCGCTTCGGTCACACTACGGGAAAATTTGTAGGGATTAGCGGTAGACGCAATCACCGTGGGAGTGGTATCGCCGGTGTGCGCCCGGTATTCCTCATACACATGGACCCCCACCGCAGTATGAGTATCGCATAGATAACCATAGGTGTCAAAGGTCTTCCGGATGGTTTGCGCCGTCTGGGCATCGTCGCACCAGCCGCCGGAAAACTCCGCCTGAAGCGCCTGCTTCACCGCAGGCGGCACCGTATAGACGCCCCCTGCTTTCAGCTGTTCCATCAGCTCCGCGACCAGCTGGTCATCCTCTCCCGCCAGATCAAAAAGGAGACGCTCAAGATTGGAGGAAATCAGAATATCCATGGAAGGAGAAACCGTAGCGTAAAACTCCCGGCGCCGGTCATAGACGCCGGTCTCCATAAACTCTGCCAGCACCCGGTTGCGGTTGGAGGCGCAGATCAGCCTGCCAATCGGCACACCCATCCGTTTCGCATAATAAGCCGCCAGAATATTGCCGAAATTTCCGGTAGGAACCACCACGTTAAAGCGCTCCCCCGGACGCAGCTTTCCGCTTTTCATCAGATCGCAGCAGGCGGATACATAATACACCACCTGCGGAACCAGACGGCCCCAGTTGATGGAATTAGCGCTGGAAAAAAGCATTCCCTGGCGGGCCAGACGCGCCGCCACCGCCGGATCGGTGAAAATCTCCTTGACCCCGTTCTGCGCGTCATCAAAATTCCCCCGGATGGCGCAGACGGCAACGTTCTCCCCCTCCTGAGTGATCATCTGCAGCTTCTGCATGGGGCTGACCCCCTCTTCGGGGTAAAACACCAGTATCCGGGTATGCTCTGCATCCCGGAAGCCCTCCAGCGCCGCCTTTCCGGTATCACCGGAGGTCGCCACCAAAATCACAATTTCCTTTCCATCGGCCGTTTTTCCCGCCGACACCCGCATCAGATGGGGCAGGATCTGCAGCGCCATATCCTTGAAGGCGCAGGTGGGACCGTGCCACAGCTCCAGAATATGCACGCCCTCATACAGCTCATGCAGCGGCGCAATCGCCTCCGACCCAAAGCGGGCCGATGTATAGGCAGACGATGTGCAGGCGTGAATCTCCTCCGCGGAAAAATCGGTTAAAAAGCGGGAAAGGACAGCGTCCGCACGTTCCACATAGCTTTTGCCCGCCAGCACCGCCAGCTCCTCCGCCGTCAGGGACGGAAGGGAGGCCGGTACAAACAGGCCGCCGTCCGGAGAAATGCCGGTAGTGATCGCCTGAGCAGATGAGACGCTGACCGAAGCGTCACGGGTGCTTTTATACATCATGCTGAACGCCGCCTTTATTTTAAAATCGTTTTGTCTGTACTTCTGAATATCATACTACCCTATTCGCCCGCTGCTTGTCAAAGCCGAATGAAAAAAATCGTAGCAATTGCCGAAAAAGAGACGGTCCAGCAGCGGTTCCTCGTACCTATTGCGAAGGAGAGTCTCTTTCAGATGAAAATAGACATCGACACCCCCCCATTTATCGGGAATTTCCGTGCCGTCCAAATCGCCGCCGAGACACAGCGTCCTCTCGCCGCCGAGTGATAAAAAATGGTCCAGATGGCACATCAGCCGGTCAAAATCCTTCTCCACAAAGCGGACATCCGGCGAAACGCCCCAATGTTCAGCGCAAAAATTCAGTCCCACCAGCCCACCGCGCCTGGTGATTTCCTGAAACTGCGCATCGGTCAGATTACGACTGTGAGGATGGACCGCCGCTGCGTTGGAATGGCTGGCGATAAACGGCCCCTCCAGCTCCTTCGCCACATCCCAGAAGCCGCGTTCGTTGAGATGGGAAACATCAGGAAGAACGCCCAGCGCCTCCATCCGTCGGACCGCCGACCGCCCGAAGGGCGTCAGGCCGCTGGCGCAGTCAGAGCCGGAGCCGTGCCCCAATTCATTAGACCCGTTCCAGGTCAGTGTGACAATCCTGACGCCGAGAGCCGCCAGCTGCTCCAGATGCTCAAGGCTTCCCGCCAGAGCCGATCCCCCTTCGATGCTCAGCAGCGCCGCGCATTGTTGGTTTTCCAGCGCCTCCTCCAATTCAGAGGCATCTCTCACAACAGCCAGCGCCTCCGCATGGCGGTTCGCCTGCTCATGAGCAAAGGAGAGGGTGCGGACGCACTGGTCAAACGCGGCTTCACCCCGCAGGAAATCCGGCATCCACACAGCAAAGACCTGCGCCCAGCGCCGGTAACGGGCCCGGCCCCGACGCAGGTCAACGGCAAAGGGATTGTCCATCAGCTCCCGGCCATGCTTCACACATTCATACAGGGTATCGCAGTGCAGATCAAAAACCTCCATTGCCAGCGCTCCTTTCGTCATAAAAGCCGGAGCGGACAGGGGTCAGAAGGAAAGGCTCAGGTCTCCCGCCTCGTAGGCGCCCATCAGATGATCAATTTCCTGCGCCTCCAGCGGCTTTCCTTTTCCCGTCACCACTTCCACCACATCAAACCGGGGCTGGAGACTGGTGGGATGCTGCTGAAGATACAGGGCGGCGGTGCGGAGAACGCGGGCCTGTTTCCCCTCTGTCACCGCTTCCCGCGGCGTATACCGGGAATCTTCGCTCCGGGTTTTTACCTCTACAAAAGCAATATACTGGGTATCGCTGGCAATTATGTCAATCTCGCCAAACCGGCTGCGAAAGTTGGCTGCCTCAATCGTGTACCCCTTCTCACGCAGAAAGCGGGCAGCAATCACTTCACCTGCCGCCCCGCTGGAAACTCCGGCCATCCTGTCACCATCCTTTCACGCGATTTTCAACGTCCTCTTTCGCCTTTGTGTACTCCTGCTCAAAAAATCGCGTGTCACTTCCGTTCCCAGCGGAGCGCGAACATGAGAAGGAGCAGGGCGCCCTGCAACGGCCCAAAAGCCATCGGGGCAGCGTATTTCAGCGCCTCATTCCGGCTGGATGACCCTCAAATACGCGGGATGGCCCTCTGCCCGCTCCCCGTAAACACACAGGGTGTTGGTATCCGTATCCGGACAGGTGTGGGCAAAGCGCCCTCCGGGAAAGGGATAGGATTCCTGCAAGCGCTGAAAGTCCACGCCGCCCTCCTTCGGCGTCCTTTGTATTTCTTCCGGGTCGTTTATTGCCTCTCCCCGAAAAGAGTATTGCTCCAAAATAGTGGTCAGAATAAAGGACTGAACGGGATCCCCAAAGGGAGCCCACTGGTACATGCCGTCCTCATGGTTGTCATATACCGGCGGGTTGGGCTGGTTCAGGTCCTCCAGGTGGATACCCGCATGCCAGCAGGCCTGATTTTCGCACCAGGTCAGCAAATAATTGTCCACGATTTTGCTCCACCGTTCCACAGGCAGAGTGCACAGCCGGTCCCACCCTCCTTTTCCAGCCATTCCAGATCGCCTCTGATATCATCATAGGAGAAGGTCACGTTGCCGTCAAACGGCTTCGCCTCCCTGTTGGGAACGCGCATGAAGTCCTCCTCATAATTCAGGCTGGCCCGGCCACGGGCAAGATAATACTCCCGCAAAGCGGCAGGTAATTTAATGCCTGCCACCGTCTCATAGAAAAAAATCTGTTCCTCGGGAAATCCCTCTGCTGCTTCGTCCTCTCCAAACAGGGGTTCTACCCACCGTACCAGCTCAACAGGAGAAATCTGATACCGCTTCTCACTCATGGCAGCATCTGCCTTTTCCTTTTCGCGCGTGCATGATATCCACCATCTCAAGGGCGGGAGTCCGGAGCGGAATGGAGACTCTTCAAAAAGCTGCGGCGGTGTACCGGCGATGGGCCAAATTCCTGGAGCCGCTCATAATGCAGCGCGGTTCCATAGCCCTTATGCCGGGCAAACGCATACTGAGGATACTGAAGATCCAACTCCCTCATCAGGCGGTCACGGCTCACCTTGGCCAATATGGAGGCGGCGGCAACGCTTTCCGACAGCGCATCGCCCTTAATCACCGCGCGGGCAGGCGCCGGAAGGGAATCAGGAAGGCGGTTGCCATCCACCAGAATCAGATCGGGAGCGGGTTCCAGCTGCCCTGCTGCCCGCCGCATGGCAAGAGCGGTGGCCTGCCAGATATTCAGCGCCTCAATTTCCTCCACCGAAGCGCAGGCCACCGCCCAGGCGGCGGCCTGGTCGGTAATCTGGTCGTACAGCGCCTCCCGCTTTTTCTCGCTCAGCTTTTTGGAGTCGTTCAGCCCGTCGATCGGCCGCTCCGGATCCAGAATAACCGCCGCCGCATACACCGGGCCCGCCAGCGGCCCGCGGCCAGCCTCGTCCACACCGCAGAGCGAAACGATGCCCTGCGCACGATACTGTTCATCATATTCCCGATTGGTCATCCGCCCGCACACTCCTCTACTGCTCTTTTTGAGACCCAGCGTCAAAGACCCCTGTCTTTGGAAAAAAAGCGGCGCATTTCGTCCTGCAGACAGACTCCCCACGACACCACGCGGCCGATTGAAAAAACGGCATCAGCGAAACCGCTGTGCCGATAAGAGAAGAGCCGTCCATGCCGCCGGTCATGTGCGCTCCGGCGAAAGACGCTCCAGTGTGATCCGTCCCAGCTTGCCTCCGCGAAATTCATCCAGCAGCATCACCGCGGCCCGTTCGGTATCAACCTCGCCCCCGGATATCAGCATACCGCGCCGGCGGCCCACCGCCTGCAAGAGCTCCCAGCCTCCGAAAGGGTCCGCCTCCGGCACGGCAAGCTCTTCAGCACTGAGCCGATAGCGCTTCTGCAGCAGGGGGGCGTAGTCCCTCGCCAGCAGAAGCAGCAATCCGCAGGCCAGCTCCTCACAGTCGAGAATCTGGTCCCGAATCGCGCCGGTATAGGCCAAATGACGCGCTACCGTCTGATCCTCAAATTTTGGCCACAAAACCCCGGGGGTATCCAGCAGAAGAAGCCCGCCCTCCACGCTGAACCACTGATTGCCTCTGGTCACGCCCGGCCGGTCCTCCACCCGGGCCTTTCCCCCTTTTGAAAGACGGTTGATAAAGGAGGACTTCCCCGAATTAGGAATACCAGCCACCAATATGTGCAGAGGACGGCTGACCATCCCCTTTGCCTTCCATCTCTCCATCTGAGGAGCCAGTACCTGCCTGACCAACGGCACATAAGCGCCGACGCCCCGGCCGGTCCGGCAATCAATCGGGAGAGCGGCGGCTCCCCCCTCCTCCAGACGGGTCAGCCACTGACGGGTCGCCGCCTCATCTGCGATATCGGTTTTGTTCAGCAGACAAATCCGCGGTTTTCCCCGGGTCATGGTATCCAGCTCCGGATTGTGGCTGCTGTAAGGGATGCGGGCATCCCGGATTTCGGTCACCAGATCAATCAGCGGCAGAATCTCCGCCATTTTACGGCGAGTCCGGGCCATGTGACCGGGAAACCATTGGATGCTGTCCGGCGTACTCATCAATAAATACTCCCAAATTTATTCAGCGGCCAGATACGCCATACCGCCTTCCCGATAATATTTTTAACCGGCACCTCATTCACCGAATGATGACGGCTGTCGGTGGAATTTTCCCGGTTATCACCCATCACGAAAACATGGCCCTCTGACACCTGAAAAGGCGATTCCATCTCGATCGGATAGGTGGTGCCCCGGATATACGACTCGTCCAGTGTCTCCCCATTGACACGCACTTCGCCGGTTTCTCCATCAATCTCCAGAATATCGCCCTCCACCGCGATAATGCGCTTGACCAGCGGCTCCTGTGTAAAACGATTGATGACCACAATGTCGCCCCGTTGAGGCGTATAGTTGATACTGGTCATAATCAGACGTTCCTTGTTAAGCAGAGTAGGCGTCATGGATGGGCCGTCCACCCCCACCACACGGAACAAAAAGGTGAAGACCAGCACAACGCAGATCAGGGAGAAAACAGCGGCCTCCACCCACTCGTACAGGTTGGAAAACAGGTTCTCATGGGGCCGTGTCTCCGGACCGTCGACAGGCTCCATCCAAATTTCGTCGTTCATGCCATTCCCTCGCTTTAAAAATAGTCGGTCAGCCGTCCTCCGCATCAGCGCTTTGCGGCGGCGTTCCCGGATGTATGTCCTTTCACTCTGGTTCTGGCCATCAGGAGATCAGCCGCTCAAAATGAACCAGACCAGCCGGGATTCTTCTATGAGAAATCGGTGATTTCCTACAGTATATCACAAATAGGTCGCTAAGTAAACCGGCCTTTTCCTGCCTTTGGAACACAGCCGACCCGGCTGGCGGAAAATTTTTCTTTCCTTTATTTCTTCCGGGTATATAATGAAAGCGTCAGCTATCTATTGTGGAGAAGGAGAAGAAACGGCCATGTACGAATTGATTCCGGTTTCCGACAGAAGCTATTATATCCAAAGCCCTGCCAAAATGGGACTTGTCAGGCTGAATGCTACAGAGGTCTGTCTGATTGACAGCGGCAACGATAAGGATGCAGGCCGAAGGGTCCGGAAGCTGCTGGACGCCAACAGCTGGAAACTAACCGCCATTTATAACACCCACTCTCATGCGGATCATATCGGCGGCAACCGGTACCTTCAGGAACAGACGGGCTGTAAAATCTATGCGCCAGGGAGCGAGTGTGCGTTTACCCGGCATCCGATTTTAGAGCCGTCGCTTCTGTACGGCGGATATCCCTGTCAGGAGCTCCGACACAAATTCCTGCTGGCGCAGGAAAGCAGGGCGGAATACCTGACGGAAGAGGTTCTGCCCGACGGTTTTGAAATGATCCGCCTGCCGGGGCATTTCTTCGATATGGTGGGCTTTCGGACGCCTGACAACATTCTTTATCTGGCGGACTGTTTGTCCAGCAGGGAAACGCTGGACAAGTATCGAATCAGCTTTATCTATGATGTGGGCGCCTATATTCAGACCCTTGAAAAGGTAAAAGCACTGACCGCCCGCCTGTTCGTCCCGGCCCATGCAGCAGCAACAGAGGATATCGCCACACTGGCGCAGGACAATCTGGATAATGTGTGGGAAATCGCCGACAAAATCGTGGAGTTCTGCACAGAGCCTCTCAGCTTTGAGCTCCTTCTTCAAAAGCTGTTTGCGGCATATGAGCTGACCATGAATTTTGAGCAATATGCGCTTGTCGGCAGCACCGTCCGCTCCTATCTGTCATGGCTGAAGGATTCCGGCAAAATCAAAGCGGAATTCGACCGTCATCTGCTGCTGTGGGAACGGGTATAAAAGCGATCGTCCGGCAAGGTGCAAGGCCCCTTCTCCTTTTTATATCAAAATATCCCCATGCGAATATGACGAAAAACCGGCGGGAAGCCCTGCAAAACAGGGCTTCCTGCCGGTTCAGACACATGATAAGAATATCCGGGATTCAGCGAATCTGCTCCTTGACCTTGGCGGCCTTGCCGACGCGGTCACGCAGATAATACAGCTTGCTGCGGCGGACTTTACCATAGCGGATAATTTTGACGCCTGCCACATTCGGGGAATGCAGCGGGAACACCCGCTCCACACCAACGCCGTAAGAGACGCGGCGGACGGTGAAGGTTTCGGACACGCCGCTGCCGCGCTTCGCGATCACGGTCCCCTCAAAGGCCTGAATTCTTTCCCGCTCACCCTCGCGGATTTTCACATCCACACGGATCGTGTCGCCAATGGAAAATTCCGGTGTCGTTTCCTTCAGGCTGTCCTGAGCAATTGTCTTGAGTGCATCCATTTTTCGTTTCCTCCTTGATGTCAGACATTCTTGCCTCAGGGGCAGAGGACTGTCCGCTTTCATAGACGGCCGGCGGCCGCCAATCCTCCCCAACAGGACTCTCCCGTCCTGCGGATGCCAGATACCTGTATACGATAACATATACCGGAAAAGAATGCAAGGCTTTTCTGTTTTCCCTTTGGAAGAAGAGGCCATGCACGGCCGGAAAGCCGGCCCGGCTCCCAGGCAGGAAGAGGGGCGGTGAATCGTTCGGACTTTTTTCGGGCTTTTGCTTATCTCCCGCCATATGATGCCGTTGATATTGTCAGTACCCTCCCGGCCTGCGGCCTCTGCCGCCATAAACGACAGCCGCAGGAGGCGGATGGATCATGCCTGACCTCCCGGACGGTTCCCCCTATCTCCGGGAGGGTTCCCTTCCATACCTCCGGGCAGGTTTTCCCCTCTGTCTTCCGGAGGCTCGCCGCCCATATCGCCTGGACGGTCGTCCAGACTTCCCGGCCGATTTCCCATGCCGCCGGGTCCCATTGCTCCCATCCCGCCGGCACTGCCCAACACGGATGAGACGGAATCGAGGGTAATATCAGCGACTTTCTGCGCGCCGGACAAAGTACCAGCGCTGGTATATCCCTCTGTCCCGGTATCGGAGACCTCCCCGCCGCTGTAAAGAAGATAGGAGGTGTTCAGGGCAAGATCAGGAGTGCTGATCACCACGTTTTGATAGACCTTTTCCGGTGCCCAGGAGAGAAGAACCGTGCCGCTCTCATCGGTCAGAGTCAGGCGGCTGACAGCCGGCTGATCGGCAGAATAGCCGTACATGAAGGAATTTTGAGTAGAGGAGGCGGACAACCCCACCGCCATGCCGGCGCTGCCCGCAGCAATCAGAACCCCACCGCTGATCTCTCCCGTCTGTTCGTAGTCCAGCGCGCCATTAGCGTTGTTGGTGGGACCGCTGATCAGCACCACACCGCCTTCAATAAAAAGGGAGCCGTTGGAGTCAAGCCCGTCACCGCCGGCGTTGACCGAAAGAAAGCCGCCGGTAATCCTCAAGGTATGGCTTCCGCCCTGCTGAAATGTATTTTGACCCGGACGGCCGTTCACAGAGGAGCCGTCATTCCCTCCCGCGCTGTTGACGCCATCGTCAGAGGCGGTGAGACGGATCACCCCGCCGCTGATAAGCACATCGCTGCCCTCGATCCCCTCATAGCTACGGGTGATGGTCAGGTCGCCTCCGCTGACGGCCGCCGTCGCATCGGCATGAATGCCGTCGTCGCCGGAGGCAAGGGTGAGACTGCCGCCGCTGAC
Source organism: Clostridiales bacterium (assembly GCA_022793315.1). Classification (GTDB taxonomy): domain Bacteria; phylum Bacillota; class Clostridia; order Oscillospirales; family Acutalibacteraceae; genus Avimonas_A. Next base: position 11,580 of record JAAWCO010000041.1, on the reverse strand, counting down.
CGTCAGGCCGCCGTTGGAATGCAGGGCGTCATCGGAGGAATCGACGACGATGGTTCCCGCTTCAACCAGCAGCAGCTGTCCCGCCTTCATCCCCTTGGCGCTGGTGGAATCGGCTGTTTCCGCGCCGGAGGAGGTCCAGACGCCCCATCCGGGCCGGAGGCTGCCGCTACTGTCGGTGCTGGCGTTCTGACTGCCGCCGCCAGCGGTGATATCCAGCGCAGCGCCGGCGGCCCGCAGCACGGTCTCCGCCTGAATGCCGTCCGTAGCCGCTTCAATCGTCAGACGGCCGCCCTCCAGATACACAAACCCCCGGTCGGCGTCTTCATCGTTGTTCGATTTGATCCCATCGCCACCCGCCTGAATTTCAAGGGAACCATCCCGGATTTTGACGCAGTCCTTGCCCTGAAGCCCGTCGCCCGCCGCTGTGACCGTATAGGCGCCACTGGTAATGACGAGATCATCCTTGGAAACGATGCCGTGGGTCCCGGCGGCGGTGACCGAAAGTGAGCCGTTGCCGTTAAAGGCCAGATCCGCCCGGCTGAAAATCACGCCGTCCACCTGTCCATCCTCCTCCGGCAGGGAATAGGCTTTGCCGCCGGTCAGAACGTTTTGAGTCCCTTCTGCAAGGGTGACAAACACCTTGTCGGCCTGACGGATAAAGAGGGGAGCATGATCGGAACAGGAGAGGGTCAGGCCGTTCAGCACCAGCTGTACCTTATCCCCCGCGCCCGCCTCCACCAGCACCTGCCCCTCCGGCGATGAACCGGACAGGACATAAACGCCTGCCGCACTCAGGGTCACGCGATTCCCGGACACCGACGCGCCGTTCCCCTGAACGCTGATTCCGGAGGAGGAGAAGGAGATGAGGGTCGCGGCTTCCTCCTGCCAGCTGCCGTCCAGCTCCCGGTTGGTAAAGGTAAAATCCATCCCGGCAGGAATCTCCGCGTCTGTTCCGGCGTCCGGCTGCGGGGAAGAGCCACCTTCACTGGGCGGAAACGCCGCACAGCCGGAAAGACTCCAGAGCAGCAGAAGGGCGGACAGAAACGTCGCCGAGCGGCGCAGCGGTTTTTTCAAAGCAATCGCCTCCTTACAATTCTTCTACAGCATTGGCGGGGACGCGGCCGCAGAGGATATCCAGATTGCCGTTGCGGCAGCGAATAGCATCCAGCAGCTCCTTTTCCCGGGCCGCCTCCTTCAGCACAATGCGGTAGTGCAGCTGGTACAGGCTGCCCATTTGGGTGGTCCGGACGCTGCGCAGCTCAGCGCGGGCGGTATAGGTCTCAAATAAATCGTCAAAGATCCCGGAATAATCGAGACTTTCCGGTATGGTGACCTTCAGCTCCTTTTCACAGCGTTTATTCTCACCGAAACGGGTAACGGTATACAAAAGCCCCACCGCTGTCAGAATCAGGGTGAACAGGACGGCAAGACCGATATATCCCATACCGGTGGCCAGCCCGACCGCCATGGCCAGAAAAAGGCTGCCGATTTCCCGCGCGCTGCCCGGAACCGAGCGAAAGCGCACCAGGCTGAAGGCCCCCATAACCGCCACCCCCGCGCCCAGGTTGCCGTTAACCAGCATAATAACCATTTGAACGATGGCGGGAAGAAGGGCCAGCGTCACCACAAAGCTTTTGGTATAGCGGCTACGGAACATATAAGCGGCCGCGATGCCGGCGCCCAGCAGCAGAGATGCCTGCAGGCAGCACAGAAAGGCAGCAGGCGCCGGCATCGCTCCGGAGATGGTGTCAAACAGGCTGGCAAACAGAGTATCCAGCGAAAAAGCCGTTTCAGGCACAGATGATTCCCCCCTGACGGGCGGCCCGATAGGCGCCGCCGTATTTAGAATAGGATGTGGAATAAATCCGGAGCTCCCCCAGTATTTCTGCCAGCCATACAGGCATGGCGCCGGGAATTTTCAGCTCCATCAGAACACTGCCGGCCGGCAGAAGAGAGTGTCCCCAAAAGCCCCGGTCCAGCGCCGTCTGTTCCTCCCGCCAGCGGATATTTTCGTCAAAGGTGACGCGGAGGTCGGAGCTGTCCCGCCCCTGCCAGGCCGTGCGTTCGTATGAAAGAAGCATCGCCGGTCTCAGGCCGGGATAAAACTGACGAAACCACTCGATCTCATGGGCAATCTGCGGATTGTCGCCGGGAACCGGGGCGCTGTTTCCCTCCATCCAGCGTTGGGCCTGTGCATGGGTGAGACCCACCCGGCGTTTGTACACCACACCCCTGTATTTCTTTTTGATCTCCAGAAAAACGACGGTGTCGCTGGAGGGAATCCCATAGCTCCGCAGACGGAGCTTTTCCTTGTATACCGGCTTTTCCAGAGATGCGCGGATCAGCGCGTGGTTCGGCGTGTCATAATAAAGGCTGCCGATGGTGCTGACCGGATAGCGGTCGGGGATAAGGTGGGGGGCCAGACGGCGCGTCAGGGCCCGGTACTGCTCCCTGTCGAGCAGATATTTCTTTTCTACACGTTTGAATATACCCTGGTAGGGGGTCATCACAAGCACCTCCCAATGGATTGGATGAACAGAGGATACCTCTGCAGGCTGAAATTGGGCTGAAAAAGATATTTCAGCTTTCTTTCAGCCCGGTGCTTTAAAATAAAAGTGGTCCGCCGGAAGAACGGCGGCAAACCGGGGAGGCTTTGATATGCGGATTCTGGTGGTGGAGGATGAGAAACGGCTGGCGGAAGCACTGGCGCAGATTCTGCGCGAAAACCGCTATCTGGTGGATCTGGCCTTTGACGGGCAGGAGGGACTGGACAACGCGCTGAGCGGAATATACGACGCGGTCATACTGGACGTGATGCTTCCTGCGATGGACGGTTTCGCGCTGACAGCAGAGCTGCGCCGTCAGAAGGTAATGACCCCGGTCCTCATGCTGACAGCGCGGGATCAGATCGCCGACAAGGTGGCGGGGCTGGACAGTGGGGCCGACGATTATATGACCAAGCCCTTTTCACCGGAGGAGCTGCTGGCGCGGGTGCGCGCCCTGATGCGGCGGCAAGGCGAGATTCTCCCGGATGAAGCTGTATTTGAGGATCTGACGCTGAACCTGTCGTCCGGCGACCTGCGCTGCGGCGTCAGGTCGGTACATTTGAACTATAAGGAATTTGAGATCTGCCGGCTGCTGATGGCCAATCCCCGCGCAGCGGTGAGCAAGGAAACCCTGATTGTCAAGGTCTGGGGATACGATTCCGGCGCGGAGGACAACAATGTGGAGGCATATATCTCCTTCCTCCGCAAAAAGCTTGCGTTTCTCGGATCCCGGGTCGGTATCGAGGCGCTGCGCAAGGTGGGATACCGGCTGGAGGGGAACAGAACATGCTGAAACGGCTGCGAAAAAAATTCATCGCGATTAATATGACACTGGTGGCGGTGGTTTTGCTGTGCGTTTTCGCCGCGGTCTGTGCTGTCTCCTATCAGTCGCTGCGTCTGGACATTGAGCGTTCTCTGGAGATGGGGATCTCACAGCATGGTGGCAGACCTGTCCCCATGCCAAAGGGGGAGGATGAGCGGGAGCCCAAAGCCCGGCTGATCGCCGTTTACACGCTCCGGATGGACGCGGACGGCCAGGCGGTCCAGCAGTTGGGGGCCTTTTCCCTGTCACAGGAGGTGCTGGACGAAGCAGCGCGGCAAATCCTGGAGAGCGGACAGGAGGAGGGCCGCCTTCATGAGCCCGGCTTCTATTACCGGGTGCGCCGGACCCCCGAGGGAGTATGGATTGCGCTGGCCGACGCAGCCTATCTCTCCTCCTCCATGAAAAGGCTGGTGCTCACCTCCCTCCTGATCGGGCTGGGGGGACTGACAGCCTTTCTGATCATCAGCGTATTTCTGTCCCGCTGGGCGCTGCGGCCAGTTGAAAGGGCCTGGGCTCAACAGCGCCAGTTTGTGGCCGACGCCTCTCATGAGCTGAAAACGCCTCTGACCGTGATCCTGGCCAACCAGAAAATCCTGCTGGCCCATCCCGACGCTACCATTGCACAGCAGCGCCGCTGGATTGACAACACCGACGAGGAGGCGCAGCACATGCGCCGACTGGTGGAGGATTTGCTGTTTCTTGCCCGCTCGGAGGCGGTGGAGGAAAAACAGGAGTCTGTGGAAATTGATCTGAGCGAGCTTTCCTTCAGCCTGCTGCTGCAATTTGAGCCGATGGCGTATGAGAGGGGGGTGACGCTCGACTCCGACATCGTACCAGAGCTGAGGATTCAGGGGGACCCCACCCGTATCCGGCAGCTGATCCATATCCTGCTGGACAACGCCTGCAAATATGCGGGCGAAGCGGGAAAGGTCCTGCTTTGTCTGTCCCGTCAGCCAGGAGGCATCCTGCTGGAGGTAAGGAATACCGGCGACCCCATCTCGCCGGAGGATCTGCCCCACCTCTTTGAGCGGTTTTACCGCTCCGATAAGGCGCGGGGAAGCGCGGGAGGCTTTGGGCTGGGGCTGGCGATTGCCAAAGGCATCGCCGAGCGAAGCGGCGCGGTAATCACAGCGGAAAGCAGCGCCGGGAGCGGAACCCGCCTGTGTGTAAAATTTCGCGGATAATGCCTGGCGGGACGTTTTCATCCCTGTCTGTGGGAGAAAACGTCCCGCTTTTTCTTGCCGGCGCCACCCATTCACGGGAAAAGGCCGGTCTAATCCAGCTCAAAGGCGCCGGTATACAGCTGATAATACCGGCCCTTCTGCGCGATCAGCTGCTCGTGGGTCCCCCTCTCGATGATGTGTCCCGCATCCAGCACCATGATCACATCAGCATTGCGCACGGTGGAGAGACGGTGGGCGATGACAAAGACCGTCCGGCCACGCATGAGCGCGTCCATCCCCCTCTGTACAATGCTTTCGGTGCGGGTGTCGATACTGGAGGTCGCTTCGTCCAGGATCATGACCGGCGGGTCCGCCACGGCGGCGCGGGCAATGGAGAGCAGCTGCCGCTGTCCCTGCGACAGACCGGAGCCATCCCCCGACAGCACCGTCTCATATCCCTGCGGCAGCAGCCGGATGAATCCGTCCGCATTGGCGCGCCGTGCGGCGGCGTATACTTCTTCGTCGGTCGCGTCCAGCCGGCCATATCGAATGTTTTCCATCACCGTGCCGGTAAACAGACTGGTGTCCTGCAGCACAATCCCCAGTGAGCGGCGCAGGTCGCTTTTGCGGATTTTGTTGATATTGATCCCGTCGTAGCGGATTTTGCCGTCCGCCAGATCGTAAAAACGGTTGATCAGATTGGTGATAGTGGTCTTCCCCGCTCCTGTCGCGCCGACAAAGGCCACCTTCTGCCCCGGTTCGGCAAACAGGGTGATTCCGTGCAGCACCAGCTTGTCGCCAGTATAGCCAAAATCCACATCGTCAAACCGGACATCCCCCTTCAGGGGCGTATAGGTGACGGAACCGTCCTGATGGGGATGCTTCCAGGCCCACAGGCCGGTCCGCTCCTCTGTTTCCGTCAGCTCACCGTCCGCCATTCGGGCGTTGACCAGCGTCACATAGCCCTCGTCCGCCTCCGGCTCCTCGTCCATCAGCTCAAAAATTCGCTCAGCGCCTGCCAGCGCCATGATCACCGAATTGAGCTGCTGGGAGACCTGGCTGACCGGCATGGAGAAGCTCTTACTCAATTGGAGGAAGCTGGCGATCATGCCCATGGTCAGACCGCCCACCCCGCTCAGAGCGAGAAACCCGCCAATCATGGCGATCAGCACATACTGGAGGTGACCGATATTGCCCATGATCGGCATCAGGATATTGGCGAACCGGTTGGCCTCGGCGGCATTGACGCGAAGCTCCTCATTCAGCCGGTCGAAGCCCTCCCGGGACTCCTTTTCATGGCAAAAAACCTTCACCACCTTCTGCCCGTGTATCATCTCCTCAATGTATCCGTTGGTCCGTCCCAGGGACTGCTGCTGCCGCTGAAAAAATTGCCGGCTTTTCCCGGCGATTTTCCGGGAAATCAGCAGCATAACCGCCACCACTGCCAGCACCACCAGCGTCAGATAAATACTGGTCGCCACCATTGCACAGAAAACCGCTGCAATCGTGATGACAGAAGCGAACATCTGCGGCAGACTTTGAGCAATCATCTGTCTCAGTGTATCGGTGTCATTGGTATACCGGCTCATAATATCGCCGCTCTGATGGGTGTCGAAATAACGAATAGGCAGGCTTTGCATATGGGTGAACATATCGTCCCGAATCTCCTTCAGCACCCCCTGTGCGATGACCACCATCAGACGGTTGTAAAGGTAGGTCGCCGCCACCCCTGCCAGATAAATCGCCCCCATCCCCAGAATGGCGGACAGCAGCCCGGAAAAGGAGGGGTTCCCCTGTCCCGACAGAACAGCTGCGAGAAGAGGGGTAATGTAGCCGTCGATCAGAAGCTGCAAAAACAGGGAGCCGGCCACCCCTGCCCCGGCGCTTACCAGTATGCAGAGAAGTACCAGCACAAAGGTTCCGCTGTAGCGCCTGAATATGTAGGAGAGCAGACGTGCCGCCGTTTTTTTCTGTACCCGCGGCCGGGCCTTCATACCGCCGTCAGGCAATTTCATGCTCGTTTCCTCCCTTCTGCTGCGACTCATAGACCTCCCGGTAAACGGTGCTGGACGCCATCAGCTCGTCGTGCGTGCCCACCGCGCTGACACGGCCATCGTCCATAACAATGATTTTATCCGCATCCATCACAGATGAGATACGTTGGGCCACGATTAGCTTGGTCGTGCGGGGAAGCTCCTCCCGAAGGGCCCGCCGAATCAGGGCGTCGGTCCGGGTATCGACAGCGCTGGTCGAATCATCCAGAATCAGGATTTTCGGCTTTTTCAGCAGAGCGCGGGCAATGCAGAGGCGCTGCTTCTGCCCGCCGGAAACGTTGGTCCCCCCCTGTTCAATATAGGTGTCGTAGCCATCAGGAAAGCGGCGGATAAATTCATCGGCCTGCGCCAGACGGCATACCCGTTCCAGCTCCGAATCGTCGGCCTCCGGATCGCCCCAGCGCAGATTTTCCCGTATAGTGCCGGAAAAAAGCACATTTTTCTGCAGCACTACCGCTACCTCAGAGCGAAGGGTTTCAAGATCATACCGGCGCACATCCTGGCCGCCCACCAGCACCCGGCCTGCCGTCACGTCGTACAGCCGGGGGATCAGCTGGATCAGACTGGTTTTGGCGCTGCCTGTTCCGCCGATAATCCCGACCGTCTCTCCAGCAGCAATGCTCAGAGATATATCTGCCAGACACAGCCTGCCGGGGTCCCCATAATAGCTGAAGCCTGCCTCTTCAAAGCAGATGCTGCCATCTTTTACCTCAAGCAGCGGCTCCTCGGGACCGGCCAAGTCACTTTCCTCCTCCAGCACCTCTACAATCCGCCCAGCTGAGGCGCGGGAAATGATAATCATAACAAACACCATCGAGAGCATGTTCAGGCTCATCAGAATCTGAGAGGTGTAGGCGATCAGGCTCACCAGCTGACCGGTGGTCATGGTGGAGGAGACGATCATTTTTGCCCCAATCCAGGAAATCAGGAGCATACAGCCATACATGGCAAACTGCATCAGAGGACTGTTGAAGGCCAGCAGCTTTTCCGCCAGCGAGAAATCCCGAAAGATCGACCGGGAAACATCCTTAAACTTTTCCTCTTCCTGCTCCTCTCGAACAAAAGATTTCACCACCCGAATCCCTCTCAGATTCTCCTGCACCACATTGTTCAGCCGGTCGTAGGTCCGAAACACCCGCTCAAAAACGGGATGGGCCTTGACCGCGATCAGCAGCAAACCGCCGCCCAGCAGCGGAATGGCCGCCAGATAAATCAGGGACAGGCGAGGATTCAGACTGAAGGCCATCCCCAGTGAAAACAGCAGCATAATCGGCGCCCGCACCGCAATTCGGATAATCATCTGAAAAGAATTCTGCACGTTGGTCACATCGGTGGTCAGCCGGGTCACCAGACTGGCGGCGGAAAAACGGTCAATATTGGAAAAAGAATATTCCTGCACCCGATAATACATCCGCTGCCGCAGATTTTTGGCAAATCCAGCAGAGGCGCTGGCGGCGTAATGCCCGGCCAGCGCGCCGAAGGTCAGAGAAATCAGGGTGGAAATCACCAGCGCGATTCCCAGCCGCACAATGATGCCGGAATTCCCCTGATTGATCCCATAGTCAATCAGATATGACATCAGCAACGGGATCAGGACCTCCATAACAACCTCAAATACCACAAAAAGAGGGGTCAGCAGGGTATCACGCCTGTATTTTCCCACACATCTGGCCAATTGACGAATCAATGAAATTCCATCCTTTCCTGTAAAATCAGTTTACCGGTTCTTCCCCCGTATGGGCGGGCTGTCCGGCAGCATCCGGTCTTATCCGCCGAGCGCCCCGGCATTTTGCTGGATACGGCGGATCAGACGCAAAAATTCATCCACCTCCTGTTCGGTCAGCCCTTTGCGCAGCTGCGTCTCCAGAAAACGAATGCGTTCCGTAACACCCCTATGATACTCCACTGCCTTTTCGGTCAGCACCAGTCGCTTCAGCCGTGCATCATAATCAACCGGCTCCCGGACAAGCAGCCCTTTCTTCTCCATTAGTTGGAGCAGCGTGGTCGCCGTAGAGCGCCGGACAGTAAATTCCCGCTCGATATCCCGCTGAAAAACCTCCTCGTCCTGATGCTGGTACAGATAGGCAATAATCCACCCATGCATACCGGTGACTCCTTCCAGGCCACGATCCCGGGAGAAATCGTCCATATACCGTTTGAGCAAATTATTAAGCGTTTTGACCTCAAATCCAATGTCCTTTTCGCGGCACACAGCCTCACCTCCATCTTGTTAGCTTGCTAACCTTATAATGGTATTTTTCTCCTTTGTCAAGGCCGGATGGACGCCGGCCCATTTGGTAAAAACAAAAAACACCCCAGGCCGGTTCAGAGGCAGGAGACTTTCTGGCGGAAAACCGTCTTCTCCCCCTCTGCTGGCCGACATATGGCGCCCTTGTCGGCCGGGCTCCCTGTCAGCTGCGACGTTCTCTCAGCCGCTTTCTTACCACCAGCCTGTCCCCATAATCCTCATGGACGGAAAATCCAAGCCGTTCGTACATGGTTGCCGGTCCCGTATAGTCGTATGGAGGGCTGACGAATTGCCTGAGAGGATAGGCTTCCACCATGTCAAAGCCCTCATTCCGGGCATCTTCACACACCCTCTCCAGCAGCTTTCCGGCAATCCCCTGGCGTCTCTTTTCCGGTGCAATGACAAAACAAAATACCGATTTAATCTTTAAATCGCCGGATGCCCCTCCATCGTTCAGCGAACTCAGATACATCCTTCCGCACCGGCACTGAAGGCAGTCGGATTTTGTATTGGTATTGCACCAGCCAACCACCGCCCGCTTTTCATAGGCAAGATACCCCTGCAAGCAGCCGGCGTTTATGTAGCGGACGGCCAGCTCCCGCCTGCTGGCGGCGGTAGAAAAATCCTCTCCGCTGTCCTCCGCGCTGCTCCAGCACACACAGTAGCATTTGTGCTCATCCACCTCGTCATCATGTGGGGTGGTATCAAAAAAACGGAGATAATCGTCCAGCCGGTCAGGGGATAGCTTGCAGATGTCCATATTTCTCCTCCCCCATAAAGGCCGCTCCGGCATTTTTGCCGTAAAACCAGACAGGCGGTTTTCTACCGAGGACGTTCCTCCTGAAGAAAACCGGCCAGCCGGCGGAAATCCCCGCCCGGATAAGCGGAAGCATCACGCTGATCTCGGTTAATCAGGCAATTGGTCAACAGAAAAACCTTCATTCCAATCGTCTCCGCCACCATGTCCTCCGTCACATCGTTGCCGACCATCAGGCATTCCTCCGGCCGGACATCCAGCCTCCGCGCGATGTCCCGGTAATAGTCCGGGTTCGGTTTACAGTAGCCGGTGTTTTCATAGGAGGTACGAAGCTCAAAGTCTTCCGGTGAAAGGCCTGCCCAGCGAATTCGAGCCTCCGTCGCAGCAGCCGGAAAAATCGGATTGGTCGCCAGAGCCACCCGGTAGCCAAGCTGTTTCGCCAGACGCACCGTGTCCGCTGCTCCGGGATCGTATTGACAAAACGCCTGGGCGCCTTCAAATTCTCTGGTATAGAATTCATCAAACAGCGGTTTGTCCGTCAATACCTTCTCTCCGCAGATTTCCGAAAAGCGTTTCCAAAAGACCAATTCATTGCTTTGGTCTCCATCATTTTTGACCATGGCAGCCGTTCCCGACCAGATGGCTTCCACCAGCTGCTGGGCGTCATAGCCATGCGGCGTCATTTTAGCCGCCAGCAATTGAAAATATCCCCGGGTAAATTCCTCCTGATCCATTGGCAAAAGCGTTCCATCCAGATCAAACAGCAGAGTCTTAAGCATTCTGGTCCCCTTTCTTCGCCGCCACGAAAACACACATCATGTCATATACCGTCGATTAACAAGGGGAACACAAGGTCAGCCCTTGCCACAATCAATGGTACCATTTTTATGGAGAAAAAACAACGGGCGTTTCTGTTCCCTGGTCCGATAGAAAAGGACGCAGACGGATATCCAAAACCCGTGCAGCGGCAGCGGCGAGAATCCTCGAAAAATTGACAGCGGACAGACATGTTCGCCGTTCCCCTGCATACAAATAGGGCAGAACTTGTCAAAGGGAGGATGCCACATGGATAATCGAACGCCGCCCCTGACCGTCAGCCGCGTCCCTCAGCCGGAACAGCCGGTGGCTGACAGCGCCCCCTATCCCCCGCTGGAGACAGAAGGACCTAACCGCCAGTATGCCCGTATACTGATGACCGATCTGGCCTCCAGGCACAGCGAAATGAGCTCTATCACCCAATATCTCTATCAAAGCTGGACGCTGGAAAAGGAATTCGCCAGTATCGCCGAAACCCTGTCCCGCATCGCCCGGGTGGAAATGCATCATCTCAATATGCTCGGCCAGCTGATCCTTCTGCTGGGCGGCGACCCGCGTCTGATCTGTCCCCGCGGCCGCCGTCTGGTTCCCTGGAATGGCGCCATGCCCTTTTATGGGCGGCAGATAAAGCCCATGCTGCAAAGCAGCCTGCAGGAAGAAACCGGCGCCGTCGATGGGTATCTGCGCCAGTCTCATCTGATCCGTGACGAGAAGGTCTCCTGCGTCCTTCAGCGTATCGCGCTTGATGAACAGCTCCATGTCCGGATTCTTCAGGGATATCTCGACACACTGTAAAGGGCCTACACAACCAAAGCCGTACATCCCCCGACCGGATCGGGGGATTTTTTCTCCCCATTCGCTTTTGTGTTTCTCAGGCAGAAAAAATCCTTGTGATCCCCGCTCCCTGCGGGGGCGGGAACACAGAAAGGGATGGGGACTTTTCTTTACCATCGGCCGGCAACAACCAGTACGGTTTGGGAAAAAACGGGCACTGACGGTGATGTTCTTGTCGCCTGACTGGCGCTTGCCTCATCCAGGGCCAAAAGGAATCCTCTCTTTTGACCTCCATCAGACAACTTTCCCCTATCAATACCGTAAACGGTATATGCTAAAAGTCCCGGAAAGCTATGCTTTCCGGGACTTTTCTGGAGGCGCCACCCAGATTTGAACTGG
>JAAWCO010000040.1 GCA_022793315.1 Clostridiales bacterium | reverse complement strand
TGACCGCGTAGGGGCCAAGAGCCTGAGCTACGACACCGGCGTATCCAAGGTATCGGTGGTGGGCGCCGGAATGGAGACTCATGAGGGGGTAGCGGCACTGATGTTTGAGGCGCTGTCCGATGCCAATGTCAACATTCAGATGATCTCCACCAGTGAGATCAAGGTATCGGTCCTGATCGCCTCCGAGGATGCCGACCGGGCAGTGGCGGCGGTCCACCGTGCCTTCTTCGAGGGCTGACTAACACAGAAGAGAACTGAGGCGGCTTTCCTTAAAGGAAAGCCGCCTTTGTTTGCCATATCTCCCTTTTTTCGGGAGACATTTTGTCCGGCGGACGCGAGGCTGCATAAATTTTTCAGCTGCCCTTGTTCCAATGCAGGAAATATGAGATACTAAAAAAGAACAATTTTATTGGTAAAGGAGTCTGACCATGCCGAAGCTGTTTGATTCCCGGGATTCCGCCTATCGCGCGCCCTTTGGCGCGGTAGAGGAGGGGACGGAGGTCCTGTTCCGCCTTTGCCTGCCTCGGAGCCCCCACTGTTCGGCTGCCCGGCTGTGCATGGAGCCGGACGGTGAGCAGACCCGCTCTTTCGGCATGTTCTGGGCGGGCATGGAGGGTGAAGATCACGAATGGTGGGATTGCCGCTATACACCGGAGACGGCGGGGCTCTACTGGTATTGGTTTGAGCTGGAGACGGACGAGGGATCCCGCCGTCTGGCGCGGCGGGCTGACGGGCAGGCGGACTGTCGGATGGGAACCGATATACAGCCTGCCTGGCAGCTTACCTGCTATGAAAAGGACTTCGTTACCCCTGACTGGCTGGCCGGTGGTATTCTGTATCAGATTTTTCCCGACCGCTTCGCGGTATCGGGCGAGCCGAAGGAGGGGGTTCCCTCCGACCGGGTTCTGCGGAACGATTGGGGCGGGCAGCCGGTATGGAAGCCAGATGAACAGGGGCGGGTGCTCAACAATGACTATTTCGGCGGCGACCTGTTGGGGATTGAACGCCGGCTGGACCGGCTCAAGGAGCTGGGGGTGACCTGCCTGTATCTCAACCCTGTGTTTGAAGCGCACTCCAATCACCGGTACGATACCGCCGATTATGAGAGGGTTGATCCTTTGCTGGGAACGGAGGAGGATTTTCGCTCGCTGGCCCGGACCGCGGCACGGCTGGGCATCCGCCTGCTGCTGGACGGTGTATTCAGCCATACCGGCGCCGACAGCCGCTATTTCAATCGAAAGCAGCGATACGATTCCCCTGGGGCTTACAATACCCTGTGCTCTCCCTATGCCCGTTGGTATACCTTCACGCGTTGGCCCGACCGCTATGCCAGCTGGTGGGGCTTCGATACCCTGCCGGAGGTGAACAAGCGTGAGCCGTCCTATTTGCAGTATATCAACGGCAGGGACGGCATTGCCCGCCGCTGGCTTCGGGAGGGAGCCTCCGGCTGGCGGCTGGACGTGGCTGATGAGCTGCCCGATGAATTTCTGGACGCGCTTCGCTGTGCTGTGAAGGAAGAGGAGCCTGACGCGCTCCTTCTGGGAGAGGTGTGGGAGGATGCCAGCAACAAACAGAGCTATGGTCACCGCCGCCGTTATCTTCTGGGCAGGCAGTTGGATACCGTCATGAATTACCCTTTCCGAAACGCTGTGTTGGATTTCCTGACCGGTGGGGACAGCGTGGAATTGATCAATCTGGTGATGAACATTGTAGAAAATTATCCTCCTCAGACACTGCGGCTGCTGATGAACTCTCTCAGTACCCATGATACCGAGCGGGCGCTGACCGTTTTGGCGGGCGAGCCGGCCGGCCGCCACGGACGCGCGTGGCAGGCTGGCCGCGAGCTCACGGTCGGTCAGCGGGAACGGGGACTTTGTCTGATGAAGCTGGCTTCTGCGCTGCAGTTTTGTCTTCCCGGTGTCCCCTGCATTTATTACGGCGACGAGGCAGGAATGGAGGGATATCGTGATCCCTTTAACCGTGGCTGCTATCCATGGGGGCAGGAGGAGGAAAGCCTTCTGTGCTGGTACCGGCAGCTGGGCAAGCTGCGCCGGCATTGTTCGGTTCTGGTCGAGGGACGCTTTGTCCCGCTGCTGTCGCCACCGGAGACGCTCTGCTTCCTGCGGGAGGAAGAGGACGGCAGCCAGCTCCTTTGTGCCGTCAACCGCGGGGAGACAGAGCACACGGTTTTCCTCCCCGACAGGTGGCGGAACACTGCCGTCAGCCTGGGCGGAGGTCGGATTGAGGAGCAGGTGCTCCATCTTCCCCCATTGGACTGTGCGCTGGCCGTTTTATCTTATGAATAAAAAACGAGCGCCCAGCGTTTTTTTGCCGGGCGCTTTCCTTATTTACAGAAGACATGCTTGCCAATGGTGGCGACTACCGGCCTTGAGCGAATCCATTGGTTGGTCGCGGTGCGCGGATTGTAGTAGTAAACAGCGCCTCCGGTGGGGTCCCAGCCGTTGATGGCGTCCCTCGCCGCCTTGTAGGCGCTCTCGGAGACCGGCTGGTTGAACTGCCCGTCTGTCAGAGCGGAAAAGGCGCCCTTTTGGTATAATACGCCGGAAAGAGTGTCGGGAAAGGAGGGATGGGCGATCCGGTTCAGGATCACGGCGCCGACCGCAACCTGTCCGGTATAGGACTCCCCGCGGGCCTCTGCGGAAATCATGCGGGCCATTAAATTGATATCGCTCTGACTGAATTTTCCGCTTCCCCCTCCTGAACTGGAGGAGGAATAGATCCCCATCGCCCGCAGAGTGGCAGGACCTGCGATGCCGTCAGCGGTCAGGCCGTTCTTTTTCTGGAACCAGATCACGGCATCGCGTGTTTTGGGGCCATAAATGCCATCTATCTTGTCGTTGAGATAACCCCAGCGTGTCAGCTTGGTTTGAATTTGCCGGACCTCGTCGCTTCGGGACCCCATTTTGGACAGAGCGTCTGCGGCACGCATATCGCGGGGCGAAAAGAGAGAGATCAGAAAGAGATTGAGCACAATCACTGCGATGACCTGCCACACACGGCGGGGATTGCGCACAGGCGGTGCGTTCAAATGAATTCTTTTTGTCATATTCTTTTACCCTTTATCATTTGTCATTAAGTTTTCCTGGCCATAGTGTTCCGGATTCGTGTCGGACTATGCTGGCAAGCCGGGTTTTACAACATTTGGAAGGGATGCAGGGGGCGAAAAAACGGGGGTTCTGTTCAAATTTACCGCTTTGCTGTGTGAAATGTGTGATTTTCTATGAAAAGAAAACAGAATGAAAAGAAATGTCAAAAACGGGAGAAATAGTACTTGACAAGTGGAGGGGGAGTCTGGTATGATAGCAAAGCACTCGAGAGGGGCGTAAGCGCTGGAGAGTGAAGTCTGAG
>JAAWCO010000039.1 GCA_022793315.1 Clostridiales bacterium | reverse complement strand
TGGCGGGAAATCTCCCCCTCCGGCAGGGCGACCGGGCCGGGCCTGTCCCTTTCAGGTTACTTTACATAGATGGCCCTGGGCCAGGAGCTTTCCCTGGCGGGAAATCTCCCCCTCCGGCAGGGCGACCGGGCCGGGCCTATTTATTTACGTAAGGTGGCCTGGAGCTGCATTTGTAACGATGCCGTCTGGGATGGGTGCTTATCTTTATGGGCACCATGACCACGGCCCAACGTTTTTGCTCACGTGACGCCTGGTGGCCGTGGCCCTGAAAATGCCTGCCGGCATTTTCCCCAACTTCATCGTATCATGACCACGGCCCAACGTTTTTGCTTACGTAACGCCCGGTGGCCGTGGCCCTGAAAATGCCTACTGGCATTTTCCCCACCGTCATGCTAAAATCAGCATGGGGGAAGTCCCGAAGGTATTGCCGGACAGGGGCGGTGCTGCGGGGCGGAAATCGCGGAGATGTTTTCCGAAAGTATACAGGGAGCTCTTCTGCAGGCGGATAGAATCGCAGGGACAGAAGACAGGCGATGGAATAAAACAGGATCGAAAGCCGCCGGAAACACTGTACAGAAGCGGCGGATAAGGAAAGGACGAGGGAGACAATGATGTCGAAGGTGATTCGGGTTTTTGTAGAGAAGCGGGAGGGCTTCGACGTGGAGGCGCGGGGTCTGCTGGCGGATCTGCGGGAGAATCTGGGCCTGCGTGAGCTGGAGGGGCTTCGTCTGGCCAACCGCTACGATGTGGAGGGACTGACGCCGGCCCAGTTTGAGCAGGCGCGGGGAACCGTGTTTTCTGAGCCGAACGCCGACATGGTATACGATGAGGAGCTTTCCTTTGGTCCCGACTGGCGGGTTTTTGCGATGGAATATCTGCCGGGGCAGTACGACCAGCGGGCGGATTCGGCCGCCCAGTGTGTCCAGCTGCTCACGCAGGGGGAGCGTCCGCGGGTAGCGACCGCCCGGGTGATTGCGCTGAAGGGGCGGCTGTCTGACGCACAGTTCCGGCAGGTACAGGACTATCTGATCAATCCGGTGGAATCCCGGATGGCCTCTCTCGGCAAGCCGGTGACGCTGGACATGGCGGCAGATATACCACCCAATGTGGCGCGGGTGGAGGGCTTTCTTTCCATGGACAGGGAGGCTGTCGCCGCTCTCTGGCAGCGGATGGGCTTCGCTATGACAGTAGAGGATCTGCTCTTCTGCCAGACCTATTTCCGTCAGGAGGAGAAAAGGGAGCCCACCCTGACCGAGCTGCGTGTGATTGACACCTACTGGTCGGACCACTGCCGTCACACCACCTTTCTGACCCGGCTCAACCACATTGAGATTGCGAAAGGGAACCCTGACGCGGCCCGCCTGACCGCTGCTGTTGAGGAGGCGCTGGCGGCCTATCTGGACGCCCGCCGGGAGGTATACGGCGAGCGGGAGGGACAGAAGGATATCTGCCTGATGGATATGGCGGTCATCGGCGCCAAGCTGCTGAAAAAGCGGGGACTGGTGCCCGATCTGGACGAGTCGGAGGAGATCAATGCCTGCTCCATTGAGGTGCCGGTGACCATCGACGGCAAAACCGAGCCGTGGCTGGTGCAGTTCAAAAATGAAACCCATAACCACCCCACCGAAATTGAGCCCTTCGGCGGCGCGGCCACCTGTCTGGGCGGCGCTATCCGCGACCCGCTGTCGGGGCGCGCCTATGTGTATCAGGCGATGCGGGTCACCGGCAGCGGGGACCCGCGGCTGCCTCTGGAAAAAACCATAGAGGGCAAGCTGCCCACCCGCAAAATCACCACCGGTGCAGCGGCGGGCTATTCCTCCTATGGCAATCAGATCGGTCTGGCTACCGGTCAGGTGACAGAGCTGTACGATCCGGGATATGCCGCCAAACGGTTGGAAATCGGTGCGGTAATCGGCGCTTCTCCCAAGGCGAATGTGGTCCGCGGCGTACCCGAGCCCGGGGACGTGATCGTCCTGCTGGGCGGCCGCACCGGACGGGACGGCTGCGGCGGCGCGACCGGCTCCTCGAAGGCGCATACCGCCGATTCCATCGACACCTGCGGCGCCGAGGTGCAGAAGGGCAATCCCCCCACCGAACGCAAAATCCAGCGTCTGTTCCGGGACGGAGAGGTTTCCCGGCTGATCAAGCGCTGCAACGATTTTGGCGCGGGAGGCGTGTGTGTCGCCATCGGTGAGCTGGCCGATGGCCTGACCGTCGAGCTGGACCGGGTGCCGAAGAAATACGAGGGACTGGACGGTACCGAGCTGGCCATTTCGGAATCGCAGGAGCGCATGGCTGTTGTGCTGGCTCCTCCGGATGTGGAGGCCTTTATTGCGGCGGCAGACCGGGAGAATCTGGAGGCCACGCCGGTGGCGGTGGTGGAGAAGGAGCCGCGCCTGACCATGAACTGGCGCGGCGACCGGGTGGTCGATATCAGCCGTGCTTTCCTGAACACCAACGGGGTGACTCAGACGGCCGATGCGCTTATCAGCGCCCCCGACCCCGCTGCCGAATACCGCACCGCGATTCCCTCCGGTCTGGCGGTCATCCCGCTGCCGGAGGCCTTTGAAGAAAATCTGAAGCGTCTGGAGGTCGCCGGGCAAAAGGGACTGGTGGAGCGTTTTGACGCCAGCATCGGCGCGGCGACGGTCCACATGCCCTATGCG
The DNA here is from genome assembly GCA_022793315.1 of Clostridiales bacterium. GTDB lineage: Bacteria > Bacillota > Clostridia > Oscillospirales > Acutalibacteraceae > Avimonas_A. The sequence goes on along the minus strand of JAAWCO010000039.1, from coordinate 7,910 downwards.
GGCCGGTATCAGCTGACCCCGGAGGAGGGCATGGCTGCCAAGCTGCCCGCCGCCGGCGAAACCGACGATGTGACGGCCATGACCTTCGGCTTTTTACCGGGGCTCTCCCGGTGGAGTCCCTTCCACGGCGCCGCCTTTGCTGTCACTGCCTCCCTTTCCCGGCTGGCGGCCATGGGAGTGAACCCGCTGAAGGCGCGCCTCACCTTCCAGGAATATTTTGAACGGCTGCGCGACGTGCCGGAGCGGTGGGGCAAGCCCGCCGCCGCCCTGCTGGGAGCCTTCCTTGCCCAGCGGGAGCTGGGTGTCCCTTCCATCGGGGGAAAGGACTCCATGTCGGGCAGCTTTGAACAGCTGGATGTGCCGCCCACGCTGGTGAGCTTCGCGGTGGGGATGGGCAAGGCTTCCCAGATCGGGTCCGCCGCCTTCCGCCACGAGGGTTCGCTGGTCGCCTTCCTGCCCCTGCCGGTGGAGGAGGGGAGCCGCCTGCCCGACTGGCCGAAGGTGAAGGTTCTGCTGGATGAGGTCGCCAAGCTGGTGCAGTTCGGTGTCATCAGCGCCGCCTCCGTGGTGCGGGAGGGCGGTGTGGCCGCTGCTGTGGCGCGCATGTGCTTTGGAAACGGGATCGGCTTTGCCTTTAACCGCGGGATTGACCGCGCCACTCTCTTTGCCCCGCTGGCCGGTTCGCTGGTGGTGGAGCTGAAGGAGGGGGATATGTGCCTGGAGGGACTGGACTATACCCTGATCGGCACCACGCGGGAGGACCCCTCTATTATCGTCGAAGGGAAGGAGCTGCCGCTGGACCGCCTGATTGACAGCTGGCTGTCCCCTCTGTCTGCTGTGTTCCCGGTGGAGCCGGCGGAGCGCCCCGTCATGACGCCGGAGGTTTCGCTGTACACGGCACGGAATACCTCCGCCCCCGCCATCCGGGCGGCGAGGCCCCGCGTGTTTATCCCGGTGTTCCCCGGCACCAACTGTGAATATGACACTGCCCGCGCCTTTGAGCGGGCGGGAGCTGAGCCGGAAACACTGGTGGTGCGCAACCTCACCGCTGCGGGTATTGAGGAGACCATCCGGCATATGGAGGAGGCGATCCGCCGCGCCCAGATGGTGATGCTGCCCGGCGGCTTTTCCGGCGGCGATGAGCCGGATGGATCGGGCAAATTTATCGCCACCGTGTTCCGCAGTCCGCGGGTGGCCGATGCCGTCGCCGACCTGCTGAACAGCCGGGATGGCCTGATGCTGGGCATCTGCAACGGTTTCCAGGCGCTGATCAAGCTGGGGCTGGTCCCTTATGGCCGCATCGTAGATATTGGGGCGGAGGACCCCACTCTGACCTTCAACACGGTGGGCCGCCATATCAGCCGGATGGTTTACACCCGCGTCGCCTCGGTGAAATCCCCCTGGCTGGCCGGCTGCGAGGCCGGGGATGTCCACTGTATCCCCATTTCCCACGGGGAGGGGCGGTTCGTCGCCTCCGACGCTGTGCTGCGAACACTGGCGGCCGGCGGCCAGATCGCCACCCAGTATGTTGCTCCCGACGGGCAGCCGTTCGCCGACGGTTGCTGGAATCCCAATGGGTCCCTCTGTGCGGTGGAGGGCATCACCTCCCCGGACGGCCGTGTGCTGGGCAAAATGGGCCACAGCGAACGCTGCGGTGAGAATCTGTACAAAAACGTTCCGGGCGTCAAGGATCAGCACCTGTTTGAGAGCGGGGTCCGCTATTTCGCATAACCGTTTCGGAAAGCACCGCCGGGGAAGGCCAGCCGCCTTCCCCGGCGGTGCTTTATGAGAAGAGCCTGTTGTGTCGGGGAAGAGAAAGGGCCGCGGGAGGATCGGTACGGACGCGAATGAACAGGGAAAGCACCTTCCAGGCGGAACGCCTGAAAGGGCGCCGGATATTCATTATTCCTTAAGGATTCGTTCTATTCCTTTTCCACAGGGTATGCTATCATAAGAATTGAAAAGGCCGCCGACGGCTTGCGGAAGATACCGGACAGCGGCCGGGAGGAGGGGATTACCATGGCTCAGACCATTCTGGTATGCGATGATGACAGGGAAATCGCGGAGGCGGTGGACATCTATCTGACGGCGGAGGGATACCGGGTGCTGCAGGCCCACGACGGTTTGCAGGCGCTGGAAATTCTGCAGCAGGAGGAGGAAATCCGCCTGATCCTGATGGATATCATGATGCCGCGTATGGACGGCGTGCGCGCTACGATGAAAATACGGGAGAGCCGCAATATCCCCATCATCATGCTTTCGGCCAAAAGCGAGGACAACGATAAAATCCTGGGGCTCAATATCGGGGCGGACGATTATGTCACCAAGCCCTTTAATCCGATGGAGCTGGTGGCGCGGGTGAAGTCTCAGCTCCGCCGTTACACCCGGCTGGGGAGCGTGCCTGAAACGACGGAGTCTGCGGTGATGGTCAACGGCGGGCTGGAGCTGAACGACGGCGCGAAACGGGTGACCGTGGACGGGGAGGAGGTCTCCCTGACCCCGGTGGAATACAAAATTGTCCGCTTCCTGATGGAAAACCGCGGGATGGTATTCTCCAGCGCGCAGATATATGAAAGCGTCTGGAACGAGTTCGCCTGCGGCGCAGACAATATTGTGGCGGTGCATATCCGCCATATTCGGGAAAAAATCGAAATCAATCCCAAGGAGCCTCGCTATATCAAGGTGATCTGGGGACACGGCTACAAGATGGAGAAGCTGTAGAAGCGGCGGAGGAAAGGAAGGATGACGCATGACAACCACACGTGTGAGCGGCTGGATGAAGGGACTGGCTGTGTGTCTGCTGGTTTTGGCGCTTCCCCTGATGAGCGCGGGCCTGACGGCGCTGTATCAGATCATCTTCCGGTATGGCGCCCTGTCAGCGGAGGGCTATGATTCCGCAGGACAGAACTATGAACGCCTGTATTCCGACCTCAATGAGATTCGCCGGTATTATGAATACTGGCAGCGGGAGGCGGAGGGGGAAGTCCTGCCCTATGGTGAACGGGAAGCGATGAAGAACGCGCCGGATGTTTGCCGGGAGGCTGAGGACACCAACCTTCTGTATGCGGTTGTCAACGCTCAGGGTGAGGTGCTGCTGAGCAATCTGAAGGGGGAAGATCCGCTGGCTGAGCTGCAGGAGCTGACCGGCGGGGACGTGGCTATTCAGTCGTTTACCTACAGGGTAGAAGAGGACTATCCGAAGGAGGAGCAGACGGCGCGGCTGCGTTACCTGAGCTACGGGTTTCGTACAGGCCTGCCGGTCAGCGATGCCTATGCACAGGAATGGCAGACGGCTGTAAGGTATCGGAGCTATCTGAAGCCGGCGCTGGTCTTTACTGCTGTCTGCGCTGGTGTTTCCCTCCTGCTTTTTCTTTTTCTGGCGGCGGTGGCGGGAAAACGGAAGGGGGAGGAGGCCGTCTGCCTCAATCCCTTCGACCGCATCTGGATTGAGGTCCTGCTTGCCGGCTGGGTGCTGATGCTGATGCTGACGCCTGATATCGTTTTTTCTGTCTGGAATGGGGCGGTATGGAAGTTTGGCTTCCTCTCCCTGTTCCTGTATGGTTCCCTGACTTTGGCCCTGAGTCTGATCCGCCGTCTGCGGGCACACCGGCTGTACCGCACCTCTCTGCTGCGGCAGGTACTGCGTCCGTTCCGGGCGCTGGGCCGCCTGATTCACCGTTCGGCGGAGCATACGCGGATGATGCCCCGTCTCCTGCTTATGATCCTGAGCGTGGCACTGTTTGAGGTGTTCTGTTATGGGATGCGGTATTCCGCTCTTTTTGTCCTGTTGTGGGTGGCAGGGAATATTGCGCTGGTGCTGCTGGCGATATGGGTAGCGGTTCAGTATGATACGCTGCGTCTGGCCACCGACCGCATGGCGGCCGGCCAGCTGGGGGAGGTGGTAAAGGAGAAGGAGGTGCCCTTCTTCCGGGAAATGGCGCGCAACCTGAACAGCGCCGGCCGGGTCCTGACCGCCGCAGTGGAGGATGCCACTCGCAGCGAGCGGATGAAAACGGAGCTGATCACCAATGTTTCCCATGATATCAAAACCCCGCTGACCTCCATCATCAATTACGTCGATCTGCTGCACACCACCGAGGTCCACGACCCCCGGGCGCTGGAGTATATTGCGGTACTGGAGCGCAAATCCAGACGGCTGGCACAGCTGATGGCCGATCTGGTGGAGGCCTCCAAGGTGACCTCCGGCAACATCACCGTGGAGCTGGAAACCCTCAATCTCGGTGAGCTGCTCAAGCAGGCCGCCGGTGAGTTTGAGGCCCGTCTCGCCGACGGGGGAATTGCGCTGGTGATCTCCGCGCCGGAGATTCCCCTGTATGTGACGGCGGACGGACGGCATATGTGGCGGGTGCTGGATAATCTGTTCGGCAATGCGGCCAAATATGCGCTGGAGGGCACGCGGGTGTATGTTGATCTGATCGACGACGGTGCGCGGGCGCTCCTGTCGGTCAAAAATATCTCCCGTGATCCCCTGAACATTCGGCCGGAGGAGCTGATGGAACGCTTTGTCCGCGGGGATCAGGCACGGAACACCGATGGCAGCGGCCTGGGGCTCTCCATTGCCCGCAGCCTGATGGAGCATCAGCAGGGCAGCATGAGCATCTCCATTGACGGTGACCTGTTCAAGGTGACGCTGGCGCTGCGTACTGCGCCGCCGGTCAAAATGACTCAGGAATTATCGCCCAACAGCAACGGCCCCGATCAGGGGGAATGAACCCTCTGTGCGGAACAGGAGCGGGGGTGTGGGAGGGCGAAGGGGTTCCGCCTGTGTCCCGCAGAATATCGGCTACCGGTCTGTTCAGGCGGCGAAAACAAAAAGGTTTTCGCCGCCTGCTTTCTGTCCGCCTCCCGCCCCCCGGCACCGTCTGTCTGAACCGCCGCGACGGCCAGTCGGAAAAATGTCGTATGTCGGGCAGTGGGAATATTTTGAAAATCTGAGCATAAATCCAGTATATACCCCTTTGGTTATTGGTTAAATAAAATAAAATTATACAACAACCAGTCGTAAAATAATTGACTTTGGAATAATTTGGTGATATTATGAGCACAGAGAAGAGAATAATCCGCATTTGCTGTCCGTTGGAAGGAGGCAATCGGAAAACAGGGAGTGCTCCATGGGAAAGACGCTGTCGGCAGGTTGGGCGGTATGTCCGACTGCGGCGTTTTTTCTTTCCGCGTGTCGAAGAACCCCCTGTCGGGCGGGACGCCCTCCTGCGGCAGAGCCGCAGGGGATTCTTCCAGAGCGGGTGCTTATCTTTAGGATATGGTGCTGTAACGGCTGTGACGGAGGAGGAACAACATGATCTATACGGTCACCCTGAACCCGTCCCTTGATTATACTGTGTGGGTTCCCCAGCTGGAGACCGGCGCCGTGAACCGCACCGCGCGGGAGCAGACAAGTCCCGGCGGGAAGGGGCTCAACGTCTCCCTTGTGCTGAAAAATCTGGGGATGGACAGTATGGCGCTGGGCTTTGCTGCCGGTTTCACAGGGCAGGAGCTCCTTCGCCGGCTGAGGGAACTCGGCTGCCGGGAGGACTTTATCCAGGTGGAAGGAATATCCCGGATCAATGTCAAGATTCGGGGGGAAGAAGAAACCGAAATCAACGGCCGGGGACCATCCATCCCGCCGGAGGCGCTGGAGAGGCTGATGAACCGGCTGGACACGCTGACAAAGGGGGATGTGCTGGTGCTGGCAGGCTCTGTTCCTGATCCGCTGCCGGAGGATACCTATGAACGCCTTCTGATGCGGCTGCAGGGCCGGGGGATACTCACCATAGTGGATGCGGCGCGCGGACTGCTGACAAGTGTATTGCCCTGTCGCCCCTTCCTCATCAAGCCGAATCGTCAAGAGCTGTCTGAGCTGTTTGGAACGGTGCTGCATACCCCGGAGGAAATCGCTGTCCACGCCCGGAGGCTGCAGAAGCAGGGGGCCCGAAACGTGCTGGTATCCCTGGGGGGAGAGGGGGCCCTGCTGGTGACAGAGGAGGGGGAACTCCTGTATGGTCCGGCTCCGGAGGGGAGGCCTGTCAATGCGGTGGGGGCGGGCGATTCGATGGTAGCCGGTTTTCTCTTTGGTTATCTGACTGCCGGCCGGTACGATGAGGCGCTCCGTATGGGACTGTGCACTGGCAGTGCTACCGCTTTTCAGCCCTGGCTGGCCGGACACCGGGACATAGAGGAGGTGGCTGCGCGCTTTCCTCTGACAGCCGTTCGGAGGAGTCCATCCGTCAGCGGCGAAAGGAAGTGACAGTCATGATCACTCTTAACGGGAAAGGCGCCTGCAGCGGGATCGTGTTCGGCAGACTGTGCTTTTACCGGCGCGGAGCCGGCTCTGTTGAGCGGACAGCTGTCGAGGACCCGGAGACAGAGGTGAAGCGCTTTGAAGCGGCCCGCGGACGGGCAGTGGCGGAGCTGGCGGTGCTCTACGACAAAACAGCTCAGGAGCTGGGGGAGGAAAGCTCCCTGCTTTTCCAGATTCATCAGATGATGCTGGAGGATCTGGATTACTGCGACGCAGTGACAGGTCTGATCCGGCAGGAAACGGTCAACGCGGAATACGCGGTTCAGAGGATTGCGCAGAAATTTGAAGATATGTTTGCCGATATGGATGACGAATATCTGCGGGGGCGTGCCGCCGATGTACAGGATGTTTCCCGCCGGGTGCTGAGCATCCTGACGGGGGTTCCCGCCGGCGGCATTGAAGCCGAGGAGCCGGTCATTGTGGCGGCTGACGACTTGGCGCCCAGCGAGACGGTCCAGCTGGATAAGGGCAGGATTCTTGCCTTTGTGACGGTGGGCGGATCGGTCACCTCTCACGCCGCGATTCTGGCCCGCACGATGGGCATCCCTGCGGTGATCGGTCTGGGCAGCGCCCTGTCCGAGGAGCTGGAGGGACGGGAAGCGGCAGTAGACGGCTCCACCGGCGAGGTGTATCTGGAACCGGACAGGGCAACCTGTTCCCGGCTGCGGGTCAAGGCCCGCCGGGAGGCGGAGTACCGCGAGCTGATGGCCCGGTATCGCGGCAGGGAGACGGTGACCCGCGACGGAAGAAAGCTGCCCCTCTATGCCAACATCGACAGTCTTGACGATATGGAGGCGGCCCTTCAAAACGATGCGGAGGGCGTTGGTCTGTTCCGCAGTGAGTTTTTATATCTGGAGAGCCGGGATTATCCCAGTGAAGAACGACAGTTCCAGGTGTATAAAAGGGTGGCCGAAAAAATGGATGGCCGCCGGGTGGTGATCCGGACGCTGGATATCGGCGCGGATAAACAGGCGGCGTATTTTCGGCTGCCTGCAGAGGAAAATCCGGCTATGGGGATGCGGGCAATCCGTCTATGCCTGACCAGACCGGAGATCTTCAAAACTCAGCTGAGGGCCCTGTACCGTGCGTCAGCCTATGGCAGAATCGCCATTCTGTTTCCGCTGATTACTTCGGTGCAGGAGCTGCGGGAGGTCAAAAGGCTGGCGGCGGGTGTCCGTGAAGAGCTGGCGGCTTCCGGTGTTCCCTTTGATCCCGGCGCCGAGCTGGGTATTATGATCGAGACGCCTGCGGCCGCTGTTATCAGTGATCAGCTGGCGAAGATGGTGGATTTTTTCAGCGTCGGTACCAACGATCTGATTCAGTATACACTGGCGGCCGACCGGAGGAACGAGTCGGTCGCGGAATTTGCCGACCCTCATCATGAGGCGATTCTTCGACTGATCGGATACAGTGCCAAAAGTGCACATGAGGCGGGGATATGGATTGGAATCTGCGGCGAGCTGGGCGCCGATCAGGAGATGACTCGTGCCTTCCTGGAAATGGGAATCGACGAGCTGTCGGTCTCTCCGCCGGCTATTCTGCCGCTACGGGCCCGTATCTGCCAAATTGGGTAAAAGGACACGGTCAGACC
>JAAWCO010000038.1 GCA_022793315.1 Clostridiales bacterium | reverse complement strand
GGTGGCCGTGGTCTCGAAAATGCCTCAGGCATTTTCCCCAGCTTCATCGTATCATATAACCACGGCCCCATGCTTCTGCTCACGTAACGCCCGGTGGCCGTGGTCTCGAAAATGCCCCAGGCATTTTCCCCAGCTTCATCGTATACCTACAGGAAAGGGGACCAGGCGCTATGAGACAAACAACGGGAAAACGGGTGAGGACCATTCTGCTCCGTACGATGGCGTCGCTGCTGGTTCTGGCGCTGTTAACCAGCGGTTTTTTCGGCGTGAAGGGCTATCTGATGTATCAGAGTGCTGTAAGGGAAAAACCGGTTGCCGAAATCGCCGAAGCGATCAGAAATCAGGAGGGCTTCACAAAATATGAGGATTTGCCCTCCCGGTATATAGACGCGGTGATAGCGGCTGAGGATAAACGCTTTGAAACGCATGGCGGTATTGACATATGTGCGATTGCCAGAGCTGTATGGACGGATATCACCACCCTGTCCTTTGCAGAAGGCGGCAGCACCATCACGCAGCAAATTGCCAAAAACCAGTTGTTCACACAGGAAAAGAGGGTGGAGAGAAAATTTGCCGAAATTTTTGCGGCATTAGCACTGGAAAAAGAATACAGCAAGCATGAACTGTTTGAGATATATGTGAATTCTATTTATTTCGGCAGCGGTTATTACGGGATTTATCAGGCGGCGCAGGGCTATTTTCAAAAAAAGCCGCAGGATTTAACCGATTATGAAGCGATTTTGCTGGCCGGTCTTCCCAATGCGCCCTCTGTCTACTCCCTTGACAACAATATGGATCTGGCAAAAAAAAGAATGTCTGTTGTCCTCAGCCGAATGATTAAATGCGGAAAGCTCACGCTGGAGGAAGCGGAGAAAATTGCCTGCGATTAAACGGCTGTGATTTTTAGCTGAAGCGTTCCCCTCCCCACATCCACCAGGTTCTGTTACCAACACCAAACGCCCGCGGTGTGTTATACACACCGCGGGCGAAATCCTGGCGGACAGGGGACAGATCAACTGCGACCGGTGGTCCCTCCCGAAGAACACCCACCGTCCGGAAGACAGAAAACGCCGCTTTTTCCCTCAAAAGGCGCTGACAAAGATCGCTCAGTCCAGCCTCTCCAGTGTATACGAGACACTCTCAAAGTCAAACAGGCGCGGAAGGGCCAGTCCGGCGTACATCAGCTCATCGCCATAGAACACACCGTCCAGCTCTTCAATCCGATAGCGGGCATCGGGGTCAAGCCCCTGAAGCCGGAGGCGATCCTGCGGCCACGCGGGCTTACTCAGCTTCTGCACATAGATGGCAAAGGCACGCCGCCGGTCGGGTGAGACAAACATCCAGGCGCAACCGTCCGCTTCAAAGGGGCTGATCAGACGGTAGAAATCCCCCTCGACGACCAGAGGAGCAATCCGTTTGTAAAGTGCGGTCTGATTCCGGATTTCGGCGCGCTCCTCATCGGTCAGATGCAGGGGATTCAGCTCATAACCGAAGGAGGCGCTCATGGCCACCCGCGCGCGTGTCACATAGGGGGTGACCCGGTTCATCTGATGATTGGGAGAGGCGGAGATATGGGCGGTCATGCACTGCGGCGGATACACCAGTGAGGTGCCATATTGGATCTTCAGACGTTCAATGGCGTCGGAATCGTCGCTGGTCCAGGTCTGCGGCATGTAATAGAGCATGCCGGCGTCAAAGCGTCCGCCGCCGCCGGAGCAGCCCTCAATGGTCACATGGGGGAATTCCCTGTTCAGGAAATCCAGCAGGGCATACAGGTTGAGCATGTACCGATGATAGATTTCCGGCTGCCGGCAGGCGGGCAGAGCGGCGGAATAAGCGTCGGTGATGTGGCGGTTCATATCCCATTTCACATAGGAAATGCGATGGGAACCGAGGATAGCAGAGAGCGCCTTTTTCAGATATTCCAGCACGGCAGGATTGGCCAGGTCAAGCACCAGCTGCGAGCGGCCGGTACAGAAGGGACGGCCCTCCTTATGGATCGCCCAGTCGGGATGGGCGCGATACAGGTCGCTGTCCTCTGACACCATTTCCGGCTCAAACCACAGGCCAAAGCTCAGACCGTTCTGTTCACAGCGCTCAATGATGGAGTCAAGGCCGCGGGGCAGCTTGCCGGTATTGACCACCCAGTCTCCCAACGAGCAGCAGTCGTTGTTGCGCTGTCCAAACCAGCCGTCATCCAGTACAAAGGTGTCAATGCCCAGCCCCTTGCAGCAGTCGATGATACCGAACAGCTTCTCTTCGTCAAAATCGAAGTAGGTGGCCTCCCAGTTGTTGATGACGATGGGGCGGGGCTTGTTGCGGATTTCGGTATGACCCAGATGGTGCTTGAACACGTTGTGGAAATTCTGGGACATCCGGTTCAGCCCCCGGTCGGTGTAGGTGAGCACCGCCTCCGGGGTGACAAAGGCTTCATCCGGTTCCAGCCGCCAGGAGAAGTCAAAGGGATTGATCCCCAGCTGGAAGCGGGTGGAGTTGAAGCAGTCCACCTCCGCAGAGATGACGAAATTGCCGCTGTAAATCAGAGTCGCGGCATAGACCTCCCCCGCCTGCTCAGTGGTGTCTTTTGCCGCCAGAGCCGCGAAGGGATTATGCTGATGGCTGGAGGCGCCGCGGCGGCTTTCCACCGACTGGATGCCGTGCCGCAACGGGGTGCGGTCCAGCTGCCGCTCCCGGATATGGGTACCGTACAGGCCAATCATTTCCAGATCGGCGCGGGGCAGGTCCACACTGGCACTCAGCGCCCGGGTCACCGTCAGAGGCGCACCGGTTTTGTTGAGAATGCGGGCGCTGCGGGCGATTACATCCTGCTTTTCAAACAGCGAGTAGCACACCACTGCCTCCAGCCCCGAATATTCGTCGCACAGGGTCAGCTCCAGGGTGCAGTCCGCGCCGTCCAGATGGGGCAGGCCGGGCAGCGCCGGCTTGCCGTCCAGAATGGCGTGGGATTTGTATTTCAGGTCGAGCAGGCGGCTGCCATCGGGAAACTCCACCTGCAGCGCCGGCGAGCGGTAGTCACCGCCGCCGTAAACCGGATATTCAGTGGGGAGCAGGTCAAGGCTGTGCTCCCGGTCGGGTGCACCGGGATAGTTGGGAGAGAAGCCGGAGGCACATACCCGCAGCAGACGGGACAGATCGGCATGATGGATACGGCGGCCCCAATACTGACTGTGGATATAGTCGTGGTCGTACAGGCCAAAGACCAGAGAGGTATTTTCGGTGTCCAGAAAGAAGGTACGGGTTTCGGGCACATAGGTAATCGGCATGATTGTCACTCCTTTTTTAGTGAATCCATTCAAAAGCGGGTGTGCGGAAAACAAGGATCAGGGGTCAGAGGGTATTGACCGTGACCATATCCGACCAGACGTTGCGCTGGATGACGGTTGGCCAGTCACTGTCCTCCGCCCGGCCGTCAAAATACAGACGGTCAGCCTCCAGCTCTTCCAGACGCTCCGCCGTCCCCTCCAGATACTCGCGAACCCGTCTGGCCGCCTGCTGAAGCCGGGCGCGCAGGCCGCCATAACGCAGGTCCTGCACGTCAAGACCAAAGGGTCGGTTTTCGGTAAGCCACTGCCGGCGCTGCGCCTCGGTCAGGGCATCCAGACGCACCAGCAGCTCAGGGATATCCTTTTCCGCCAGAGCGGCCAGGGCGGCGCGGTCCTTCGTGTCATAGGCCTTCTTCAGCCGGATGCCCAGCTCCGATTTAAGGGCAAGAACATGACACAGCGCCTTCTGTGTTTCAAACAGATAGGCCCAGGCGGGGTTTTCCTTTTCACGCTGCTCCAGCACCGGGACATAACCTGCATAGCACTGATCGGTGATGCCCTCGCCGATGTGGCGGTCAAAGAGCCCCAGCAGGGGGTCCTGATACAGCAGATAACGGGAGCAGTTGATGGACTCGCTGTCCACGTCGCTCCGGTCGGGGGGATAATTGGCCAGATCGAGGTCAAGGAAACCGGCCAGATCGGCGTCGGCGCAGGTGCGCAGCCGCCGGGAGACCTGCCCGTCACCGGTGTCGCCCGACCAGCAGCCCTCTGCATAGGTTTGCAGGGTGGGCAGGATAGAGAAGAAGGAGCATTCGCTCCCGTTGTCTCCCCAGGCGGTAACAATCACCTGGTCCATCCCCTTTTCCCGCAAAGCGGGGATGGCGGTACGCGCCACCCGCTGGCCGAAACGGCCGATTGGGGTCAGGCCGCCCCAGCGCCACGCACCGCCCGCGAACAGGACAGGATTGTGGAAGCGGTGGTGCTGATCAATCATGTGGTCGTAAATTTTCCGGTCGATATGATAATAATCCCAGTAGGCCAGTGTAATCTCCGGCGGGACCTTCTCAATGACCGATTCGGGAATTTCCAGCTCCATATCGTAATAGGCTTCAGTGGGCGAGCTCATACTGAAGAAGAGGTCGCTCCACATAATGGGCTGATAGCCATACCGCCGGCACAGCTCCACCACCCGGCTGAGGTGCTCCAGCATAATCTCTTTGCGGTCGCGGTATCCGTTTTTAAGCAGATACTGGCCCCGGCCCAGCATACCCGCTTCATCCATGCCGATGTTGATCCGGCGGCTGCGCAGATTTTGGGACATGGTGGACAGCATCTTGTCGATCAAAGCATAGGTGCGTTCATCCCCAACGGTCAGAATGTCGTTGCAGTCCCGCAGCACGTCATAGGCGGGCCAGCGCAGCATGGCCTGCAGATGGGCCAGCGTCTGGATGCAGGGCACCAGCTCAATTCCCAGCAGAGCGGCATAATCGTCCAGCTCTTTCAAATCGGCAGCGGTATAGCGGCCCCGCAGATAGCCGAAATAGGGCTCTCCCTCTATCTCATAGGTATCCTCTGTGTACAGCATCAGGGTATTGTAGCCCATCACCGCAAGAATACGGCACATTTTTTTGACCGAGTCATTGGTCATCACGGCGTTGCGGGAATTGTCCAGCATGGCGCCCAGCGTGTGAAATGCCGGGGTCTCACTGATTTCGTAATCCCCACGGGTCAGACGGTCATTTTCTGCCAGAAGGCTGACCGCCCGTAGCAGGGCGGCGCGGCTGCTGTAAACAACCGTGCGGCTGATAACAGTGGCGCGCCCGTCGCTGGGACGGGTCACGTCACGGCGGGTGACAGTAAGCCCGTCACTCCCCTGAATAAAGGTAACCGGCGTGCCGCCGCTTCCAATCTCAATGCGGAGAAGCGGCGCGACCTCGGCAACCGCACGCTGCTCCTCCATGCTGAGGCCGCTCAGCGTATATTTCATGCTTTTTCCTGCCTTTCCCCGGCCGTTTTCCTGAAACGGCCCATAATAATAAACATGTCTATCATACAATGCTTTTGCACCGGGAACAAGGTCGAAAGTGAGTTTTTGGTTGCGCTATTCTATCGTATCCCGCCGGTTCGGGCGCCGGATCAACTCCGTGGAAATTTAGGGGTTGCAAAAAACAGTCCGGTGGTGTAGAATAGTACACGCTTCGGGGAAGCAGCGGTTTTTTGCAGGTGTTTCCTGTGAGCGTCATATCGTAATGTCCGCCCGTGGCGAAGCTGGATATCGCAGCGGATTCCGATTCCGAAGGCCGGGGGTTCGAATCCCTCCGGGCGGGCCACACCTGCGGTGAGCAAGTTGCACACCGCAGGTTTTTCTTTGCCAAAAGGGGGGCCGCGCCGGAGCGGCATCTTTTTCGCTGTCTTATGACATGTCGCCGCCAGCTGCATAACGCTTGCTTCGACTTTTTTACAAAAGTCGGAGTGGTCTCACGCCGCTTCTCCTCCTTGTCCGAAAAAGGTCACGCCGCACCTTCGCTGCCCGCCTGTAAACGCGATCGCGATGCTTCGGCTTGCTACTCAACCTTTTCGAGGGACATGAGGGGCCCTTCCACCTGTCAGATTTGTAAATATATCCATTCACACACCTGCGGCCGGCAATTCGCGATGAGTTGCCGGCCGCTTTTTATGATGCCGCTCGGCTATAAGCAGCGTCTTTTTCATCATGTCGTAACAGGATACGACGGCAGCCCCCCTGTTTTAAGAAGCAGCTTAAAACAGACTGCCATCTCACGGAGAAAAAATCAGCACCGCAGCAGCCGTTGTGTGCTTGGCAAGCCCCTTATAAAGTGTCTAAATCCAAAGCATCTAAATCAATATCCTCCAGCCTGTCCCAAAGCTCCAGCTGGCGTTCGTAGAGCAGCAGGTCTTTATTGTATTGAAAATAGGCCGCGCAGCCATATTTGCCAATAAATTGTACGCTGTCGCTATTTACGGTCAGCTCGGTGGTAAGAATCAGCAGCTCCTGGCCCTCAGGGAAAGCCTTTTTGCAGAAGGCATAGGCGTTGTTCAGACATTTGCCAACGGCTTCGGCGCTCTTTTGCCCTTCCTGACGCAGATCCTCCAGAGCGGTGAAAAGGGCTTTCAACAGTTCGGTACCGGTTTGAATCTTTCCTGCTTGGACAGTGGAATATGTCTTTTCCAACAGGGTGATGCCGTTTTTTATGGCGTCCACCTCTTCCCGGGACAGGGCGGAGGCTTTTGTGCCCCGTTCTATCTGCTTTCTCCGATTTTCGAGCAGCTCATCCAGAAGAACGGCGGGGGTCTTTCCTGAAGCGGCCAGCTGATTCCGCAGCTCCTTCAGCTCGCTAAATAAGAATCGCCGAGTCCGCTCTTTTCCTGTCTGCTCCCGCATTTTAACAAACAGCCCATCCAGAAGCAGGCCGATCAGCGCCAGCCGCTCATCAAAGTCTGCGGCGGCGGCCCGCTGACAGAGTTCCTCTGGAGCCTCGCCGTCCAAAATCCTATCCACCTGGTAGTCAGCGTGGTATTTTCGGAACAGATCATAGTATACCGCAAATTCCCGCGCGATCCTGGGATCCTGCAGATATTGGACCGTAAGAGCTACATCTACAGGCAAGCCATGATACTCGTACAGGGTGATACTATCGGACAGATCCGCCCATCCCCGGGCGGTGACAAAACGTTTCCCTTCTGCTGTGGTCTCCACCTGATAGAAATCGCCCTGACGGATCTCCAGATAAGTCATAATGGCGGGGTGGATGCCCCGCTGGTAGCCGTACTCCTTCCATACCTGGAATTCAGGCGATACGTCGATCCGTTTGAGCCGATCCCATGTGACGATGTCAAACTCCCGGGCGGAGCTGTTGTACTCCGGCGGGTTTCCGGCGGCCACCACCACCCAGCCCTCCGGGAGCTGGTGGCGGCCAAATATTTTGTATTGCAAAAATTGCAGCATGGCCGGCGCCAGAGTCTCAGAGACACAATTGACCTCGTCCAGAAAGAGGAGTCCCTCTTTCCATCCTGTCTCCTCCATCATGTCGTAAACCGAAGCGATAATCTCGCTCATGGTGTATTCGGAGACATTATAAGTCTTGCCGCCGTAAGTCCTTTCCACAATGAAGGGCAGTCCGATGGCACTTTGGCGGGTGTGATGGGTCATGGAGTAGGCCACCATACCCACGCCCAGCTCCTGAGCCACCTGCTCCATAATCGCGGTCTTACCGATTCCCGGGGGGCCCATAAGGAAAATGGGACGCTGCCGGGAAAGGGGAATCCGGTATTGGCCCCGCTCATCCTGGGTCAGGTAGGTCTGTACGGTATATTTGATCTGTTGCTTTGCCTCTTTAATGTTCATGGGTAATTCTCCCGCAGTCAATGGTCAAGTCTCCGACTCGTCCAGCTCCAGCATTTTCAGCTGCTGTTTTATCTCTCTCTCCATTTCCCTGTCCAGGTCAGCGGGACCAAAGGCTCTGTTCTGGTACTCCAGCAGCATGGCGCTGACCTCGGCCCGGCCCAGCTTGGCCGCCTGCTCGATGAGGCCGCTCATAGCCGACTGAGGAATGATCCCTTCAGACACCATGGTGTGGAGCAGGGCAGGATGTTCCAGCGCCAGCGGATACAGCCGCTTCCGCTGGCCTCTGATATAGGTGAGATAATCGGCGCGCCACTCCTCTGCCAGCACCTCGCCGGACAGGTAACGCACCGCAAAGCCCAGTACAGCGCACAGCTTATAGTTCTGATGAATCTGGGAAAAGGGAATCTGCTCAGCGATCAGCTCAAAGGTGCCTTTCCCCAGTGAGCGGGCGCTGATTTTGATATTCCCCAGCAGGGTGGCACGACGCAGGCGGCAGCCCTGGAACGCACCCGACTTCAGCACGGTCACGGTGGCCGGGATAAGGATGCTCTCAAGACCTGTCTCTGCAAAGGCATCTGTCCCGATACTGGTCAGAGCCGGGGGAAGGGTGACCTCCCGCAGATTCTTACATCCCTCGCAGGTGGAGGCGCTGATCTTTTTCATCTTGGGGGAGAAGCTCAGGGACGTCAGACTTTTGCAGCCGGCAAAGGCGTAGACGCCGATGGTGGTCACGCTGTCGGGAATAACGACGCCCGTCAATTTCTGACAGTCCTCAAGGGCATGCCAGGCAATGGTCCTGACCCCCTGGGGAATCTCTATCACGCCTGAGACCTGTGGGGCGCAAAACTCCAACGTTTTGCCGTCCGTGGAAAGAATCATCCCGTTTTCCTCCCGGAAACGGGGGTTGTCTGGGGCTATTTCTATACGTTCCAGCCGGGAGCAGCCCCGAAACACATTGGCGCCGATGGTGGTCACGCCGGCGGGGATGGTGATACTGACAAGTCCTGTGCAGCAGGAAAAGGCCTCTGCACCAATCTCAGTCACGCCCTCTGGGATGGTCATGCCGGTCAGGCCCGTACAATCCTCGAACATTTCCTCACCGATGACGGTTACTCCATCCGGGATGATAAGGCTTGTCAGGCTCTTACAGCCCATAAACGCACCCTCGCCGATCTCCGTCACCCCTGCGGGAAGGGTGAGGCCGGTCAGGTTTTCACAGCGGGAAAAAGCGTTGTCGCCAATTTTTCTGACACTTTTCGGGAGGATGATTTCTGTGAGCGCGTCACAGCCGAAAAAGACCCGCTCGTCAATCTCTGTCATCCCCTCCGGGATAGAGATACTGGTCAGGCTCTGACAGTAGGCAAACGCCTGCCATCCAATGGTCCGCACACGGGGCGGAATCACGATATTGGTCATTTTTTTGCAGAAGGCAAAAGCCATGATGCCAATCTCAGTCACTCCCTCCGGGATGTTCACCTGCGTCAGGTTCTCACAGTGCCGAAAGGCCTCCTGATCGATCCTGGTTACACCGTCGGGAATGACGACCCGTATCAGGCTCTCGCAGCCCCAGAAAGCATCCTGTCCGATCACCTTGACATTTTCCGGGATGATCACGTTTCCGCCGGGGCCTTTGTAGTCGGTCAGAACACCGTTCCGGATGATGAATTCATTGGCGGGCATAGTTGTTTCCTCCTGATTTTTTATTTTCCACTTTCCTGCTGCTCGTCCTCTGTATCTTCCTTCGGAAGAATCAGCCTGATGGCCCACACAGGAACCTCCGGCGGCTCCTCCTCCTGCTCCAGAAAAATAAAAGCGGTTTCGTAGGGCGGCTTTTGAGAAGGATATATACCATAGCCGTCGGTGAAGTAGATCAGGCCCCGCAGATTGGTGAATTCCCCTTTCCGGATCAACTGGTCTACATGGGCGAACACCGGACAGAAATCCGTTCCACCGAAGCCGTGAAGGGTCATGGTTTTTAAGTATTGATCCAGGTTCTCCTGGCAGGTGATCCTGACATCCTGCTGGATGTCCGCATCACACTGAAGGATATGAAGATTGATCCTGGAAAAAAAGCTCTCGGTACTCAACAGAATGTGATAGGTTTTCCGGATAAATTTTTGTACCAGCTCCCCAGCCACGGAGCCGGAGGTGTCCACAGCGATGACGAATTCCCGGATACGCTTGGCCTCCCTGTACTCCAGAGGCTCAATGAGAGGAAGGCGTTTGTACATCCGCAGACCGTAGGTATAGAATATCGGGTCAAACTCATCGTCGTTGACCGCCATATCCTCCCCCATGACAGCGAATTTTTTCAGGAAAGCGGTATAGTCGTATTTCTGCCGGTTGAGCCGCCTGAGGCTTTGTACCAGACCAGCGGCGATATCCCCCCATTGACTGGAGACAGTCTCCAGATCCACC